>NZ_CP092417.1:2778571-3082857 GCF_023716865.1 Endozoicomonas sp. SCSIO W0465
ACCGGAAAGTCCTATATGAGGTATGTTCCCGCGCAAATTCAGGGCGAGGTTAAGGGGGAAGAGCAAGCTGCAGTCATGTTGCAAGCGCTGGAGGTGATGCCGTTGGAAGAGTAAGGTCAGGAAGTGATGTGCAGGGATTGGCTTGATTTTCATCGGTTCAGCAGGAATATTACCCATTCCGGGTAATATTCCTTCTTTTGTTGCTTTCAGTGAATTTTCAGAAACCCATATGGTATGCGAATCTATTAATGTATTGGATAAGACGGTTCCTGTTCAGTCAGTGCATACCGGGTGGCTATACGAAGCGGGTGTATCCCTTGATATGTTGCGTCTGGATCAACTTGATCCCGGCATCAGTGGTAATAAGTGGTATAAACTGAAACACAATCTTATCGCGGCACAGCAGGGGGGCAAATCCAGCATTCTCAGCTTTGGCGGCGCCTGGTCCAACCACATTCATGCACTGGCTGCGGCGGGTCACCGGTTTGGCATGTCCACCATTGGTATTATCAGGGGGGAGCCGGGCAAATCACTGTCAGCAACGTTGAGCGATGCCGTTAATTGGGGAATGCAATTACACTTCCTGTCCAGAAGTGATTATCGTCGAAAAACTGAGCACGGCTTTCTCAATCATCTTTTATCACAATTAGGCTTGTCAGCGCAGGATGTGCATGTTGTGCCCGAAGGCGGGAGTAATTTTCTCGGTGTTCAGGGTTGCCGCGACATTCTTGCAGCAGGAGGAGTCTCTGCCGGAAGCTATGATGAAATCTGGCTGGCTTGCGGGACGGGAGCCACTCTCTCAGGGGTAGCGCTGGCTGCGGCAAAAGACATGCCGGAGGTGCAGGTCACCGGTGTTGCCGTTCTTAAGGGGGGCGATTTCCTGCGCAACGCTATCGATAATCACACGATTCAATCATTGCCTAACTGGAGACTGTTGACGGACTGTCATCATGGGGGCTACGCTCGTACTACAAAAGCGCTGCTGTCGTTTATAAAATCGTTTGAGAATGAGACGGCAATCCCTTTGGATCCGGTATATACCGGCAAAGTGATGTTTGCCATATGGCGGTCACTGGCTGAAAACCGGATGCAAGATCTTCCTTGCCGGGGCAGGCGCCTATTGATGATTCATACCGGTGGGCTTCAGGGGCGGCGCGGTATAAAAATATAAGCATAAAACAATGTAAAATAACAATGTAAAAAATAACGGGACAGTAATGAATACTCTTAAGGTAGACATTAAGCTCCACCCACTGCACAGAAGCCTAATCTTGTACGCCCTGAACAACCATCCCGTGCAGGGTGTTCTCGTTTCGCATTATTTCCCCAGAAGTCCAGTAGCTTTTTAATGCATGAGACCAATGACTTTCCTGCATTTATCAACGATGAAATCACATTACCAAACAGGTGAGTCCCACTTTTCATCACCTTGTGCGTCGAGATTTCCTCAATGCTCCCACTTTCACAGAGGTTCGCCTGTGCAGCATGGGCAAGGTACCTTTTCAACGTCACAACCACAAAGGACATCAGAATCAGGCTAAACACCAGTGTCGCTGATTTGGTGTTAAAACGATGCCACCCTGAATAGGATTTGATCTCTTTGAAAATCAGCTCTATCTGCCACCGTAGACGATAGGCCTGGAGCACATCACTCAAGGTGAACTCCACCCGGTTCAGGTTGGTCACAACGAAAACCCACTTCTGTTTTTTGTCATTCCAGCGGACAACCAAGCGGAATGGCCAGGCTTTGAATCCCGGCCATTCTACATCCAGGTCGAGGCACTGGTCTTTGGGGAAGCCAGACAGTACATCCTTCAGTTTTTGTCCTTTGTAGCGATTGAGATTCTTGCCATCCTCCCGTACCGCGCTGAGTATCGTCGGGTTGATACTCTGAGGTGCCTTGCAGATAAAAGAACCCTCCCTGTCATCAATAGCGGCAAAGAGTTCCAGCTCAAAATAACCGGCATCCATTAGCATCAGGATATAGGCCATGGATGTTGGCAGTGGTGGCAGACAGTCTCTTTCTGAACGGGTATCTTCAGTCAGCTGCACCCGCACCAGGTTGTTGGTGAGAAGATCCATTGTCGTATGAAGCTCGACGGCAGCAGGACTGACCGTTGAGAACCTGCCGGGAAATGCTTCTTTCAGGGCATCATAGACAGCTTGTGACGAACCGTCCTGAATCAGAATGTGCTCAAACTCTGAAAATGGACTGTCTTCATCAAACGCCATGACTTTGCGGGAAAATATTTCCAGACACTGCACCCATAGCCACAGGATAAGAGTAGGCAGCGCGTCCTTTTTAGCTTGATTTGCCCAAGAACGATAAGAGACATTCAGCCCCGTCAACTCGTTAAATTTACGGTGTAGATCCGCCTGGGTATCGCAGTTTCCATCACCAGCGAGGGCATCGATCAGTGAGAGGATAAAATCCAAAGGACGGATATCTCGCTGTCGTATAGTAAAACCAAGCTGTTCCGCCATACTTAGGAGTTCTGACCGGTCGAAACAGGTCAACAGTTTTTTTCAACTAATCTACTATTTGCAGTACTCATCTTGTTCAGCCATTGATAATGGTTTCGAAGCTTTATTGTGGCTGTTCAAGGTGGGTTCTGCCGCCGGAAACGAACCTTTTTTGAGCTTAATGTCTACCCTAAGAGTAGCCTGTAGCCTCCTCATAGGTCATATAGACAAGCAGAACTTTATTATCCTTGGCCATTTGAACTTGCTGTGGATGCAAGGCAGTATCAATCAAGAATACCGTAGTTGCTGTGTGCAGCATGGGCGTTGTAGAGCTATCAAATGAGTATGTCCTTATGTCCTCATCTGGATCATTTGCAATAATTTTTATAATTTTATCCGCAAGCCTATTACATGCTGTTTCATCTCCAACGAAGTTCAGCTTCGTGCCTTTCCAGTCGTCAGGGGTGATGTTGTAATAATTAACCTCTGTCATTTACAGCCGTCCTTTAATCGTTATGGTGGGTACTGTCTGAGCGTTATTCGCAGCGCGGATACGAATGCCGGTAAGTTGCCCTGAATAATTGATGACTAAGTTCTTGGTAAAGAATTTCTCTCTTACTACAGAAGAGCTGTAGGCTAAGTTACCGTTAATGGTTGAATCAGCTAAACTCCCATAAAATCTACGTTGTAGGGGAGTGATATGCAATCTGAACTCTTCCAGAATTTTATTGATTCCATTTCAACATTAACCAGTGAACAGCGAGACATTCTTAACAACTCGCTCCTTAGTACTCAAATAGAGGTTACCGAGGTAGTAGAAACCACTGACTCTGAACCTGTTTACAGTGAATCTATACCCAATAACGATAATGCAACACCTGACGTAGAAAAGAGCATACTTGCCCAATTTGCCGAAAACCCCAGGTGCCCCAAATGCAAAAGCCATAGCGTTGGTCGCTGGGGCATACGAAATGGCCAACAGCGCTACCACTGCAAGACTTGCGACTCAACGTTTAACGCCTTTAGTGGAACGCCTTTGGCAAGGCTCAGGCACCCTGAAAAATGGAACAAGTACCTCGCAGGTATGACTCACTCTATGGTCTTGCGACCAGCTGCTGCTGAGAATGCCATTGACTTGAAAACTGCGTTCCGCTGGCGTCACCGCTTTCTTGAAGTGATTAATAATGATCAAGCAGAAGAGCTTTGTGGCATTACTGAGCTTGATGAAACATTTTTCCGTGAATCCTTCAAAGGGCAAAGAGAAGGCCTTCCACGGCCAACCCGAAAGCGGGGTAATGATCCCAACAAAGCCCGAAAAGTCCCGGTAATGGTGGCTCGGGACCGTAATCGAAATACCGTTGACGGTGTATTAGAAAACGAAAGTGCTAATGAATTGTGCAGGCATTTAAATGGCCGCATATCGATACAGGCCACGGTCTGTGCGGATGCACACCTCGCTCACGAAAAACTTGCTGACAAGCTTGGATTTGTCTTCAAGGAGCTGGTGACATCAGCAGGTCAACATGTTGTTGAAGGCATCTACCACATCCAGACTGTAAATTCTTATCACAGTCATTTAAAACGCTGGATTGGCGGCGTATTCCAAGGGGTTGCAACTCGTTACCTTCCCCATTATCTGGCCTGGAGGCGAGAACTGACGGCAGCAAAAAAATTAACTGTTGGCCGGTTGATCAGCAGAATTACTGAACATTGGTGCTTCCAACCATTAACGGTAACTTAGCCAGAGCTGTATGTGTGGCAAACAGGGTCTGAACCGGGATGAAACTGAGTGCAACACGTTCTCTTGGCTGTCCCCATTACATCACGGACTGAATCGTAATCAGTCCTTGGATTCCAGGCGCCCAAAGCGGTTATAGACCCATCTTTGGTAATGCCTTCTATGACAAAGGTGGATGGGTACTCGGTTCTATCTGTACAGGGAGAACCTGACCTGCAGTCGTTCAGAGACCAGCTCAATAAATATTGTAACTGTTCAGCACCCCCACATAAATCTGGAATTTTCTGATTTTTATACCATCCTCTTAAGCACCATTTTTCCACAATATTCGCCAGCATGATTCCAGAACTACCCGCAACTATGTCGGCTGAGATTCTCTTGAAAGAGAATGCAGAGCTGCGGATGAGAGTTGCCTGTCTGGAAGAGCGATGTCGAGAATTGGAAGAAAAGGTTGGCAAGAACAGTCAAAACAGCAGCAAGCCGCCATCGTCTGATGGTTATCAAAAACCTTGTAAAAACAGTAATTCTCCAGATCATTCTGACGACCTTTCCGCAGATAAGGTACCGATCCATCGGATGAAAAACCCAATCCTAAAAGTCTGAGACAGTCTTCTGGTAATAAAGCCGGTGGAAAGAAAGGGCATCAGGGCACTTGTCTTAAACAGGTCGATATCCCTGACTATATTGAGTACCTTCCGGTTAAAGAATGCAATAAATGTCAGGCGTCTCTTCTTGATAGTGAGCCGGTCAAATATATTGAACGACAGGTGTTTGAACCAGGGAGACCGGGTGAATTTGAAGTAACGGCCCATAGAGCTGAAGTAAAAATCTGCACTTGTGGTTGTCGGAATCAGGCTGAATTCCCGGAAGGTGTTACCGCTGCCGCACAATATGGCTCAGCCACACAGGCTATGGCCGTCTATCTTAACCAATACCATTTCCTGCCTTTTAAGCGCGTGTCAGAGTATTTTAATACTCTCTATAAAATGAGTGTAAGTGCAGGCACTGTCGCCAATTTTGTGGCCAGAACCTATGAAAATCTGGCTTCTACTGAAGAGGTTATTCGTGACGCCTTGCGGGAATCGTCTGTTGCCGGAGCCGATGAAACGGGTATGCGGGCCGAGGGCTCTTTGCACTGGCTACACGTTATGCGGGATGAACAATGGACGCTCTACTACTTGTCTGGTAATTCAGCACTGAGCAAAGGCATATTACAGTAATTCCGAACAGCTCTATGAAGTGATTGATATATGTCCATTCCCTGTTTTCTGGCAGACGACAAATAGCTGCGAATCCGTGCAAACATAGAACCACCGTCTGCACTCCTGAAGCAGCCTGAGATTTTCTGCTTTAACTTGGCCATTCGAACATCCCGCTCACTGCCATTGTTATCGAAGGGAATGGTAAAATCTGACATGAAGCGCAGTGTCTCAGCCTTGAACTCAGTGAGTCGTTTGAAGAGATTGTAAGCTTTAGTATTCTTGACTTTCTTGCGCTTAAGCTCCTCTCGTTGCTTCTCCATATAGACGACTTCTTTCATTAGAGCCCGCTGAAGCAACCGGTCATAAATCTTCTCGATTCGTTCACAGACAACACTTGGCATCTGTAGCATACCTATGGTCTTAAAGCCCTTGCAGTAATGCCAGGAAAGCCTCAGTAGCTTCATCAATCGCAACGCCAGTTGATTGCTGTCCCTATCAACAACACCCAAAAGCTCCCTCAGGTGATGGGCATTGCAAAGTACGTGAGTTGCCGCATATGCAAAATAGGATTTCCAATGATCATGAACCAGAACGCCTGCAAATGTTAGCAGTATGCCCATCGTGTCCATGGCCTCACGACCTCGCTTTTCAGACAAGTAGTAGAGCGTCCATTGTTCATCCCGCATAACGTGTAGCCAGTGCAAAGAGCCCTCGGCCCGCATACCCGTTTCATCGGCTCCGGCAACAGACGATTCCCGCAAGGCGTCACGAATAACCTCTTCAGTAGAAGCCAGATTTTCATAGGTTCTGGCCACAAAATTGGCGACAGTGCCTGCACTTACACTCATTTTATAGAGAGTATTAAAATACTCTGACACGCGCTTAAAAGGCAGGAAATGGTATTGGTTAAGATAGACGGCCATAGCCTGTGTGGCTGAGCCATATTGTGCGGCAGCGGTAACACCTTCCGGGAATTCAGCCTGATTCCGACAACCACAAGTGCAGATTTTTACTTCAGCTCTATGGGCCGTTACTTCAAATTCACCCGGTCTCCCTGGTTCAAACACCTGTCGTTCAATATATTTGACCGGCTCACTATCAAGAAGAGACGCCTGACATTTATTGCATTCTTTAACCGGAAGGTACTCAATATAGTCAGGGATATCGACCTGTTTAAGACAAGTGCCCTGATGCCCTTTCTTTCCACCGGCTTTATTACCAGAAGACTGTCTCAGACTTTTAGGATTGGGTTTTTCATCCGATGGATCGGTACCTTTATCTGCGGAAAGGTCGTCAGAATGATCTGGAGAATTACTGTTTTTACAAGGTTTTTGATAACCATCAGACGATGGCGGCTTGCTGCTGTTTTGACTGTTCTTGCCAACCTTTTCTTCCAATTCTCGACATCGCTCTTCCAGACAGGCAACTCTCATCCGCAGCTCTGCATTCTCTTTCAAGAGAATCTCAGCCGACATAGTTGCGGGTAGTTCTGGAATCATGCTGGCGAATATTGTGGAAAAATGGTGCTTAAGAGGATGGTATAAAAATCAGAAAATTCCAGATTTATGTGGGGGTGCTGAACAGTTACAGTCATCAAAGATCATTTCGCCCCTCCTAAAGATATCAGCAAGGCCATGGTCAAGGACCGGTACTACCTGGTGAAAACCCATGACCGGGTAGGGCGGATGGCCGATACTCAAGAGTACTCCAACCTGATACTGCCCCGTTGCCGGTTCAGTGAGGCGTTATTGGCTGAGTTGCAGCAGGTAGCCCCCTCCACGGTCATTGTCTATGACGATAAGGTGTTGATTCGCCACTTGTATACTGAGCGGCGAATGATGCCCATGAATATCTATGTTGAACGGCTGGTGGAAGATGGTAATGATCAGGCATTGGAAGCGGTTCTTGATGAGTATGGCCGGGCGATAAAAGAGCTTGCGGCTGCCAATATCTTCCCCGGAGACATGCTGTTGAAAAACTTTGGAGTGACTCGCCACGGTCGTGTGGTTTTTTATGATTATGATGAGATTATCTATCTGACCGAGTGTCGTTTTCGTGATATACCGGAAGCGCTTTATCCGGAACAGGAGATGTCAGCCGAACCCTGGTATTCAGTCTCACCCGGCGATATTTTTCCGGAAGAGTTCCCGGTTTTTCTGTTTCCCGATCTGGCGATCCGTCAACGGTTTACCCGTCTTCACGGAGACCTTTTTACTGCCAGTTACTGGCGGAGTATTCAGCAGCAGATTGCGCAGGGCCGGGTAATGGACGTATTGCCATACAGTCCTGCGCTGCAATTGAAAAACCTTCCGGCCAACAAGCCCGTCAAGGGTAAATGAGGAAGAACCGGTAACAGGCTCTTCTCCGGGTGTTCAGGCTTTTTTCAGGTATTTGGTCAACAGAACAATTCGGACGCCATTGACACGGCCCTCGATCTGTTCAGGGTTGCCGGTCAGCGCGATGTTTCGCACAGCGGTGCCGCGCTTGGCAGTAAAGCCGGCACCTTTGACCGGAAGATCCTTGATCAGCGTCACCGTATCGCCAGCATTCAATACGCTGCCGTTGCTATCCAGAGTCGGTGTTTCGGATTCTTCGCTGCTCAATCCGGACTCTGCCCACTCACGAGTCTCCTCATCCAGGTACATCATATCCAGCAGGTCCTGTGCCCAGCCTTGTGATGACAGGCGATTCAGAAGGCGAAATGCCATGACCTGAACGGCAGGAACCTGGCTCCATACACTGTCATTCAGGCAGCGCCAGTGATTGCTATCCATTGTGCTTGGTTGGTTAATCTGATCAAGGCAGTTGTCACAAACAAGAATGCTGTGATCCGGGTTGGCAGCATCACTCTTTGGCGGAACAGGATAAACACGCAGGTCATTTTTTGAATTACAAAGTTCACATTGAGCGCCGCTGCGCTCCATCAATGTCTGTTCAGTAGTCATAGGAGGGAGTATTTGACCAATTAGAGGGGGGCATAGTATGCCTGTGTTTTCTGAAATCGCCAATCAACGTACTTTATTCCACCAAGACACGGTCATTTCCATGTGGAGCAGCCACGGTTCCTCTCCTTGCTGAAATCCACAAAATTCATTGTGAATGTGAAGTGTTTGGCATCACGGCTTTTTTCGGGTCAGCTGGCAACCCGGAACTGATGTGGCCTGTATTCAGGCTATCAGAGCCCTGAATCAGGGCATCACCTGCTGTGAAAGTCACACCGGTGGCTTTGATTTTTTCAATGAGTTGCCTGGATTTCCAGGAACTCTGACCCCATATTGCTGTTTTCTGACAGTCTTTTTCTGCAAACAGCTCCAGTGTACCCGGAATGACTTTGTTCATCTCAAACGCTACGTTGGAAGCTTCTTCATAGTGCCCGTAGTGAACCAGTATATCCAACTGGTGTAGCCAGCAGTTGAAAATAACATTTCTTCCAATGTAGAAAAGATTAAACGAATCCCCCTCACCATAGTGATCCAGGGCAATCCTCGTGACACCTTCCAAAACCACCAGCGCGGATGTCAGGTATTCTTTATTGCGTAACCCAATGGTTGCTGCTGTCTTACATATTGTTGGCAAATGGGCTTGCTTGTTATGGATATCATCCTGATTGTTGACCAGTTGCAAAAGCATGTTCATGGCATCCCGGTCTTCATGGTGTTTAGCCAGGGTTTTTGCCATCCATGTCAGGATTCTGATGTTTTTTGTGGCTGTGCTTTTTATGTCTTCCAGTACTGAACGCCAGTCGAAAGCCGGGCCTGCTTTACGCAGGGCGATAATGGCTGCGTTAAAGAGCAAATTGTGATTAGCGCTATTATCCCCGGGGTTGTCTGTGACTCTCCAACCCTTCTGAAAGCAGGCAACCGCTTTCTCTGCCAATTGTGCTTTTCCTTTCTGGTTATCTTCATCCAGCTTGTCGGCGCTCTCCAGGTATGATTCCCCAAGCAGCCAGAAATCATCGATCTCCATGCGCTGTCTGTGTATGAGCTCCTCATAGACTGCTTCAGCTTCTTCCCGGCGTCCGCTGGCCAACAACATTCTGGCCCGTGCCCTGATGATCTGCGCAGCCTGATCGTCATTTGTTCTTTTGCTGTATTCAGCCAGGGCCCCGGAAAGCAAGTCTATTGTTTTAGATGACCGATCATTATCGAAAGAGAGGTATTCAATGTCGCCAAAGTCCGCATAGGTCAATGTGGTTTTATTAAGGTCACAGTAGGTAATGCTGCATTTGCCGAGGCAGGCTGCTGTGAGGTCGGCTCCGGAGAAGTCACAACTCAAGAATCTTGACCCGGTAAAGTCGGCGTTGGACAGGTCGCAGTTTCTAAAGCTTGCATCCTGAATGTATATTTCCGGAAAAGATGCCCCTCTGAAGGACATGCCAGAATAATCACATGGGCTTTTGGAAAGGTTTAACTCTTCTCTGAGTCTTTTGTTGTCAGCTATATCTGAGGAGGGTAATTCAGCCCCCTTTTTGAATACCACATCATCCATATTGTATAGGTTGCCACTGGCAAGATATGGGTTGTTTTGAATGACTTTTCTCAGCTCTTCGGGGCTGCTGAGTTGTTTGATTAACTCCTGCCGTGATGGCTCAAGAATCGAACAGGGTGAGCCAAGCCAACTTGCCAGCAAATTTAGCATGTCATCAGGAATGAGCCGGGCCAACTCCGGTTTGCAGCAACCCTTGAGAATGCTCTGGAGATGCTGATCCTTGAGGTTCGGCTTGCCGCTGCGATTGCAGACATTCAGCTTTTGTAACATCTTGGCCTGATGAATCGAACAGGGTGAGCCAAGCCAACTTGCCAGCAAATTTAGCATGCCGTCAGGATTGAGCCGGGCCAACCCCGGTTTGCAGCGACCCTTGAGAACGCTCTGGAGATGCTGATCCTTAAGGTTCGGCTTGTCCTTGTGATTGCGCTTTTGTAACAACCTGGCTTGGTGGGTCTGCTTTTTTAATGTCAATCGAGAGCCGGTCTCATATTGCTTTAAAGCTTTTTTCAGCTGTATTTTATCAACACGGTTTGCTGACGGTGACGATGGGCGATTTGATGACGTCATACATAGATAATCCAGGTATTGATACTGCAGTTCAGCCATCTGTTGTTGAGCTTCAATTTCCTGCTCTGCCGTTTCCAGGCCCTCTAAAAGATCCTGACAAAAAGAATTCATAGTCATAGTGGTAACTTTTCGTCGATCTATGTTTCTTGGTTCTGGCATATGGCCAGTTTTCGCGACGGAAAGTAGGTGGGGTGCTATTACAACCTGACTTGCCACTGATGATTGAGCTGATGATTGAGCTGATGATTGAGCTGATGATTGAGCTGATGATTGAGCTGATGATTGAGCTGATGATTGAGCTGATGATTGAGCTGATAGTTGAGCTGCAGAAGTGCCTGTTGTTGCAAAGGTTTGCGTCATCCTATGGGGTGCGATTTCCATATCGTTATATCTCCAATGTAAATATACGATTTTTCTTATGCTTATCTGATAGACAACTTTAAATCCGAAAGTGCAAAAAATGAGCTGACTGATCGGTAAGAATACCTAACAATTTCTCATGACCGACATAGTCGGCCATGAGAATTGGTAATCTGAATTTTCGGTCACCCTGAGAATGATCTGGCAATCAAAACTTGAACTGAGCGTTAAGCAGTTTTAAAAACTGCCGGACTCCCGGCATTTGCGCAGCAAATTCGGAGTAATATACGCCGCTTTGAAAACTGTGAATCGGCTTATCCATAGGAATAACTTTCAGACCCTTGTCTGACATGGGCTTAAGTAATTGATGGGGAATATACATCAGGAAATCATCTTTCTGCATCTGAGATAAGGCATTTTCCAGAAAGGCTGTATGAAGGCTGACTTTAGCTGGCCCCAGCCCATGCTTATAAAATGTTTCATTAATATGCCAGACGTAATTATCGGAGTGTTGATAAATAATCCACCGATACCCCTGAAGCATGGAAAGAGTGACTGAATCCTGCTGGTGCAGTTTATGTTCAGGTCTGGCAACCACAACAAACTCTACCGGAATAAGCGGTTTACAGGTTAATGCCTGAAATATTTCACCTTCATAACCAACTTTACCCAGTACCAGATCCAGTCCCCCTTTTAATAGTTCCGGTACGTTGCTGGCAACTGTACCTGCTTTTACCCGGACTTCCGCTTCAGGATTCAGGTCATAAAACTGGTCAAGCAGTGAAGAAATATAGAGTTCTGCCCACAGATTATCCGAGCCAATTCTTAAACGGATATTCTGCCCGGATTTCATGGCATTTATTTCTTTCAGGGCAAACTGATACTCCATATCCATTCGATTAACCCTGCTAAGAAAAACGCTACCTGATTTTGTCAGTTCCACTCCCCGGGGCAGGCGTTTGAACAGTTCAACGCCCAGTTGTTCTTCAATTTTTTTGATACTCCGGGTCAGGGCTGGTTGAGAAATATGCAACTCATCACAGGCCAGAGTAATATTTTGACACTTTGCAACGACTTGAAAATAATAAAGATTTTTATCCATCCCTGTTTTTCAGCTCCCGAACTGAATAATAAACGTCAATTTCATACAGATTATCATATTGATTGAAACAGTCCGTTAGCCCAGATCAATTCCTAACGATATTTTCAGGGAGTACTTGCAATCAGATGTGACAGATCATTATAAGAAGTTGGATTTATTGATTAACGTCAAGAGTTTAAATGATAACTTCTGTACAGATTGTGATTGCTTTATCAAGCACCTGTCTATGCTGCAATAACATCGATTCCAGAGATCATCGGGCTTCACGGGGCACTTGGCCAACCCATTACGAATGATTTATATCGAACCATAAGAAAAAGGTATCGTATCCTGCTATTTCCGCATTTTTCATCCTCCCGTCTCTTCGGCTAAGTTTCTCCCAGTTCATGACACAAACGTACAGCAAGCTAACCGATTTACTCTTTTTCCAACAGAACAAAGGCATTCAGATTTATGTTTGCAGTAATTACATGTGTGGGGTTCATGGCCTTTGTGGCCTGGTACTCCTGGTATAAAACCAAAGGTACTGTCGACTCAGCCGATGGTTATTTTCTCGCTGGCAATGGCCTTGGCAGTGTCTTTATTGCCGGGTCGCTGCTGCTGACCAATATCTCTACTGAACAGCTTATTGGCCAGAATGGCACCGTCTATTTTGGTAACCTGACCGCTCTGGCCTGGGAAGTGTGGGCTGTTCGAGGCATTATTCTGCTGGCCTGTCTGTTCCTCCCTATGTACCTTGGTGGTGCGTTTGCCACTATGCCGGCATTTCTCAAATCCCGCTACGGAGAAGGCACCCGCCGTCTGGTCGTGGGATTGTTAATGTTTGGTTATATCTTTGTGTGGTCCCCTACTGTCCTTTATGGGGGGTCTTTGGCGTTGATGAAACTCCTGGATGTCCCTGCCATGACAGGGTTGAGTCAAGTCGGGGCGTTATGGCTGGTTACCTGGGTAGTGGGTATCATCGGTGCCATTTATGCCATCGCCGGAGGTCTGCGGGCTGTTGCGATTTCCGATACCCTCAACGGTATTGGGTTACTGGTCGTTGGCAGTCTGATTCCGGTTTTCGGTCTAATGGCTCTTGGCGATAAACTCGATGGTGGTATCAGTGATGCGCTTTATCATATGGCCACCACTCATACAGAAAAACTCAATGCTATTGGCGGCAGCAGCAGCGTTGATGTTATTCCCTTCTCTGCCATCTTCACTGGGTTGCTAGTGACGGCAACATTCTATTGGGGAACCAACCAGTTCGTTATACAACGTGCACTGGGGGCTGCCAGCCTTAAGGAAGGGCAGCGCGGACTGTTGCTGGCCGGTTTCTTTAAAATGCTGGTACCATTTATGGCCATGCTGCCAGGTCTCATTGCCTTCCACTTGTTTGGTCCGGGTCTGGAACCAAGAGATATGGCGTATCCGGAATTGGTAGCAAAAACATTACCGACACCCCTGGTAGGTCTATTTGTTGCAGTGTTGCTGGGTGCGGTATTCTCCACTTACAACTCACTGCTGAACTCAGCGGCTACCATGTTTGCCCTGGATATCTACAAGCCTTTTGTCAATCCTGAGGCCAACGACAACCGACTGATTTATGTATCAAAAGTCTTTGCGATTATCTGTGCGATTGCCACGCTCTTTGCTGCACCTGGTCTGTTGTACGTTCCAGATGGTTTGTTTGTCTTCCTGCACAAGTTCTCTGGCTTCATTGCGGTGCCAATTGTTAGCCTGGTACTTCTGGGATTGTTTGCCAAACGACTGGGAATTTCCCCAAAAGCAGCGCAGTTCGTTATTGTTTTCCACGTCATTACCTACTATCTGCTGGTATGGGGTATTGAGCGGGCGCTAGGCATTAAAATACCAATCCACTGGATGCATATTTTTGCCCTGCTGTTTGTCATAGAGTGCGCCATTCTGGTGATCTGGGCTTTGGTTAAACCCTACAAAAATGATTTCGCCCATGTTCATGCACCAAGGGTTCCTATGATTCCCTGGCGGTACGTCATGCTCACCAGTAGTGTTCTGCTCAGTATTGCGGTCATGATGTATGTCGTGTTCTCCAATGTAGGGCTAGCCTATGTCGGTGGAGTCGTCTCCCCATCATTCTGGAATTATTTCCTGGGTATTGGTGGTATTTGCACCGCTGTTTGCATCTGGTCACATGTTAAACTTCAACCTGTTTACGAGCGTTATGCCATCAAACACTTCGGTACTGAAGCAGATAAGCAGGCCTATGAACTGCAACAAACAACACAAGTAACTTATCGGACAGTTGAAGTAGAATAAGGACTGAATAATGGATCAAATATCAGTAACCAGACCCAATATCCTGTTTATTTTACTGGATGATTTTGGCTGGCGAGACCTTGGCTGTTACGGTAGTGACTTTTATGAAACACCTCGATTGGATCAGCTGGCACAAGAGGGTATGCGCTTCAGTAACGCTTATGCCGCATGCCCGGTTTGTTCACCAACACGGGCCAGTATCCTGACAGGACAATACCCTGCAAGAATTGGGATGACCCAGTGGCTTGGCGGATACTCTGAAGGAAAACTGGCTCACGTTCCTTATATTGACCACCTGTCGCCAGACTACACAACCATTGCCGGTGCGTTGCACAACCATGGTTATGAAACCTGGCATGTGGGTAAATGGCATCTGAGTAAGCATGGCGAGGAGCGATTTGACAGCTATCCGGAAAAACTTGGTTTCGATATCAATATCGGTGGCTGTGATTGGGGGCAGCCTAAAAATGGCTATTTCGCCCCGTACGGTCTGGAGACGTTGGAGGATGGCCCTGATGGAGAATACCTGACCGACCGGATCACCGATGAAGCCATTGCATTGATTGAGCAATCCGGAGACAAGCCCTGGTTTATGCATCTTTCCCACTATGCCGTGCATACACCAATCCAGTGCCATGAAGAATTGGTGCAAAAATACCGGGAAAAGGCCAGGATGCTCGGCCGTGACCAGACATCACCTTTTATTGAAGGTGACCACTTCTCCTGTTATCACAAAAAGGATGAAAAAATCCTGAGGCGTATTGTTCAGAGTGATCCGGGCTACGCGGCAATGGTTGAAAACATTGACTGGAATATTGGCAGGGTTCTGGACACGCTTGAGTCTACCGGACAGAAAGATAATACCATTGTCGTTTTCTTCAGTGACAATGGTGGTTTGGCAACCTCTGAAGGCTCACCAACCTGCAACAGCCCTCTGTCAGAAGGCAAAGGCTGGATGTATGAAGCCGGCACCCGGGAGCCACTGATCGTCCGCTGGCCGGGCAACGTCAAGCCCAACACGATCAGTCATGAGATCATGACCAGTACGGATTTCTTCCCGACCTTCCTGGAGGCCGCTGGTATCGACTTAATGCCGGAACACCATCAGGACGGTAAAAGCATTCTACCGGTTTTAACCGGCGAGCAGTCCTTTGAACGGGGCGCTATTTTCTGGCATTACCCTCATTACAGCAATCAGGGTGGGTTACCCGGTTGTTCCGTTCGGGAAGGTGACTGGAAACTCATTGAGTTTTTCGAAGATGAACATCTGGAGCTATACAATCTGAGAGAGGATATATCAGAGGAGCATAATCTCTCGGAACAGTATCCGGAAAAAACCAAAGCACTTTATCAACAGTTACAGGAATGGAAGGCGAGTGTTAAAGCACGCGTACCTGAACCTAACTTGAATTCTTAAGGTAGACATTAAGCTCCACCCACTGCACAGAAGCCTAATCTTGTACGCCCTGAACAACCATCCCGTGCAGGGTGTTCTCGTTTCGCATTATTTCCCCAGAAGTCCAGTAGCTTTTTAATGCATGAGACCAATGACTTTCCTGCATTCATCAACGATGAAATCACATTACCAAACAGGTGAGTCCCACTTTTCATCACCTTGTGCGTCGAGATTTCCTCAATGCTCCCACTTTCACAGAGGTTCGCCTGTGCAGCATGGGCAAGGTACCTTTTCAACGTCACAACCACAAAGGACATCAGAATCAGGCTAAACACCAGTGTCGCTGATTTGGTGTTAAAACGATGCCACCCTGAATAGGATTTGATCTCTTTGAAAATCAGCTCTATCTGCCACCGTAGACGATAGGCCTGGAGCACATCACTCAAGGTGAACTCCACCCGGTTCAGGTTGGTCACAACGAAAACCCACTTCTGTTTTTTGTCATTCCAGCGGACAACCAAGCGGAATGGCCAGGCTTTGAATCCCGGCCATTCTACATCCAGGTCGAGGCACTGGTCTTTGGGGAAGCCAGACAGTACATCCTTCAGTTTTTGTCCTTTGTAGCGATTGAGATTCTTGCCATCCTCCCGTACCGCGCTGAGTATCGTCGGGTTGATACTCTGAGGTGCCTTGCAGATAAAAGAACCCTCCCTGTCATCAATAGCGGCAAAGAGTTCCAGCTCAAAATAACCGGCATCCATTAGCATCAGGATATAGGCCATGGATGTTGGCAGTGGTGGCAGACAGTCTCTTTCTGAACGGGTATCTTCAGTCAGCTGCACCCGCACCAGGTTGTTGGTGAGAAGATCCATTGTCGTATGAAGCTCGACGGCAGCAGGACTGACCGTTGAGAACCTGCCGGGAAATGCTTCTTTCAGGGCATCATAGACAGCTTGTGACGAACCGTCCTGAATCAGAATGTGCTCAAACTCTGAAAATGGACTGTCTTCATCAAACGCCATGACTTTGCGGGAAAATATTTCCAGACACTGCACCCATAGCCACAGGATAAGAGTAGGCAGCGCGTCCTTTTTAGCCTGATTTGCCCAAGAACGATAAGAGACATTCAGCCCCGTCAACTCGTTAAATTTACGGTGTAGATCCGCCTGGGTATCGCAGTTTCCATCACCAGCGAGGGCATCGATCAGTGAGAGGATAAAATCCAAAGGACGGATATCTCGCTGTCGTATAGTAAAACCAAGCTGTTCCGCCATACTTAGGAGTTCTGACCGGTCGAAACAGGTCAACAGTTTTTTTCAACTAATCTACTATTTGCAGTACTCATCTTGTTCAGCCATTGATAATGGTTTCGAAGCTTTATTGTGGCTGTTCAAGGTGGGTTCTGCCGCCGGAAACGAACCTTTTTTGAGCTTAATGTCTACCCTAAGAACTTGAATTATAAAGAACAATTTGGTGTTCAATAAAACTTGAATTTGATTCTTTAAACTTTTAATCAAACATTTAATTAAGCTTTTAATTAAATATTGTCAGCCAATTAACTAATTCCCGCCCAATGCTTTTCAGAAAGTTGAGGGGAAGTGTGTGCCTTGAAAAAGGTGGAAACCGATAGTTATTAGCTGATTATCAGATACTGAGTGATAATGATGAACAATCAGAAGCTGAAAAAAATATCATAGGTCTTGCCGGTTTACTGCTGGCATCTTCAGGCGTATTTGGTGATATGACGCCTATTCAATCAGGTCAGGACTGGTTGGATACCAACGGGAACCTGATCGAAGCCCATGGCGGTGATGTTTTCCATGCAAACGGAAAGTTTTACTGGGTTGGCCAGGACAGAACCCATAACAACAACACCTTCAGAGCGTTAAAGTGTTATTCATCCGATAATTTAACCGAATGGACGCTGGAAAATGACAGCCTGACACCGGCCAAAAATCCGCAACTGCCAGCGGAAGTTATTATTGCCCGCCCCAAAGTGGTCTATAACGAACTGACCAAAAGCTATGTCATGTGGTTTAAATACCGTCACCCTACCGGTATTGATCCAAACATGAGGGCGGGGGTTGCCAGCAGTTCTGAACCCTGTGGTGATTACCAGGTAGAGAATGTTTTCTTCCCCACCGTTGATAACGTGTCCCATTATGCTGGCGATACGGCGATGCTGGTAGACGACGACGGAACCGGTTATTACGTTATTTCATCCATCGGTGAGCTGAAAGATGGCAAGATGGGTACGCTGGTCAATGGCTCCCGTGATCGCCGAATGAAAGTCTTTAAGCTGACCCCGGATTTCCGCAATGTTGCCGAACTGCTGTATGAATTCCCATTAGAGACGGACCGCAAAGCTCGCCGTGAGGGACCGGCTCTGGCAAAAATTGATGGCAAGTACGTCATGCTGACATCTGGTACCCAGTCCTGGAAGCCAAATCAGCAGAAATACTCCATTGCATCCTCGATGGCTGGCCCCTGGAGTGAGTGGAAAAACATTGGCCCCAAATCAGGTTTTAAATCTCAGACTGCTTATGTCATTCCCGTCCACGGCAGTAAACAAACCACCTATATCTATGGTGCCGACCGCCATGTGGGTAAAAAGTTGATTGACTCCCGGTACGTCTGGTTACCCATTGAAATTAAGGACAGTCAGCTGGACATGAGGCTGACTCTTGATCACATCTCTCCAGCGCTGAACTGCCGGGCTATCTGCCAGGTTTTTACCCGATCCTGCAATTTCGCCCAGCCTTCCCATACCACTAACCAGCCGGGCTGCCCTGTATGCTTTGAATCACCCCAACCACCAAGCCGAGCAATCGTTTGAAGCAGCCAAGTGACTGTTGGCGGCTTATCGGGCAACGCTTTTTTTTCATAGGTTAGCCAGAGAACCTGCCATTCATCATCACTGACCACCTCATTCGCGAGTGTTTTTTCACTCCAAAGCTTTCTGTCTTTGTGCTGCCTGTCATTCGGTAACATTAATGCTTCACGGATTTGCATTAGTCTGACAGCGACAAACATTAATATGACCGCAAGTCGTTCAATGTTATCCGGAGATTGCAGACGAAGCCTTTCTACTCCTGCTCCCGATTTCCAAGCCTTATGGAACTCTTCTATTCGCCATCGGAGCTCGTAAAATCGAATGATAGAGCGACAGTCTTCGAATGTTTCAATATCTTCAGTTGTCAATAGTACCCAGTGCAAACGGTCTTCGGAGTCATTGCCAATCTCTTCAGCCGACACAATATTCATAGTTACCGGTTCCGGCCTGCCGCCTGGCCTTTGCGGCGCCTGTATTGTCATCTTCTTTCTTTTGACCTGCAGCGTTGCCTTTCGCTTCTTTCTACCTCCTTTTTGAGGACCCACTATCGTATATTTCCCCAACACTTCAGTCTGAGCTAAGGAATCAAATAATAAGAGTTCGCCATCCACCAGGATTCTGTTTTGTGTAGCTCTTACAACAAACCGCTGTCGGTTATCCAGTTTGTAGTGCATATATTCGTATATATCCGCCTCCCGGTCGCAAACACTGATGATGTCAGGCATTTTACCCCCCATCCTTTGTTCTGTGTTTTCAGAGGCTCTTTGCCACTTAAAGCTTTCCTTTCCCTCGTAAGGTAGCTGACGACGTTGGTTCTTTTTCCCCCGCTGAACGTCCTCTCTAACCCATCGTTCTTGATCAATAAGCCCAATGCTTCGCTCTGTATCCGCATCAACCAAGAAGACAGAGTGGACGTGGAATCCTCTGGTTTTAGAGCCTTCAGGACCTCCAAGATCACCAAGCTCGGATCTGACAGCATGTTTATAACCCAGGGTTGTTGTATCTTCGAGAGCCAGAAGTAGGCGAGACTGTCTCGCTATTTTGGCAGTTGCCTGAAAGCCTGCCTCAGCTATTGCTTCAGGCTTTACGGCCTCATTCTCAATCAGCCGGTAAGCTCCAGTTACCAGTGCGGTATAACCTTCGCATGAAGATGACAAAGAATTACCGGTATGAGCTGAAAGCTCGGCAGCAACTTTGACAAGTCGTTTTGTACGTCGAGTATCGCCCAAATCAGCACATCCAAAAGTTAGTTCTGACCATGGTTTAGGAGAAAGTGGAAGCATGACCTGTTTTATCAGTGAGAAATGATAGAACAAGGTAGCTATTTGTGATCAAGAGACAGGACATGAGGTGGTATGACGGCTGGAGCATTGATACAAAAACAGGATTATGGCAAGCCAGCGCCAAATAATACATAACGAGCTCTCCTTTTTTTATGCCATTGAGAGAGCTCGTTTATCCAAAACAAACTGATCCATTCAAAAAGATACAGGACATCGATGTGAAGTCTTATCGCAGGAATCTGTGCCTGATTATTTGTATCATTTTGTCAGCATTTCACAGTCAGGCATCCATTGCACTGGGAAAAAATAAGGCTGATAAAACCAATAAGATTACCAGCTTCAACAAAACCACCCAGATAAAAGGCAAGTGGTACGGGTTAAAACTTCATGAAAACCCATCCGGTGTCTTTGATAAATTTACCATCTCCACCTCAACGGACGATAAAGCCACATGGTCTGAACCGACTGTGGTATTAAGTCAGGAGGATCTTGCCAACAAGGGGGCAGATCAGCATGAAGACTATACGCGATCAAAACTCGCCGCTGTAAAATGGCTGATGTGTCCAGCTACCGGGAATATGTCAATTTGGGCCAAACGACACGGCATTGATGAAAAAGGTAAAATTATTCGTAACTGTTCAGCACCCCCACATAAATCTGGAATTTTCTGATTTTTATACCATCCTCTTAAGCACCATTTTTCCACAATATTCGCCAGCATGATTCCAGAACTACCCGCAACTATGTCGGCTGAGATTCTCTTGAAAGAGAATGCAGAGCTGCGGATGAGAGTTGCCTGTCTGGAAGAGCGATGTCGAGAATTGGAAGAAAAGGTTGGCAAGAACAGTCAAAACAGCAGCAAGCCGCCATCGTCTGATGGTTATCAAAAACCTTGTAAAAACAGTAATTCTCCAGATCATTCTGACGACCTTTCCGCAGATAAAGGTACCGATCCATCGGATGAAAAACCCAATCCTAAAAGTCTGAGACAGTCTTCTGGTAATAAAGCCGGTGGAAAGAAAGGGCATCAGGGCACTTGTCTTAAACAGGTCGATATCCCTGACTATATTGAGTACCTTCCGGTTAAAGAATGCAATAAATGTCAGGCGTCTCTTCTTGATAGTGAGCCGGTCAAATATATTGAACGACAGGTGTTTGAACCAGGGAGACCGGGTGAATTTGAAGTAACGGCCCATAGAGCTGAAGTAAAAATCTGCACTTGTGGTTGTCGGAATCAGGCTGAATTCCCGGAAGGTGTTACCGCTGCCGCACAATATGGCTCAGCCACACAGGCTATGGCCGTCTATCTTAACCAATACCATTTCCTGCCTTTTAAGCGCGTGTCAGAGTATTTTAATACTCTCTATAAAATGAGTGTAAGTGCAGGCACTGTCGCCAATTTTGTGGCCAGAACCTATGAAAATCTGGCTTCTACTGAAGAGGTTATTCGTGACGCCTTGCGGGAATCGTCTGTTGCCGGAGCCGATGAAACGGGTATGCGGGCCGAGGGCTCTTTGCACTGGCTACACGTTATGCGGGATGAACAATGGACGCTCTACTACTTGTCTGAAAAGCGAGGTCGTGAGGCCATGGACACGATGGGCATACTGCTAACATTTGCAGGGGCGTTCTGGTTCATGATCATTGGAAATCCTATTTTGCATATACGGCAACTCACGTACTTTGCAATGCCCATCACCTGAGGGAGCTTTTGGGTGTTGTTGATAGGGACAGCAATCAACTGGCGTTGCGATTGATGAAGCTACTGAGGCTTTCCTGGCATTACTGCAAGGGCTTTAAGACCATAGGTATGCTACAGATGCCAAGTGTTGTCTGTGAACGAATCGAGAAGATTTATGACCGGTTGCTTCAGCGGGCTCTAATGAAAGAAGTCGTCTATATGGAGAAGCAACGAGAGGAGCTTAAGCGCAAGAAAGTCAAGAATACTAAAGCTTACAATCTCTTCAAACGACTCACTGAGTTCAAGGCTGAGACACTGCGCTTCATGTCAGATTTTACCATTCCCTTCGATAACAATGGCAGTGAGCGGGATGTTCGAATGGCCAAGTTAAAGCAGAAAATCTCAGGCTGCTTCAGGAGTGCAGACGGTGGTTCTATGTTTGCACGGATTCGCAGCTATTTGTCGTCTGCCAGAAAACAGGGAATGGACATATATCAATCACTTCATAGAGCTGTTCGGAATTACTGTAATATGCCTTTGCTCAGTGCTGAATAGTTACAATTATTCCACGAAAAGAGCTCCTGCGGGCAGCAGTCCTTGGTAGAGGAAAAACCCCTGCAGACAGTTATACCGACTCCATAATTATTGACCTTCCCTATGGCAATGCATCCGGTGATCTGGGACAGATCGTTGAAGATGGCGCCCTCTATCTTGCATCTGCTGATACCGAGCAGGGGATCATTCATATTATTGAGCTGAATGATCAATGCAGTGATATCAAGCCTGGTGGACCGCTTCAATCACTGCAGTGGTTTAATGATGATAACAGTGTTGATCACCGTGAAGCCCCGGCTATTTTCCGGGAAAACGATCATATCTTTCTGCTCACATCGGGTAAAACCGGCTGGCGTCCCAATCAGCACAAATATGCCTTCGCTCCGTCTGTTAGAGGTCCCTGGTCAGAAGAGCTGATACCGATTGGCGACAGCACCGCTTACCACTCTCAGGTTTTCAGTGTAAAACGTATTCGTTCATCCAATGGCTCCGGGCACAGTTCATTACTGTTTTCAGGGACACGTAATGCCGCTACCTGGAATGGAAAAGACAACCGCCATATCTGGATGCCACTGTATTTTAATACCGATACGGGTCTTGCCACCGTCATTCAGCACCCGTATCAGGAATAAATTTCCTGATACGGTCGCCCAAGAATTGAAATAATAGTCAACTGCCTTTCTTGTAATCCAACCACATGCTTTTCATGTCCATCGACCAATAGCACGTTGATACCCTGAAAGCAGAAAAACACCCAACGCGCTGTCGGGTTTTGGCAGGGTTTCCGCTTCATGTCCGGGAAAAACCGACTCTGTCGTTTTAGCTCATGCCTAATTCGATGCTGAATCGCCGCATACACTAACAGACACAGCGTCATCACCATCAGCAAGGCTTCTATTCGTTCCGGTTTCTTTAAAAACAGCGAAGAAACCAGAAACTCCGGGCTCTTCAAAAACCGAAAGCCACGCTCTACTGACTGTTGTGATTTGTAAGTACTTAGCACTTCTGCTGTACTCAGCCGACTGTCGTCCAGATCATTCGTCGCCAGCACAAAGCAACCCAGAGAACACTCTGCATCTTTGCGACAGTCAACGGATACCCAAGGATATCCGCTCACATAATATTCAATACTGTCCGGTTTAGAGCCTTTCTCCGGACGACCTACCTTGGTATAGCAGGGTTTCTCAGTAATGACAGGTTCCGCCTGACAATAAATAGTTTTTGACTGCCATTCATCGAACGCACGCAATGCGTCGGTTTCACACTTGAAGGCTTTTTTGGCCAGTTTACTGGTCAGCGATTCTGCTTCTTTCTCAGACTTCTTTAGCATTTTTTTCAGCAGTGTTTTTTGTTCGCTCTTTCGAGCCTGCTCGCTGCGGACCAGAATCCAGCGCTGGGAGACACCCGCATGATCTGACAGCATTTCATGACTCTCATAGCCCTCAGCACCCTCCACTGGTGTCATTTCACAAGAAGCGACACTGTCAATCAGTTCTCTGGCTTCTTTGATTTTTGACGGAACCCGGGTGATAAATTGCTGGCCCTGCTGATGAAGTATCTGTACGTTATCTGTTGTATAAAGTGCTGCATCACCAATCAGGTAGCGATTATTCAGGGCTTCCCGGTAGGATTTCAAATGGCTGCTGATGACTTTTTTAAAGTTTTTATTGTCGTTTACGTTGCCACTGGACGCTTTCATAAAAACGGGAATACCGGCCTGATTTTCCGTCATCATCAGCAGTATTGCCTGGTTGAGCTCGGGTCGATGATCCCTGCTGTATCCACGACAGAGTTTGATACAGTGCATATCTTCTTCGTCGACGTCAGATTCGCTGTTATAAACGCCGTCCACATGCAAGCTTGTTGAGTCAAGGTTCAGAGCCTTGCACGGCAGTTTTAAGACATTCACTGCCTTGACAGCCAGCGATAAATAGACCTCACTTACATCCAGTTCAAAAAGCTGATCCAGGGCTCTGCCGAGTACACTGTCGTTAATGTGTTCGGGTTTAATACCGGGCCTGATGAGTTTATCCAGCGGTTTATCAGCATGAAACTCCGGGAACATATGAAGCGTGCGGGCAGTGAACCCAAGGCCGTTAAGCAGCATTGATACTACGGTTTCGCCAAAGGAAATATTCCGGTGTTCAGATTGGTTAGGAACCAGGGAATCCAGATGATTAGAGATACCGAGTTCTTTGCACATACCGGCAACCAAACCCATATGATCGATACGTTGAATGTGGAACTGATGAGGATGCATTGGACATGTTCATTCTGAGAATTTTTTACATTTTAGCCGGTGTAGGGAAATTCTCAGATTGAGTGCTGAATGACGGTTGCCACCAACTACTACGACAAAATCATAATTGATGAAAAGCGAGGGACTGTCGAGGGTTATCACCTTGATCATGGCACACGACTCCCCATCATAAACGCTCGCCTGGAGAATGCTCAGGATGACCTGTCTGCACTGATTGATAATGACCTGTCCACTTTCTGGTACAACCGGAATGATAAAAAAAGGACGTCAGTTATTTTTGATCTGGGTGATACTCAGCTGATCAAGGCAATTAAGCTTAAGCACTTTGATCAATACAATGGCAAGATTGATGTCACCCTCCGTACCCCCCGGCTAAAAGTCGAGGTGGGTAATGGTCAGGATTTTACGACTGTTTTTGAAGATATTGTCGGTTCTATTAACTGGCTGCAGACGGTTAACCTTCCTGAAACGTCCGGGCAATACCTGAAACTGTCTTTGATTGAGAACCATAAAGGCAACAGCAGTGGTACGACCAACGACTTTGGTTTTTATGAGGTAGAAATCTGGGGAAACCAGGCAGAGACGTCACCACAACTGTTTTCTGATTTTGAACACAAACCTTCAGAAGCGTTAGCTCCGGGATGGCAGGTATCAGCAAGTACAGATACCACCGCATCCATCATTAACCAATCAGGTAACCGGGTTCTTCAATTAGAGGATTAAAACGGTAATGGACGTGTTAACGTCAGCTATCCATTCATTGCGCAGAAAGGGGCGAATATTCAGGCAGCACTTCGTTTCAATCTGTCCAGACTTGGGGCCGGTGAGTATATTCGATTGATGTCCGGTTCAAAAATGCTGATCAATATCGTCAATTCAGTAAAACACAAGACCTTGGCCATCACGGATGCCAAATTCAGAGAAACAAGCATCGCCCATATCAACAGTAACAAATGGTACCAATTAAGGCTGGCAATTAATACGGACGCAAACACTTTCGATGTTTTTCTGGATAACCGACTGATCTGGGGTGGTGCTCAATTTGCTGAGCAAGGTGATTTTCTTGACTCCATTCGGATTGGTACTGCCACCAAGCAGACAGAAAGCAAAATACGACTTGATGATATTAGTGTTCATGGCCAGATCACTAAACATTAATTCGACTGAACACCAACAACAAACATTTATTGTAACTATTCAGCACTGAGCAAAGGCATATTACAGTAATTCCGAACAGCTCTATGAAGTGATTGATATATGTCCATTCCCTGTTTTCTGGCAGACGACAAATAGCTGCGAATCCGTGCAAACATAGAACCACCGTCTGCACTCCTGAAGCAGCCTGAGATTTTCTGCTTTAACTTGGCCATTCGAACATCCCGCTCACTGCCATTGTTATCGAAGGGAATGGTAAAATCTGACATGAAGCGCAGTGTCTCAGCCTTGAACTCAGTGAGTCGTTTGAAGAGATTGTAAGCTTTAGTATTCTTGACTTTCTTGCGCTTAAGCTCCTCTCGTTGCTTCTCCATATAGACGACTTCTTTCATTAGAGCCCGCTGAAGCAACCGGTCATAAATCTTCTCGATTCGTTCACAGACAACACTTGGCATCTGTAGCATACCTATGGTCTTAAAGCCCTTGCAGTAATGCCAGGAAAGCCTCAGTAGCTTCATCAATCGCAACGCCAGTTGATTGCTGTCCCTATCAACAACACCCAAAAGCTCCCTCAGGTGATGGGCATTGCAAAGTACGTGAGTTGCCGCATATGCAAAATAGGATTTCCAATGATCATGAACCAGAACGCCTGCAAATGTTAGCAGTATGCCCATCGTGTCCATGGCCTCACGACCTCGCTTTTCAGACAAGTAGTAGAGCGTCCATTGTTCATCCCGCATAACGTGTAGCCAGTGCAAAGAGCCCTCGGCCCGCATACCCGTTTCATCGGCTCCGGCAACAGACGATTCCCGCAAGGCGTCACGAATAACCTCTTCAGTAGAAGCCAGATTTTCATAGGTTCTGGCCACAAAATTGGCGACAGTGCCTGCACTTACACTCATTTTATAGAGAGTATTAAAATACTCTGACACGCGCTTAAAAGGCAGGAAATGGTATTGGTTAAGATAGACGGCCATAGCCTGTGTGGCTGAGCCATATTGTGCGGCAGCGGTAACACCTTCCGGGAATTCAGCCTGATTCCGACAACCACAAGTGCAGATTTTTACTTCAGCTCTATGGGCCGTTACTTCAAATTCACCCGGTCTCCCTGGTTCAAACACCTGTCGTTCAATATATTTGACCGGCTCACTATCAAGAAGAGACGCCTGACATTTATTGCATTCTTTAACCGGAAGGTACTCAATATAGTCAGGGATATCGACCTGTTTAAGACAAGTGCCCTGATGCCCTTTCTTTCCACCGGCTTTATTACCAGAAGACTGTCTCAGACTTTTAGGATTGGGTTTTTCATCCGATGGATCGGTACCTTTATCTGCGGAAAGGTCGTCAGAATGATCTGGAGAATTACTGTTTTTACAAGGTTTTTGATAACCATCAGACGATGGCGGCTTGCTGCTGTTTTGACTGTTCTTGCCAACCTTTTCTTCCAATTCTCGACATCGCTCTTCCAGACAGGCAACTCTCATCCGCAGCTCTGCATTCTCTTTCAAGAGAATCTCAGCCGACATAGTTGCGGGTAGTTCTGGAATCATGCTGGCGAATATTGTGGAAAAATGGTGCTTAAGAGGATGGTATAAAAATCAGAAAATTCCAGATTTATGTGGGGGTGCTGAACAGTTACCATTTATTTGATTATTTTTGGGTATTCACTGGGGGAGTAAACAATGTATACAGCGCCTTCTTTTAAGCTGAAGTTACTGAAATGCTCAGCGATCTCTTTGTTTGCCATCACTAATGTGGCATTGGCGGGGAATGTCCAGATTGGTGCAGAGTTCAGGGACTTTAATGAGCCCTATAAAGGTGAAAGCTACCAGATGCACTATGTGTCATTTGGCCTTAACCCTATTGCAGGTTCGCCCCTTTCGGTTGTTGCCAGAATAGACTATCGCCATATGGACCTGCCTGAGACCAGAACCTGGGATAACCGCTTGCGACAAACACTGGCTATTGGCTATCAGTGGAAATTTGGACAGTTTACCTGGGCACCCAAAGTCGGTTTTCGGCAACAGATTTTTGAGGGTAATAGCCGCTCTATAGAGTATCGTTTTTACCCGGGGCTTCGATATGATTTCAACCAACGTACCTCCATTAATCTCGCCGGCTGGATGGCACCCACAAAAAGCCATGGACGATTCCGTGATGATGGTGTCAATAAAAAACTGCGTACCACCTACGATGATTATACACATGAGCTTGAACTAAAACTGGGGCACTCTCTGTCGTCTAAACAGCGGGTAACCATTGGGCTGTACCATGAAACGTTTCGCAAGGAATATGAAAGCAGAGAATACGCAGGTATGGAAAGTGACTCCCTGCAGCTACGTCTCTATTATCGACACCGGTTCAATAATCTGACTCTGGAGCCTTATACCCGAATTGATTTAACCCAGAATCAAACCGATGGTGTTGGTAACGAAAGAAACCAGAAACGGAACCGTTACGGTCTGCTGGCCGATTATAAACTGACCAATCAGCTGTCCATCCTGCCTGAAATTTATCTGCAAGAATCTGATGAAAAAACCTGGAATAACGAAGATGCTACTCACCCGGAAAAGTATTACATGTATTACGGGTTGAACTTCCGATACAGCTTCAAATAAATCAAACATAAAGCCCTGTCATTGACAGGGTTTCCATCGATTGAATCAATAGTTGAGTCGTCTTATGTCCGCTGGAAAATACCTTCGCAGCATAACTTCTGCTGTGACTTTAGCGCTACTGGCATCGTCAGCCATTGCCGACCTCAAACCCATTGAGTCCGGAAAAGACTGGCTTGATACCCGTGGAAAATTAATCAATGCCCATGGGGGGACGTTGTTTCAAGCTCAGGACACTTATTACTGGATAGGTCAGGATCGTACCAAAAATACCAATCTTTTTAATGCGCTTAATTGTTACTCATCCACCGACCTTACCACCTGGACATTTGAAAATCAGGTGATGACCAGTAAAAGAAATACCGAGCTACCTTCTGATGTCATTATTGCCCGACCAAAAGTGATTTATAACCCGTTAACCGACAGCTTTGTTATGTGGTTCAAGTACCGCAGACCCGGAGGTATTGAACCCAATATGAGAGCCGGGGTAGCCAGCAGTCACACACCCTGCGGTGACTATAATGTTGAATCTGTTTTTTTCCCAACAGCTGACAGGGTTGCGCACTACGCTGGAGATAATGCACTTTATGCGGATGAAAATGGCAAGGGTTACTATGTTCTCTCATCCATTGGCGAATTGAAAGATGGCGAGATGGGCACCCTTGCCGAAGGCAAGATCATGCGTCGACTGAAGATTTTTGAGCTGACACCGGATTTTAGAAATATCGAGAAGCTGGTCTACGAATTCCCTGTTGAAGCAGTGCACAAAGAACAAAGGGAAGCCCCCGGAATTGTTAAAATGGGGGATACTTATGTCCTGTTTTCGTCGGGCACTATGGCCTGGCGGCCTAACCAGCAACAATACTCAACAGCACCAGCGATGACCGGCCCCTGGAGTCCCTGGAAAAATATTGGCGATGAAACGGCCTATGACTCTCAAACTGCCTTTCTTATTCCGGTCGTTGGAGATAAGCAAACAACCTATATTTATGCCGCCGATCGTCATGAAGCAGACAAATTGATTGATTCACGGTAAGTAGTTGATAATTTGCTTTCGGATAAATTGACTGAACGATTATTTAGTATTTGCAAACGAAATCATATGACTCTCTCCAAATGAAGCGAACACTCGTTCAACTTCCTTTTCAAATTCCGTGAAACTCTTGATTGACAATAGATTGAGCCATTCATACTTTACTTTCCTCCACAGGATCTCAATCAGATTGAGTTCAGGTGAATATGTTGGAAGAAAGCAGATCAGTAACTTTTTCTCAAGAGTCCAGTCAGCGATTCTGTCACGAAACTTTTTGCTGGTATGAATACTGGCATTGTCCACCATAACTACGGTGTAGCGGTCATTTGAACTGTATTTTTCATCCTCCATTTTCTCTGCGAAGTCGTCAAAGGCTGCAATCACTGTATCACTATTCACAGAGCCCACAACAGGGTAATGAAACAGCTCACAGCTCCGATTCATAAAGCCCAGCACGTTGATGCGCTTACTTTTGACTGATGGAATTCTGAGCTGCTTTCCTTTTTCCTGCCAGCCATATGGCACACAAGGTTCTTGAGTAAATCCGGACTCATCAAAATAAAACAAGTTTATTAACCCTTTGCGCTCAGCTTCCTGGGCGTCTTTCAGTGCAGTTTTACAACGCTGGAAATGCTCTTCGTCCCGTTTATGTTTGCACGATTTACGGAGTCTTTTGTAAACCAGTCCTAACTTTTTTACGATGTTGGCCAGAGTAAGTTTTGATGAGGATTTACCGGTCTCATCCTCAATTTTGGATTTTACATACGATAAACGACGAGGCTCTTCTGCTACTAACTCTTTTATGCGTTGCACTTCAGATTCATCATATATGCAAGATCTTCCACCACCATGTTTCTTATACAATGCACGAATACCATAGTCCTCCCAATCATCAATCCATTGGGAAACGGTCTGATATTTAATCTCAAGGATTTCTGCAATTTGCTCAAGGGTAAAGCCTCGATTACTCAATAGAAGACCATGAGCTCTTTCCCTGATACACCTCAGAGGGCCGTAGTGCTTGGCGTATTTCAAAGTTAATACAACAGCTTCATCAGTGATATTGACATACTTCATAGGTTGGGGACGTTTTAGTTCAAGACCCACTTATAATAGATTAAGGATCTCTTTCTTTGTCTGCCTGATAGTACGATCAAAATATCCATAAGCAAACTTTTAACTACTTATGTATGGCTGCCTATTCAGGCAGATGAGAATGGAGAGCTGAAATTATCATGGATTGACCAGTGGACAATTGATACCGAAACGGGAGAGTGGTTAATCACACAGTAATTTCCCGGTTCTGTTGATGTATTCTCATACGACGTTTTTCTGAACCACTGCGCTTCAACAGCCCCTCAAGAAAGCTGCGTGTAAATCAGATCACTTATTTACACGCAGTTCAGATAGAACCATCGATCAAAGCCTGTCCCTTAATGCAACGTATGCATGCATATATTAGGTTCAGATAGTACGGCGTGTATCAATAATTAAAATGAGCCGTTTTTTTCAGAAACCGTCACCGCTTTCTCAGGCCAGTCATCAGGAACAATAAATAAATGCAACGGTGCCTGAAGCGCTTGATGGACTGCCCTGATATAAACCGGTCGTCTTTGCTGCTGTAGCTGGCGCATCAGGGCATCATGATCGAGAAGTTCTGTGATGGGGCTCTGGTTTAACCACTGTACTTTCTGAGGAACCTGGTAGCTTATGTCGTCGGTAAACCGGGTGCTCAACAGGAACTGGTTTTGTGTCAACCAGTATCCTTTCAGATGATCCGGATTGCAGCGTTCAGGTGGTTGGCACAAACGAGATGCAGGGTGTTCCACTGTTGAGCCAATACCCGATTCGATGATTTCGGTCAGTGGAACCGTTCGTGACCCTGCACAATTCATTGGGTAAAGCGGATAGAAAAATCTGCCCTGTATCAGAATCTCTTTCTGCACAGGCTGTTCAATACCCAGCGTTAGTAAAGCTGCTTGCCCTTCATCAGTATCACTCAACAGGGCTTGATGATGGAGCAGGCGATCCATTTTTCGATCAAGCCGGTCCTTTAGCCCCGGCCCCACCCAATGTCGCCAGGGCGACCCCTGGTTACTGTTATTTTTACCAGAAATACCAAGATAAAATTTAATGGCCAGTTCCCGGTGTATGAACTGGTTTTTCAACCGGTAGATAAGGTCATATTCACCTATAGTGGCAGGCTGACCATTTTTCTCGCCTTTTACCTGAAGGTTGGCGGCCACGATCTGGCCTTCAGGAAGCTGGCTCAGCAGGAACTGCCAGAGGGTTTCGTAAAAAATGCCGAGCAGAGGATTGCTTTTTTGGTTTACCAGGCTGGCCAGAAGCGCCAGTTGCTGTTGGTCAGGAATCACCGGGGCTATTCCGGCCGGTAAGGGCTGACTCTTGATCACATCTCTCCAGCGCTGAACTGCCGGGCTATCTGCCAGGTTTTTACCCGATCCTGCAATTTCGCCCAGCCTTCCCATACCACTAACCAGCCGGGCTGCCCTGTATGCTTTGAATCACCCCAACCACCAAGCCGAGCAATCGTTTGAAGCAGCCAAGTGACTGTTGGCGGCTTATCGGGCAACGCTTTTTTTTCATAGGTTAGCCAGAGAACCTGCCATTCATCATCACTGACCACCTCATTCGCGAGTGTTTTTTCACTCCAAAGCTTTCTGTCTTTGTGCTGCCTGTCATTCGGTAACATTAATGCTTCACGGATTTGCATTAGTCTGACAGCGACAAACATTAATATGACCGCAAGTCGTTCAATGTTATCCGGAGATTGCAGACGAAGCCTTTCTACTCCTGCTCCCGATTTCCAAGCCTTATGGAACTCTTCTATTCGCCATCGGAGCTCGTAAAATCGAATGATAGAGCGACAGTCTTCGAATGTTTCAATATCTTCAGTTGTCAATAGTACCAGTGCAAACGGTCTTCGGAGTCATTGCCAATCTCTTCAGCCGACACAATATTCATAGTTACCGTTCCGGCCTGCCGCCTGGCCTTTGCGGCGCCTGTATTGTCATCTTCTTTCTTTTGACCTGCAGCGTTGCCTTTCGCTTCTTTCTACCTCCTTTTTGAGGAACCACTATCGTATATTTCCCCAACACTTCAGTCTGAGCTAAGGAATCAAATAATAAGAGTTCGCCATCCACCAGGATTCTGTTTTGTGTAGCTCTTACAACAAACCGCTGTCGGTTATCCAGTTTGTAGTGCATATATTCGTATATATCCGCCTCCCGGTCGCAAACACTGATGATGTCAGGCATTTTACCCCCCATCCTTTGTTCTGTGTTTTCAGAGGCTCTTTGCCACTTAAAGCTTTCCTTTCCCTCGTAAGGTAGCTGACGACGTTGGTTCTTTTTCCCCCGCTGAACGTCCTCTCTAACCCATCGTTCTTGATCAATAAGCCCAATGCTTCGCTCTGTATCCGCATCAACCAAGAAGACAGAGTGGACGTGGAATCCTCTGGTTTTAGAGCCTTCAGGACCTCCAAGATCACCAAGCTCGGATCTGACAGCATGTTTATAACCCAGGGTTGTTGTATCTTCGAGAGCCAGAAGTAGGCGAGACTGTCTCGCTATTTTGGCAGTTGCCTGAAAGCCTGCCTCAGCTATTGCTTCAGGCTTTACGGCCTCATTCTCAATCAGCCGGTAAGCTCCAGTTACCAGTGCGGTATAACCTTCGCATGAAGATGACAAAGAATTACCGGTATGAGCTGAAAGCTCGGCAGCAACTTTGACAAGTCGTTTTGTACGTCGAGTATCGCCCAAATCAGCACATCCAAAAGTTAGTTCTGACCATGGTTTAGGAGAAAGTGGAAGCATGACCTGTTTTATCAGTGAGAAATGATAGAACAAGGTAGCTATTTGTGATCAAGAGACAGCCGGTAAGGGGGAGCCCAGAAACAGGGGGCTGGCCGAGCGATTAAATAATGGCGGGCTGTTTTGTACCCACTCTACTGTTTGTTGTAGAGTTTGTTGTAGAGTTTGTTGAAGAGTCTGTTGACGACTCTGTTGACGACTCTGTTGACGACTCTGTTGACGACTCTGTTGAAGAGTATGATGTAGGCTTTGATGTAATAATCTGTTCATGACTAACGTATACTAACTCACATTCTAAGGCGACATCACTGAGTTTATGGAACACTTCAAAACTGTCGGAGTAACCGGCCGCCAGGGGCGTATTCAGGTGGAGGATACTCTAAGGCATCTGACCGACTTTCTGCAGGAGCGGGGGGTGACCGTCGTTCTGGATGAACAGCTGGACAGTCTGTTGCCAGGTCACGCCTTTACCATGATCAGTCGTGAGCAAATGGGTCAGCAGTGTGACCTGGTGATCGTCGTGGGCGGTGATGGGAGCATGCTGGGCGCTGCCCGAACCCTGGCGCTTTATGATATTCCGGTGATCGGTATTAATCGCGGGCGCCTGGGGTTTCTGACCGATATCTCCCCGGATGAACTGGATGACCAGCTGACGGAAGTGCTTGAGGGACGTTACCTGGCCGAGAGCCGTTTTCTTCTCGAAGCCCGTGTCCGCCGCCAGGGTAAGGTTATTGGTCAGGGAGATGCGTTGAATGATGTGGTACTGCATCCCGGCAAGTCGACCCGGATTATTGAGTTCGAACTGTATATCGATGGGCAGTTCGTCTACAAGCAGCGGGCGGATGGATTGATTATTGCCACGCCCACCGGTTCAACTGCTTACGCGCTGTCCGGTGGAGGCCCCATTATGCACCCCAGGCTGGATGCCATCGTTCTGGTGCCCATGTACCCCCATATGTTAACCAACCGCCCCCTGGTGGTGGATGGGGATAGCGAGCTTAAGCTGGTGATTCGCCATGAGAACACTATCTACCCGCAGATCAGCTGTGATGGGCAGATTCATATCACCTCGGCACCGGGTGATGAAATCACCATTCATAAGAAGTCTCAGCGTTTAAAACTATTACACCCTCTGAACCATAATTTTTATGAGTCCTGTCGTTCCAAGTTGCGCTGGAACTACCAGGAAGAACGCTGTTAATTTTCATAAGGACTGTTTTTCACGTTATGCATAGGGCATTGGAACTCCCCACCGACATTGACCTGAGCGACCTTTCCTTCTTTCTGTATGCCCGTGGTATTCCCCACAAGATCACAGAAGAGTCAGGCAAACAGGTGGTCTGGACTGAGAATGAGGAAAAGTCCCGCATTGTCACCGGCCTTTACCAGCAATGGCAGTCCGGTGATTTGCAATTGCAGGCAGCTCCCCCCAGAAGAGGCATGAATGCGGGGAGTTTTCTGAAGCGCATTCCCTGGCAGAGAGTACCGGTCACCCTGCTGTTTATGGTGGCCTGTCTGGTGGTAGCGCTGATCACCCGTGGCGGTGCCAACTGGCAGGCAATCGCCTGGTTCTCCTTCATTCCCTTCGAGGTGGCCAATGGTTATCTCTACTTTGGCAGTTTGGGCATGGGGCTGGACCAGGGGCAATACTGGCGTCTGCTTAGCCCGGTCTTTCTCCATTTTGGCCTGACGCATCTGGCGTTCAACATGCTGGCGCTTTATATTTTTGGCAGTCGGCTGGAGGCTCGCCAGGGTGGTCTTCATCTATTGGCCATCATCGTGTTTACTGCGGTGATTTCCAACTTTGCCCAGTATTTCTGGGGTGGGGATGATACTATTTTTGGTGGCTTTTCCGGTGTCGTCTATGGCCTGATGGGGTATTGTATGACCCGGGAAAAGGTTGACCGGAGCTGGCAGTTTGGACTCCCGCCGGTTTACTACGGCTTTATGCTGACCTGGCTGGTGGTTGGCTATACCGGCATTCTTGGCAGTATCGGTTTTGGTAATATGGCCAATGCAGCACATACCGGGGGGCTTGTGGCAGGTTGTCTGCTGGGGGCCATCGCCGGTTTGCTGTTTAAAGAAAAGGATTGAAAAGGATTCGATACCATGCAGTTAGATGCTTTTCTGGAGCAGATGACCCCTGCTATCCATCAGGCGTTGAAGTTGGCTCTTGAACTGGGTAAGTGGCCTGATGGCCGGGCCATGACTGAACAAGAGCGGGATGCCAGCCTGCAGGCGGTGATTGTTTATGAGCACAAAAACCTGCCCGCATCAGAACGGGTAGGCTTTATGCCAGCCAAATGTCAATCAAATGGCTCACCTTCAGAAGAGGACAACTCAGCTGAGGATCAGACTATCCTCCGTTTCAGGGATTGAACATTCTCTATTCATTTTGATGTCGCTTTGTTGGCTGATAACAGGGCGGTTCTTACCTTACACAAGAGTACGACTGTGTCCGAAAGTACCATCACCGGATCGCTCAGTAAAATGCATTCAGACCTTCTGACCGGGACTGAAAGCAGCAAGAGCCAGGTTACCTACCAACTGCCCGTTGGCGATCAATTACTGCCCTTGAATGACCTGCTTGGACGTCAGTTGTCCATGCACTACCAGGGGGAAATTCATTGCTGCCACTGTGGCCGGAAAACCAAAAAGAGTTTTAACCAGGGGTTCTGCTACCCCTGTTTTAAAAAGCTGCCCCAGTGTGACAGCTGTATCATGAGTCCGGAAAAATGCCATTATGACCAGGGCACCTGTCGTGACCCGGCCTGGGGCGAAAAATTCTGTATGACAGATCATGTCGTCTATCTGGCAAATTCCTCCGGCCTGAAAGTGGGCATTACCCGGGCAACCCAGGTTCCAACCCGCTGGATTGACCAGGGCGCTACTCAGGCCATGCCGTTTATTCGTGTGGCTACCCGTCAGCAATCGGGGCTGCTGGAAGTTATTTTCAAGGAATTTATTAATGACCGGACCAACTGGCGAGCTATGCTGAAGGGGCCCGCTGACCCCCTGGAGCTGCAGGACACTGCCCGTGAGTTGCTGGAAATGAATGGTAGCCGGATCACTGCATTGCAGGAGCAATTTGGCATTCAGGCAATACAACCCCTGGCGGGTGTAACGTCGGCAGAGAATGCCCCGTCTGCCGTACTGAACATTGATTACCCAGTCATTGAATATCCTGCTAAGGTAACGTCCCGATCCTTCGACAAGGAACCGTTGATAGAAGGCACACTACTGGGGATTAAGGGACAGTACCTGATTTTGGATAATGGTGTCGTCAATATTCGTAAACATACCGCCTATCAGGTGAGCGTGGCTGTCAATTAATCGCAGGGCCTGACCTTCCCGGGCAGACAGTGCCTGTGACAATGTTTGAAAGACAATGTTTGAAAGACAATTTTTGACAGATAATGTTTGTAAAAAAATAATGGGATGAACAAGATGAAAGACTCGCAACCAAAAGCGATTTTCCTGAAAGATTACCAGGCACCTGACTACTGGATTGACCAGACCAACCTGACCTTTGACTTATTTGAAGACCATACGCTGGTTACCTCAGTACTGAGTATTCATCGTAACCTTGATAAAAAATCGGAAGAAAAACCAGACGAACAGCAGGAAGGCCGTTTTCCAGACCTGGTTCTGGTGGGGGATGATCTTGAACTGGTTTCCCTGGAGATTAATGACCAACCGTTTACAGACTTCACCGTAGAAGAAGGCTTTCTCAAAATTGTATCACCGGCTGAGGTGTTCACCTTAAAAACCGTCTGCCGTATCAAACCTCAGGAAAACACCTCGCTGGAAGGGCTGTATAAATCCAATGGTATGTTCTGTACCCAGTGTGAGGCAGAAGGTTTTCGCAAGATTACCTGGTACCTGGACCGTCCTGATGTGATGTCCCGGTTCATCACCAGAATTACCGCCGACAAGACGGCTTATCCGGTGCTCCTCTCCAATGGTAATGATATTGACCGTGGCGAACTGGACGGTGGCAGACACTATGTGACCTGGGAAGACCCCTTCAAAAAGCCGAGCTATCTCTTTGCCCTGGTTGCCGGTGATTTGCAGTATGTGGAAGATCACTTTACCACCATGAGTGGCCGTGAAGTGACCCTGAGGCTGTTTACCGAAGCGCACAATATTGACCAGTGTGACCATGCCATGGTCTCTCTGAAGAAATCCATGAAGTGGGATGAAGCCGTCTATGGTCGCGAATACGATCTGGATATTTTCATGATCGTCGCCGTTGATCACTTCAACATGGGAGCCATGGAAAACAAGGGGCTGAATATCTTTAATTCAGCCTGTGTGCTGGCCAGTCCGGAAACCGCAACCGATGCCCGGTTCCAACGGGTTGAAGCGATTGTTGCCCACGAATATTTTCACAACTGGTCCGGTAATCGGGTCACCTGTCGGGACTGGTTTCAGCTGAGTCTGAAAGAAGGTTTTACCGTTTTCCGGGATTCGGAATTTTCTGCGGATATGAACTCCCGTGGCGTGAAGCGGATTGAGGATGTCAATATTCTCCGTACCGCCCAGTTTGCCGAAGATGCCGGGCCAATGGCTCATCCGGTTATACCAGAGTCGTTTATTGAGATATCCAATTTCTACACCGTCACCGTTTATGAAAAAGGGGCGGAAGTTGTACGAATGATCCATGGCATTCTCGGGGCAAAGGATTTCCGTAAAGGGTCGGATCTTTACTTTGAGCGCCACGATGGTCAGGCCGTGACCTGTGAGGACTTTGTCAAAGCCATGGAGGATGCCTCTGGTCGTGACCTTGGTCAGTTTCGCCGTTGGTACAGCCAGGCCGGTACGCCGGTACTGATAGTCAGCGATGACTACGATGAAGAGAAAAAGCAGTATCGGTTGACTATCGAGCAATCCTGTCCTCCAACACCGGGGCAGAAGGAAAAGCTTCCGTTCCATATTCCGGTACGAATAGGACTGCTGGACGGTGAAGGTGATGATATGCCGCTCAATCAAGCAGGAGATACCGATCAGGTTCTTGATGTAAAACAGGAAAAAGAGATATTCACCTTTGAAAATATAGAAGAGCGTCCACTGCCTTCTATTTTGAGAGGGTTTTCTGCGCCGGTGCGGGTCAGATATGACTACTCCCGTGACGACCTGCTGTTCCTGATGGAACACGACAGTGATCACTTTAATCGCTGGGATGCCAGCCAGCGCCTGGCCAGTGGTGTTATTGATGAAATGGTGGCGGCCCTGGAACAGGGAAGGCAGTGCAGTCCTGATGAGCGACTGATCAAGGCGTTTGGTACGATTATCAGTGATCAGTCTCTGGATCTGGCGGTCAAGGCGAAAATGTTGACATTGCCATCGGAAGCGTCCCTGGCTGAGCAGGCGGTAGAGATTTACCCTCAATTTATTCATCAGGCAAGGCAGCAGGTTAAACGTGCCATTTCAGAAACCAATAAAGCAGTTCTGGAGGCATTGTGGCGATCGCTGAGTGTGGATAAACCTTATCGCCCGGAATCGGAAGATATTGCTGAGCGTACGCTGAAAAATATCAGTCTTTCCTATCTGACCAGTCTGGATGATAGAGGAATGCTGGCGCTGGCGGAGCAGCAGTATCATGGCGCGTCCAATATGACCGATCGTTTTGCCGCACTGGCCAGTGTTGTCAATGCCGGCTGTCAGGACAAAGAACTGATTGAGGAAGTGCTGACAGACTTTCTTGAGCGTTACCGGGATGATACCAATGTCATGGACCAATGGTTGTCGGTTCAGGCCTCCAGTCCATCGCTGGGTACCCTGGAGCATATCCTGGCACTAATGCAGCATGAGATCTTTGATGCCACCAGTCCCAATAAGCTACGTTCTGTTCTGGGCGGCTTTGCCAGCAACATGAAGCAGTTTCACCGTGTGGATGGTCTGGGCTATGAATTCCTTACCGATCAGTTACTGGATCTTGATAAGAAGAACCCGCAGATTGCTTCGCGGTTGATGACACCGTTAATTCGCTGGCGTAAATTCGAGCCGGGCTGCCGCGAGCGTATGCGCAAGGCACTGGAGAGAATTAAAGCAACACCCGGCCTTTCTTCTGATGTTTATGAAGTCGTTACCAAAAGCCTCTGACTCTTCTCTTTACCGGCCGGCTTGCTGAATAAGTAGCCGGCCTGTTTTCAACCGGCCCTGCGTGTAAATGCGCAGAGCCGTCAACCCGTTGATAGCGCGTCATCTCGATGTGACTTTTTTGCAGAGCCTGATCAGGCTGGCTTGTACTGTCTGAATTTACCCTTTAACCAACGGGTGAAAATATTTTCCTATAGTCCTTTTGGATGAGAATTTTATGTTCTCTATTCGGTAAAGTTGTTCGCTATAAAAAACAAGAATATTAAAACGAGGGGAGTCGTATGCTTGTGGCCTCTGGTTTCATTAGGGGGAGTCACCGCAAGGGTGGTTTAGTCGGTCTGGACACTCTTGAGCAACGGGGTCATAAGGCTGAAACGGAGTGCTCTTTGCATCGGTCGGCGGCGCTCAATACTGTGCTTGGTGTCTTACTCTGTGTTGCTATCCTTGCAACACCTCAAGTATTGGCCTCATCGTCCGGGACGGTTTCTGACCGTCCGGCAATCAAATCCCAAAAAGCGGCTAACAGTCTATTGCTGGATGTTACCCGAACCGGCAGTGGTGAAAGGTTGGTTTCCGTTGGTGAACGAGGCCACATTGTCTATTCCGATGATCATGGTGTCAGCTGGCAGCAGGCCAGTGTACCCACCATGCAAATGCTGACAGCGGTTTATTTTCCTACTGACAAAGTTGGCTATGCTGTCGGACATGATGCCATTGTTTTGCAGACAAACGACGGTGGAGAAACCTGGCAGCAGGTGTATGCTGACCGTGAAGCAACGATTCCGCTGCTTGATGTATGGTTCAGGGACAGCCTCCATGGTTTTGCTGTGGGTGCCTATGGTTACATCATTGAAACGGTGGACGGTGGCCAGCACTGGGACTTTATTGATGACCGTATAGCCAATGATGATGAATTTCACTATAACGCCATTAACGATGATGGACAGGGTAACCTCTTTCTGGCTGGTGAGGCTGGTATCCTGTTCCGTTCTTCTGATGCTGGACAGTCATGGGTAACCCTGAACAGTCCATATGAAGGCTCCTGGTTTGGTCTGAGCGGGGATAATGGCCGGGTTCTGGTCCATGGGCTGAGAGGAAATATTTATCAGAGTATTGATCAGGGGGAGACCTGGCAACCGCTTATTTCTGGTACGGATCAAACGCTTTTTGGTTCGGCAAAATTGATCGATGGCCGTGTTGCGTTGGTTGGAAATTCCGGAGCGGTACTGACCGGTTCTGGCTATGATGCGGGTCTGGTTGCAGGTGTTAAAGTCGGTCTGTCAGTGGCCCACAGGCCTGACCGGATGACACTCAGCGCCCTGGCACCCAGTAGTGATGGGTTTATTGTCGTTGTTGGCCAGGGTGGCGCTTACCGGATGCTTCCGGAAAGCCGTGTGTCGGAGTAGCGGCGGGCCTGGTACTGTTTGATCTTATCCGTCAGTGGACGTGTTTGACGTAAGCCACAAAAAGAACAATTAAAAAGAATCCGGGGCAGTCAGTTATGTCGTCAGTTAATCACTCATCGTATCCCTCTTTGCCCAGAGAAGGCAGCGAGCCGATCATTGAGCGGATAATTTTCAATAATCGTCTGCGGGTCTGCCTGTTTTTCCTGCTGAATATATGGAGTTACTCAGGCAGATTAATGATGAAGTGTTGTAACTATTCAGCACTGAGCAAAGGCATATTACAGTAATTCCGAACAGCTCTATGAAGTGATTGATATATGTCCATTCCCTGTTTTCTGGCAGACGACAAATAGCTGCGAATCCGTGCAAACATAAAACCACCGTCTGCACTCCTGAAGCAGCCTGAGATTTTCTGCTTTAACTTGGCCATTCGAACATCCCGCTCACTGCCATTGTTATCGAAGGGAATGGTAAAATCTGACATGAAGCGCAGTGTCTCAGCCTTGAACTCAGTGAGTCGTTTGAAGAGATTGTAAGCTTTAGTATTCTTGACTTTCTTGCGCTTAAGCTCCTCTCGTTGCTTCTCCATATAGACGACTTCTTTCATTAGAGCCCGCTGAAGCAACCGGTCATAAATCTTCTCGATTCGTTCACAGACAACACTTGGCATCTGTAGCATACCTATGGTCTTAAAGCCCTTGCAGTAATGCCAGGAAAGCCTCAGTAGCTTCATCAATCGCAACGCCAGTTGATTGCTGTCCCTATCAACAACACCCAAAAGCTCCCTCAGGTGATGGGCATTGCAAAGTACGTGAGTTGCCGCATATGCAAAATAGGATTTCCAATGATCATGAACCAGAACGCCTGCAAATGTTAGCAGTATGCCCATCGTGTCCATGGCCTCACGACCTCGCTTTTCAGACAAGGTAACTGTTCAGCACCCCCACATAAATCTGGAATTTTCTGATTTTTATACCATCCTCTTAAGCACCATTTTTCCACAATATTCGCCAGCATGATTCCAGAACTACCCGCAACTATGTCGGCTGAGATTCTCTTGAAAGAGAATGCAGAGCTGCGGATGAGAGTTGCCTGTCTGGAAGAGCGATGTCGAGAATTGGAAGAAAAGGTTGGCAAGAACAGTCAAAACAGCAGCAAGCCGCCATCGTCTGATGGTTATCAAAAACCTTGTAAAAACAGTAATTCTCCAGATCATTCTGACGACCTTTCCGCAGATAAAGGTACCGATCCATCGGATGAAAAACCCAATCCTAAAAGTCTGAGACAGTCTTCTGGTAATAAAGCCGGTGGAAAGAAAGGGCATCAGGGCACTTGTCTTAAACAGGTCGATATCCCTGACTATATTGAGTACCTTCCGGTTAAAGAATGCAATAAATGTCAGGCGTCTCTTCTTGATAGTGAGCCGGTCAAATATATTGAACGACAGGTGTTTGAACCAGGGAGACCGGGTGAATTTGAAGTAACGGCCCATAGAGCTGAAGTAAAAATCTGCACTTGTGGTTGTCGGAATCAGGCTGAATTCCCGGAAGGTGTTACCGCTGCCGCACAATATGGCTCAGCCACACAGGCTATGGCCGTCTATCTTAACCAATACCATTTCCTGCCTTTTAAGCGCGTGTCAGAGTATTTTAATACTCTCTATAAAATGAGTGTAAGTGCAGGCACTGTCGCCAATTTTGTGGCCAGAACCTATGAAAATCTGGCTTCTACTGAAGAGGTTATTCGTGACGCCTTGCGGGAATCGTCTGTTGCCGGAGCCGATGAAACGGGTATGCGGGCCGAGGGCTCTTTGCACTGGCTACACGTTATGCGGGATGAACAATGGACGCTCTACTACTTGTCTGAAAAGCGAGGTCGTGAGGCCATGGACACGATGGGCATACTGCTAACATTTGCAGGCGTTCTGGTTCATGATCATTGGAAATCCTATTTTGCATATGCGGCAACTCACGTACTTTGCAATGCCCATCACCTGAGGGAGCTTTTGGGTGTTGTTGATAGGGACAGCAATCAACTGGCGTTGCGATTGATGAAGCTACTGAGGCTTTCCTGGCATTACTGCAAGGGCTTTAAGACCATAGGTATGCTACAGATGCCAAGTGTTGTCTGTGAACGAATCGAGAAGATTTATGACCGGTTGCTTCAGCGGGCTCTAATGAAAGAAGTCGTCTATATGGAGAAGCAACGAGAGGAGCTTAAGCGCAAGAAAGTCAAGAATACTAAAGCTTACAATCTCTTCAAACGACTCACTGAGTTCAAGGCTGAGACACTGCGCTTCATGTCAGATTTTACCATTCCCTTCGATAACAATGGCAGTGAGCGGGATGTTCGAATGGCCAAGTTAAAGCAGAAAATCTCAGGCTGCTTCAGGAGTGCAGACGGTGGTTCTATGTTTGCACGGATTCGCAGCTATTTGTCGTCTGCCAGAAAACAGGGAATGGACATATATCAATCACTTCATAGAGCTGTTCGGAATTACTGTAATATGCCTTTGCCTCAGTGCTGAATAGTTACATCTGCGGAAAGGTCGTCAGAATGATCTGGAGAATTACTGTTTTTACAAGGTTTTTGATAACCATCAGACGATGGCGGCTTGCTGCTGTTTTGACTGTTCTTGCCAACCTTTTCTTCCAATTCTCGACATCGCTCTTCCAGACAGGCAACTCTCATCCGCAGCTCTGCATTCTCTTTCAAGAGAATCTCAGCCGACATAGTTGCGGGTAGTTCTGGAATCATGCTGGCGAATATTGTGGAAAAATGGTGCTTAAGAGGATGGTATAAAAATCAGAAAATTCCAGATTTATGTGGGGGTGCTGAACAGTTACCAGACAAGTAGTAGAGCGTCCATTGTTCATCCCGCATAACGTGTAGCCAGTGCAAAGAGCCCTCGGCCCGCATACCCGTTTCATCGGCTCCGGCAACAGACGATTCCCGCAAGGCGTCACGAATAACCTCTTCAGTAGAAGCCAGATTTTCATAGGTTCTGGCCACAAAATTGGCGACAGTGCCTGCACTTACACTCATTTTATAGAGAGTATTAAAATACTCTGACACGCGCTTAAAAGGCAGGAAATGGTATTGGTTAAGATAGACGGCCATAGCCTGTGTGGCTGAGCCATATTGTGCGGCAGCGGTAACACCTTCCGGGAATTCAGCCTGATTCCGACAACCACAAGTGCAGATTTTTACTTCAGCTCTATGGGCCGTTACTTCAAATTCACCCGGTCTCCCTGGTTCAAACACCTGTCGTTCAATATATTTGACCGGCTCACTATCAAGAAGAGACGCCTGACATTTATTGCATTCTTTAACCGGAAGGTACTCAATATAGTCAGGGATATCGACCTGTTTAAGACAAGTGCCCTGATGCCCTTTCTTTCCACCGGCTTTATTACCAGAAGACTGTCTCAGACTTTTAGGATTGGGTTTTTCATCCGATGGATCGGTACCTTTATCTGCGAAAGGTCGTCAGAATGATCTGGAGAATTACTGTTTTTACAAGGTTTTTGATAACCATCAGACGATGGCGGCTTGCTGCTGTTTTGACTGTTCTTGCCAACCTTTTCTTCCAATTCTCGACATCGCTCTTCCAGACAGGCAACTCTCATCCGCAGCTCTGCATTCTCTTTCAAGAGAATCTCAGCCGACATAGTTGCGGGTAGTTCTGGAATCATGCTGGCGAATATTGTGGAAAAATGGTGCTTAAGAGGATGGTATAAAAATCAGAAAATTCCAGATTTATGTGGGGGTGCTGAACAGTTACTAATGCAAAAAACAAAATCTTTACTGGCTGTGACCATGGCTGGGATGATCCTGATGGCCACTTCTGTATCCGCCAGGGTCAGTGAAGAGGAGGCTGACCGCCTGGGTAAGGATCTGACCCCTTTCGGTGGTGAGATGGCCGGTAATGCCGAGGGGACTATCCCGCCCTGGAATCCAGATTTCCGGCCACCGGCGGGTTATCAGCCCGGTGACCACTACCCCGATCCCTACGCTGATGAACAGCCGCTGTTTGTGATCACAGCGGAAAATATGGATGAGTATAAAGATCGGCTGGCACCGGGTATGCAGGCACTGTTCAAGACCTATCCTGAAACGTTCAGGATGCCGGTTTATCCGACCCATCGGGATGCTATGTACTCTGATTTCACTATCCGGCAGGTTCGTGCCAATGCGAGCCGTGCGGAACTGACGGAAGACGGCAATGGCGTTATCAATGCGTTTGGCAGTGTTCCATTCCCGATTCCCCGGGGGCCATTGGAAGTGGTGTGGAATATGGCGTTCAACATCTGGCCATACTACTCCGATTACCGTATTACCGATGCGATTGTTTACCGAAATGGCTCCCGCCTGGAAGGTGTCAGCCACTTTACCCGGATAGCGCCTTACTTTAACCCGGAACTGGATTTTGAGACGTTCCAGAAAGACAACCTGCCTCGTTCAGCCTCTATTATCAGGGCGTTGGCACCCACTCGTGAGAAGGGCAAGACGTTTCTGGTTCATGAATTTGTCAACCAGAGCACTGAGCCACGCGCTGCCTGGAGCTATACACCGGGCATTCGTCGTGTTCGCCGTGCACCGACCGTGAAATATGATTCTCCTGTCGGGTTGGGTAACTGGCGAACCACCGATGAGTCCTACGGCTTTAACGGTGCTACCGACAAGTACAACTGGACACTGCTGGGCAAGCAGGAGATGTACATTCCTTACAACTCGTATCGCTTTGAAGATCCCAATGTCTCTTTGGATGAACTGCTGACCCGGGGGCATCCGAATCCTGAGTATATGCGTTATGAACTGCATCGTGTCTGGGTGGTAAAAGCTGAGCTGAAAGAGGGTGAGCGTAACGTCTACAAAACCCGTGTGCTCTTTATTGATGAGGATCACTGGAATCCGGTGGTGGTCGACCAGTATGACAACCGTGATAAGCTTTGGCGTACGACCATGGTGAATTCTATTAACCTGTTCGATCTGCCGGGTATGGATCGACGTTCAACCATTCACCACGATCTGATTTCCCGTGAATATTTTGCCAATGAGATCCGCAACCCACATCCACCGATGGTGGTAAACCGTGAAGCGAAAGAGCTTTCTTACTTCACCTCTGCAACCCTGAAAAAGCTTGGGGTCCGTTAATACCCTTTTGTGATGATTTTATAAACGTATTTTGGCCGGAGTTTGCTCCGGCTTTTTGTCTTCTGGATTCGTCTTCTGGATTTGTCTTATGGATTGTGCCTGCCACAGACTCATTACCAAGCGACACCGGGATTATTGAGGATATGCAAGCCTTTACGATAGCTGCCTATTTCTGTTGGCAAAAAGACAGTGTCTCTTGTATTAATGCTTTCTTCACCAGCTCCTTTCTTCACCAGCCTTTTCAGAAAGTGTTTTGCTTTTCAAATTCAAACAAATGTTTTAACATCCGCTAACGAAACTGCACGCAGTTTTCACACAACAATAAAAATGCACCTCAAGATGTGCCTGAAGGGAAGTTCTAATGAAAAAAATCAATTCATCCCTCTTTGCACTGTCAACACTGACGCTGGCCATGCAGGCTGGTGCGGCCGGTTTTGCCCTGAATGAATCTTCAGCAGCTGCTGCAGGTACCGCCTATGCGGGTCGGGGCTCCAATGCAGAAGATGCTTCTATTATGGCAGCTAACCCTGCCGGTATTGCGCTGCTGGAAGAGCGGCAGGTGACTTTGGGTGGCGCTCTTGTGGTGCCTAAAGGAAATTTTGAAGGAACGGGTGTTGACCCATTTTCTCCAACAGGGACAGTCTCCAGTAAAAACGACGATTTTCTGAAAACCAAGTTTATTCCTTTTGGCTTTTTTTCCATGCCGGTCGATGAGCAGTTGTCGTTTGGTCTGGGCGTTTATGCGCCTTTTGGGTCCAGCTCTGATTACGGCGATGAATGGGCCGGTAAATATATGGCGGATAAAACTGAGTTTACGGTTGTTAATATTCAACCAACCGTGGCCTACCAGTTTTCTGATGACCTTTCGGTGGGGCTCGGGGTTTTTGCCTCTCACGGTGAGGGTGAGTTAACAAGAGAAGTTGTTCTTCCTGGCCCAGCTTTGGGCAGTTCAAAAATGACCGGTGATGGCTGGGCCTATGGCTGGAATATCGGTGTAATCTGGCAGCCGGTTGAGCAGACGACACTGGGTCTTAGTTATCGCTCCAAAGTGGATCACTCTCTAGAAGGTGATGCGCAGATTACGGTAAAAACTTTTTCAGCTCAATTTGAAGAAAAAGCAAAACTGGACATCACCTTTCCAGAACAGTTTGAGTTGAGCGCCACACACCAGATCGACAACCGTTGGACGGTTATGGCTGGTGCAGTCTGGACCCGCTGGAGCAGTTTTGATGCCCTGGTTATTGAGTCAAACCAGGGTGGCAATGGCCCGATATCGGGGCGTGATCCATCGGATACTGATGTACTTACCTACGTACCTGAAAAGTGGGAAGATGTCTGGGCATTTTCAGTGGGCGCCAGTTACCAGTACAGCGATGACCTGACCCTGAAAGCCGGCTACGCCTTCGACCAGTCGCCAGTGCCCGATGAGTATCGCACCGCAAGAACCCCGGACAGCGACCGTAATTGGCTGACCGTTGGTGCCAAGTATGAATTTGGCAATGACTGGACTGTTGATGCCGCTTATGGCTATATGTTTGGTTCCAAAGTTAATATTGGCGAAAAGAATTATAACAGTGATGGCACTCCTAATGGGGGCTTAACTCTGAAGGGCGAATACGACAACTCCGCCCATGTCTTCAGTGCATCGGTAACCAAGCGCTTCTAAAACCCACTAGGAGGTAGGAGGCTGTCCGAGAACTAGCTATTGAAAAAACGAAAGCTTCAGCATTTTCTTGGCTGATCAAATATTGACCTAAATTTAGCCTGTTTTGGGGTAAAAATTGCGTTTTTTACCCTTTTGCTTGCCTTTATGCTGCCATTTTAAGCCTTTTTGCTTCTTCAAGACGGATTGATCCCGTTGAAACCGATTTGACAATTTTTTTGAAATTATAAGCACTGCAGACCAGTGAAAATTCTCCAGCCACTTTTTCCTTACCCCGGACACTGAACCCTCTGAATCCTGAGTTCTTGATTTGGCCAAAAGGCGGTTCCGCAATCACCTTGCGACGCTCATAAACCGCTTTGGCCTCTTTGGTTTCCATTTTGCGGTTCATCGCCTGGCGTATGGCTTCGTGGCGGTCTGTGCGAATCACTTTCCCCGGGTCTTTGTTGTCACCACTGCACCTTTTACGTAACGGGCAATCCCGGCAGATATCTTTACTGACGCGGTAGCTTTTGTGTTTTGCTTTGCTAGCCGTGTTATAAATCAGCTTCTCACCGGCAGGGCAGGTAAAGCTGTCGTCTGCTTCATGGTAAATAAAATCCGCTTTGACAAACTTTCTGTCAGAGTCTTCCAGTCCCTCTGTTGCAGGCTTCTCCTGTCGATCCGTAGCCATGTAAGCGTCAATGTTCGCATCATCAAACGCTTGCAGGTTGGGCCCTGAGTAATAGCCATTATCCTCACTCATTTTGCCAATGGACGCGTTATCTGTTGCTTCTGCAATGGCTTCAAGTGCAGGCTTTACTTCCTGCTTGTCATTGGCATGCTGGCTGATGTGCTGGCCAACAATGATACCATTATCGCTGTCGACGCTGATCTGGGCGTTATAACTGTACTGATAGCCACTGCCTTTTTTACCCATGATCCTGGCATCATGATCAGCAAAGCTGATTTGCTTTTTGTCGTCTATCGGCTTATCGGGATTCAGGGCCTGTTCCCGTTCTTCAAGCGCTTTTTTGGCCTCCTGGATTTTCTCTAACCGTTCCTGCTTGAATTGCAAGTCTTCAGGAATGCTGTAGCCAGTCTCCTGCTGATAAGCATCGTCCTCTTCACTGTCACTGGTTTCGGCTTTTTTAATCAGGGCCTCAACTTCAGCCATTAATTCAGCTTCTTTGGCCTTAAGTCGTGCGTAGCTCATGGCCTTATGCTTTGATGAGTCGGCTTTGAATTTGGAACCATCAAGAGCGATGTGGCCCAGCGAGGCCATCTGTAGTTCCCGGGCGAGCAGCACGCTCTGTTTGAAACTGCTTTTAAAAAAGGTGGCCTGGTTTTTACGAAAGTCACTGAGCACCCGGAAATTTGGGCAGTGCTGTTTGGCGATATACATGAAAGCCAAGTCCTGATTGCAGCGCCGTTCAATCTCCCTGGAGCTGAACACACCATGGCTATAGGCATAGATCAGGATCGATATAATCAGTCGTGGGTGGTAGGCATTCTGGCCAAGATGGTGATACTGCTTTTCCACTTCAGAGGTGTCGATATGCTTGAAGATATCTTCAAAAACGAAGCAATCATGATCTGGTGGCAGCAGGTCGAAGATGTTCGATGGGAACATCAGGTGCTGGTCAAAATCAGCAGGGTTATCTTTGAATTTGATTGATGACATCCGTTTCGGCAACAATAAAGTGGGCAGAAGATGCCTGATTATACTTAATCAGGCTATTCTCGGACAGCCTCCTAGTACATCATTTCAATGAGATTGACGTGTACCATCTCCGTTCATCCTGAGCGGAGTCGAAGGGTGTTTGGCACGATCTATCATGGGCCGGAGTTTGCGCCCTTCGACAGGCTTGTATGTTTAACCTGTCTCTGATTACTTGTATAAGTACAGAGACGGGGTGAGGGGCATCGACTGCTTACTGCCTTCAGGACAGACTGACTGAGAAGTCCCCACCCACAAGCATGAGCGACGATTAGGAGCGTTACTGCCCTGCAGCAGACAATTTTCGCAAGCTAACGCCAGCCTGTGGTCACCCCATCCGCATAAAGATTACATCAGGGACTGTACTATGGAAATGGTAACTAACTTCGTTGGTGTGGATGTGGCTTCTCGATGGTTAGACATTTGTCTGCACAATGGTTCTTTTGAACGCATTGACAACTCACTCACCGCAATTACAGAGTGGGTCGCTTCTTTGCCTCGGGCAACAGCTATTGCCATGGAAGCAACGGGTCGTTACCACTCATTACTGGCTTCTGTTGCATTCCAGCATGGTCATACCGTTTATGTACTTAACCCAAGGGCTGTGTATCATTACGCAGCCGGAATAGGTCGTCGGCAAAAGAGCGATAAGGCAGATGCTGCAATTATTCGACGTTATCTGAGCAATGAACATGACAGTCTAAAGCCCTGGAGGCCAGCCACAGCCAACCAGGAACTGATTAAAATGCTAACGAACCATCGTGCGTCAGTAGTCAGGCATCGTCAGGCTATTTCAATGACGTGTAAGTCAATGCCTGTTGAGCTAACAATGCTCAATGATGCCCTGGAGGCCCTGAAAAAATTGATCGATGAGCTGGAAAAAAAGGGGGCTTTTACAGGTTGGCGGATGAAAAGTGAGGGGTTGCAACAGAAATAGCCTTCAGAGGAAGATTGATTTGTAAGGATCAAAACTTCTGAAGGATCAGACATGTCTGCAACCCCATCACTTCGTCCTATGTTCGCATTTCCTGGCTGGGTAATCGAGCGAATTGATATTGACTGGAATATCAAACATGCCTTTGTCCATCTCCGTCGGGATGGCCGTATACAACACGTCAGATGTAGTAAGTGCGAAACACCTATGGGGCAGATGAAGACAAACGATCGAAGCGTTCAGGATCTGCCACTGGGGACTCTTCAGGTAAATCTTCTCTTCACTGCATTTCAAGGGCGTTGCTCTCGTTGCGGTAATATAGAAACAGTCACGCCTCCGGGGCTTGCACCTAAAGCTCAAGCAACAGAGCGACTTAAAAGGCATGTCAGCCATCTATGCCGCTATATGCCATGTGACAAGGTTCCTGAATTCATTGCTATCTCTGGCGGCACCGCTCGTCGCTGGGATAAAGAGATGCTCATGAAGATGCTGCCTGCACCCAAGCGGGATGGTATTCGCGCTCTTCTTATCGATGAAAAATCCATTGGTAAGGGGCATCATTTTTTAACCGTTGCTCTGAATGCTGATACCGGTGAAACGCTGTTCCTTGGTGAAGGAAAAAAGAAAGAAGTTCTGGATCGGTTCCTTTCCAGTCTGACAGAAGAACAAAAAGCAAGCATTGAATGCGTTGGTATTGACCGTGGTGGAAGCTATCAGGCTTCAGTGAGAGAGCATCTGCCAAACGCCGATATTGTATACGACAAGTTTCATATTATTGCCAATTACAACGATGTGATTGACCAAATCAGGCGCAGGGAGTGGCGACAGGCAGAAGAAGAGGACAAGCCGTTTATCAAAGGGCAACGCTTTAACCTGTTCAGAAATCCTGAGAATTTAACACCAAAAGGGCAAAGTAATCTGAAGGAGTTGTTAGCCATGAATGAGGATCTCAATCAGGCATATATCCTGAAAGATATGCTAAAACAGCTATGGACGTACAAATATAAAGCCTGTGCCAGAAAGTGCCTGGACAACTGGATAGCACTTGCCAAAGAAACAGGGATATCCGAGTTAAAGAAGTTCGCCAAGGGGTTAGACAGAGCTAGAGAAGGGTTACTGTCATACTGCCAGCATCGTATAACCAGCGCGAAAATCGAAGCCTTCAATGGGGTTATCAAACGGATCATCTATAAAGCATGCGGTTACAATGACCTTGATTACCTATATTTGAAAATTAGACAGGAGGCTCTGAAATGATCAGCCAACCTGTAAAAGCCCCAAAAAAAGATCATGGAAACCATGAAAAACGAAGATCCGGAGCAACAGGAAGGCTTTAAGGCGATGAAGAGTATTCCGGGCTTTGGTGCATTGAGTTCGGCCTTTTTTTCCAACGAAATGGCCAGAGGAGACTTCAAATCTGGAGATCAATTCATTGCCTTTTTTGGACTTGATCTGCAGTTTAAAGACTCTGGCACGAAACGCGGTCGCCGCAGACTGAGCAAGCAAGGTTCAAGCGAAGGTCGCCGTTTGTTGTACAACGTAGCGATGTCAGCTTGCCGTGGCGCATTTAAACCAATGTATGAGCACTACACGTCCAGAATGAGTTGTACTCAGGCTTTGGTGGCGGTGATGCGCAAACTGCTGCGAATTGCGTTCAGCGTATGGCGTAGTAAGAAAGCATTTGATATGGCTATGTATCGTTCCCCTGTAATGCAAAGTGCTTTATAGGCTTATCACTGGGCCATCAAGGACCTGAGATAATGCAGGGAGGACCTTGAAACTGCTAACGGCTAGGGTTCTTGGCAGTGGTTTCGTTTTGTTTAAAGTTTCAACAAGGCTCTAAAATTTCCACTGATAATTGTTGAAAATTATGTTGACAAGAAACATAGAGCCTCAGGACGAGCGGAGTGCAGAGGCTTATGGTAACGACAACCCGTCAAACTCATTGAAACCATGTACTAGGTTCTTGTCTCAATCAAGAAAAAATATGCGTAAAAGATAAGCCCGGCAGTCGTCGGGCATCTTTTTCTGTGCAGGGTGAATTTGTTGACTACTTTATTGATATGAAAAATCGACAACAAGAGATGTCCCATGGAAGTACGAGTACCAACGAATACACCTACTTCACCTCCACTCTCGTCCACCTCAACGTCGCAGTCAGGCTCTTTCGGCAATGCCAGTACCAGTTATAGAAAGGTATCTTCTGAGGCCAGGGGGAATGCTGGCAAGTCCTTTTCAGGCCATACGATCAATAATTCACCGGGAACTCATTCCGGTCTACCGTCGGTGATGCCGGACGGCGATGTTGTCGTCCCGAAGTTGACGACCCCCAGTGGTGCACCGTTAGTTCGCCGTTCCGTTGCCTCTGCCAGCTTACCTGACGAGTTTTATCCGGGGAGCCTTCTATCGCCGTCATCAGTTTTCAGGCCGTCCTCGCAGGCAAACATTTCGCTTCCGAGTATAAGAGAAGATGAGGGCTAAGTTACCGTTAATGGTTGGAAGCACCAATGTTCAGTAATTCTGCTGATCAACCGGCCAACAGTTAATTTTTTTGCTGCCGTCAGTTCTCGCCTCCAGGCCAGATAATGGGGAAGGTAACGAGTTGCAACCCCTTGGAATACGCCGCCAATCCAGCGTTTTAAATGACTGTGATAAGAATTTACAGTCTGGATGTGGTAGATGCCTTCAACAACATGTTGACCTGCTGATGTCACCAGCTCCTTGAAGACAAATCCAAGCTTGTCAGCAAGTTTTTCGTGAGCGAGGTGTGCATCCGCACAGACCGTGGCCTGTATCGATATGCGGCCATTTAAATGCCTGCACAATTCATTAGCACTTTCGTTTTCTAATACACCGTCAACGGTATTTCGATTACGGTCCCGAGCCACCATTACCGGGACTTTTCGGGCTTTGTTGGGATCATTACCCCGCTTTCGGGTTGGCCGTGGAAGGCCTTCTCTTTGCCCTTTGAAGGATTCACGGAAAAATGTTTCATCAAGCTCAGTAATGCCACAAAGCTCTTCTGCTTGATCATTATTAATCACTTCAAGAAAGCGGTGACGCCAGCGGAACGCAGTTTTCAAGTCAATGGCATTCTCAGCAGCAGCTGGTCGCAAGACCATAGAGTGAGTCATACCTGCGAGGTACTTGTTCCATTTTTCAGGGTGCCTGAGCCTTGCCAAAGGCGTTCCACTAAAGGCGTTAAACGTTGAGTCGCAAGTCTTGCAGTGGTAGCGCTGTCGGCCATTTCGTATGCCCCAGCGACCAACGCTATGGCTTTTGCATTTGGGGCACCTGGGGTTTTCGGCAAATTGGGCAAGTATGCTCTTTTCTACGTCAGGTGTTGCATTATCGTTATTGGGTATAGATTCACTGTAAACAGGTTCAGAGTCAGTGGTTTCTACTACCTCGGTAACCTCTATTTGAGTACTAAGGAGCGAGTTGTTAAGAATGTCTCGCTGTTCACTGGTTAATGTTGAAATGGAATCAATAAAATTCTGGAAGAGTTCAGATTGCATATCACTCCCCTACAACGTAGATTTTATGGGAGTTTAGCTGATTCAACCATTAACGGTAACTTAGCCGAAGATGAGGTTTATGAAGATAAGCCAGGTGTGATGTGGAAAAGAGTCTACTGGACTTTTCGTGGAAGACTGGATTTCCAACCAATGCGCATTAATCTGATGCGGCAACATTTGCACCATGCACTGGAACCATTGCTATCCATCTTAGCTGATGACCGTCATGAAGTCAGTGTCATCAGGCATAGGGAAGCACCCTATGTCGTGTCTGTTGATATGAATGCTTATGAATTGGGGAAGATTCCATCTTTAGGTCCCCATTTTGCCTCATTACTTAGATAGTTCTCGTCCAAAAACGCATCAGGCAATCATAATTAGATTGTACGTTCGTTTTGATATTTCCTGAAATTCCAGAGAGCCGCAAAAACTCTTCCCTTTTTTTCTCTAATCTGGGACGGATATTGGAGAAAAACGCGAAAAGCAGGCAGAAAACATCCTCCCACCATGCTGGAAAGGTACTTTCATGTAGCGTGGAGGTGGCTATCAGGATGGTGCCGGGTGTCTGGCCAGAATCACCAGGTTGTAACAGACCACCGATAACCAGCAATGAGAATCAAAACGCTCAGAACCCTTGCAGTGGCAACGTGATAGCCCAAAACATCTCTTTAGCCACGAAATTCCCGCTTCAATACCTGCCCGGAAGCGAAAGAGCGTTTTATACACATACTGACTTTTAGTCATCTCTTCGACTTCAAGTCCGCGCTTCTTATTAAAAGCTACATCGCTGATTCCCATGGCCTTGGCTTTTTCCAAATTAGCGCGACACGCGTATCCGCCGTCACCGCTTGTCTGGCGAGGTACACGACCATAAATTTCTTTTTGTCTTTCCATCATCGGAATGAATTGGTCCGAATCCGCTGGGTTACCTTCCTCAATAACCAGGTCCAGGATCAATCGACTTTTTCCCTGAACCAGGTTCAGTTTATGGCCATACTGTACTTGCCGCCTGTCTTTTACGATGATATCCGTATGGGGTTCATACAGGCTAACCACTTTTTCCTGGGCTGGCACCTTTTCACCCTTAAAGACCCTGCGCTCTGTCTGGGAGACTATTGCATCCACCAGGGGTAACAGGTGATCCACATCGGCCTGCCACTTGTCGGCATCATCAGCCAGGAGACACTGCCCCTGCTGACGGGCGTTTGCTAGCGTGACAGTAGCTTCGATAAGTACCTTCCGGGATTTTCGGGTCAACTGCAGCAGTTTTTTATAATGCTGATGCCGCTCTTCTTTGCCAGCGTAGATGCATTTTCTGGCCGCATCTTTTACGGCTCGGTTGTGATGGGTATATTCATAAAGCGGTGTCGCTGTCAGTGTTTGTCCCCGTTCCAGCAGCCGACAAATTTCTTTAACGGAACTGGCTAAAAGATCACTGTCGCAAGGAGGTTTGATATCCGATTCGGTGACTGTGCTGTCAATAGCCACAGTGCGCCCTTTTTCAATACCCTGATCTTTAGCGGTCATTAGCTGACAGTTATTAATCCGTTCCCATGTAGATGCAGTAAGAAGGCTGATGAGCCCATGCAAACTGGAGCGACTGGGGCGCTGGTTTGGTTCGAGGCGACAAAAGTCTCGAAAAGAGCATGGAGTCCATCAAAACAAACGACAAGTAGTCATAATCACAATTCAAATACTGTTTCAGGAGTGCCGCACGAAGAACGGATTCTGCTGATAGTCCGTTCCGCCCAGTGTTCTGTTTATCACCAGAACTTAAGTCCTCATAAATCCAGTCATTGAACTGTGGATGGGCGTCAAGCCATTGCGAGATACCGGAAAGCTGGGAGCAGATTTCATGAGGTACGTAATGGAGTTCCATACTACACTGCGGGTTGCGTTTTTTGCGCATTTGGAGTCCTCTGTTTTTGGCAATCCCTTATGTTTCTTGCTCTTGGGAAGTTTAGTCGCCAGATAGCAGTAGGGCTCCACTTAATTTTTCAGGATAAAATCTACAGTTTTCAATTGGTTGTGTTTTTGGACGAGAACTAGATACGAGGCTGATGATGACTCTTATCCATATGTATTCCGGCACCCATACATAAACGATTGCATTAGTATCGACTTGCTTAAAATTCGTTTTAATGCTCCGGGTTTCAGTTAAAAAGACATCGCTGAAAAACACCCACAAATGGTCATGACCAGCAACAGCTTTTTCAGTGTGTCGGATTTGGCCTTAATGGCAAACTTCACCGAAAAGTGGGCTCCGGTAATATAGCCAACAGACAAAATCAGTGCCGGAATCCAGGCTATCTGATCACGGGCAATAAAGACGATCAGGGCCACCATCGTAAAAGCCAGCGTGCAGACCAGTTTCAAGGCATTGCCGCGCACCAGGTCGTAACGGAGCACGCCACATACCGCTGCCAGCAGAATAAAGCCAACACCAGCCTGTACAAAGCCGCCATAGAATCCGGCTATGGTCAGGCCAGTCCGGGATTTTGGTGAGTCGGCAACTTTTAATGGCACCGTCCCCTCTGGAGGAACAACCAATGTAGGCCGCAATACCATAATCAGGCTCATGATGACCATGGCGCCCAGCAACATGGGCTTTAATATCCACTCCGGACTGAAAGATGCAGTCAGTGCTCCCATCAGGCCTCCCACCAGAGTGGGAATCATCATCGGCAAAATTTCGGTAGTTTCCAGACGATTATGTTGCTTGAAGCCAATGGCTCCGGTCAGGCTCTGTAGAAAAATGCCAACCCGGTTACTGGCATTGGCGATATCAGCCGGCATGCCCATGACCATCAGGGCTGGCAGCGTCAGGTTGGAACCCCCGCCCGCCAGGGTGTTGATTATGCCGGCCAGTACGCCCAGTGTGATCAGTATTGCGGATGATGCTATCGTCACTTCCATAAACCATTCCTGTTGTCGTTTTCTTGTTTGGTAATCCGAGTTTTTATCAATTAAATAAATCTATTGAAGGTATTTCTTTAATCAATTTTGATATTTGATGCTCTGGTCGTATTCTTTACCACGTGAACAGTACACTTTAAACCCAAAAACACTCATCAGAAGCGAAGCAAAAAGGAAAATCAAATGACTCAATCTCTGATTAATACCGTTATCAAGCCATTCAAAGCTACTGCTTTCCACAATGGTGAATTTGTCGATCTGACTGAACAGAGCCTGCTGGGCAAGTGGTCTGTGGTGTTCTTCTACCCGGCTGACTTCACCTTTGTCTGCCCAACGGAACTGGGTGATGTGGCTGACCACTACGAGCAGCTGCAGGCCATGGGCGTAGAAGTATACTCCGTTTCAACGGATACGCACTTCACCCATAAGGCATGGCACGACAGCTCTGAAACTATCAAGAAAATCCAGTTCCCAATGATCGGCGATCCAACGGGCACCATCACCCGCAATTTCGGTGTGATGATTGAAGAAGATGGCCTGGCACTGCGTGGCACCTTCGTCATCAATCCGGAAGGTGAAATCAAGGCGATCGAAATCAACGACCTGGGTATTGGCCGTTCCGCCAAAGACCTGGTACGCAAGGTACAGGCTGCCCAGTACATCGCTGAGCATGACGGCGAAGTTTGCCCGGCGGCATGGCAGCCGGGTGAAGAGACGCTGGCGCCTTCCCTGGATCTGGTTGGCAAGATCTAAATAATTGACCGTTGCTGATTGCCATCCCCGGACTGCCCGTACGGGGACGGCTCAAAGGCTGACGAGGAATGCTGAGTAAACCGTTGTTCAACATTCCTGGCCAGCTTTAAAAAGAAAGCAAGAAACCATCCTTCGCCTTATCAATACCGTTTTTCCATAACTTGCCATAAACAGGGGTTCGACCATGCTCGACACAAATATGAAAACCCAGTTACAGAGCTACCTGCAGAATCTGAAAACATCCGTTGAGTTGGTGGTATTCCTGGACGACAGCAATAAGTCAGCTGAAATGGAGTCTCTGGCAAACGACATTGCCAGTCTGTCTGACAAAGTATCGGTTGCCAGGGCAGATAACGGCAATGAGCGCAAACCGTCCATGCTGGTTCGTTCAGCGGCAACGGGCAGTGAAATCCGCTTTGCCGGCCTGCCAATGGGGCATGAATTCACCTCCCTGGTTCTGGCGTTGCTGCACAGCGGCGGTCATCCGATTAAGGTGGATGATTCGGTGGCAGAGCAGGTAAAAGCACTGGCAGGTAACTACCGTTTTGAAACTTACGTTTCCCTGAGCTGTCAGAACTGCCCGGATGTGGTGCAGGCCCTGAACATTATGTCGGCCCTGAATCCAAACATCACCAATGTGATGATTGATGGAGCCCTGTTTCCGAGAGAAGTGGACGAACGGAAAATTATGGCGGTTCCTTCGGTTTACCTGAACGGTGAACTGTTTGCCCAGGGTCGTATCTCTCTGCAGGAAATCCTGAACAAGCTGGATATCGGGGCTGCCCAGCGTCAGGCAGAAACCATCGCTGAAAAGGCACCGTTTGATGTACTGGTGGTTGGCGGCGGTCCTGCCGGTGCCTCTGCGGCGATCTACAGTGCCCGTAAAGGCATTCGTACCGGCATCGTGGCGGACCGTTTCGGTGGCCAGGTGATGGATACCGTCGGCATTGAAAACTTTATCTCCGTTAAAGCAACGGAAGGCCCCAAGCTGGCGGCAAGTCTGGAAGAGCATGTCCGTGACTATGATGTGGATATCATGACTCAGCAGCGTGCCAGCCGTATTGTTGCAGCGGAACAGGTGGGAGACCTGATTCAGGTTGAGCTGGAAAGCGGGGCAACACTGAAAAGCCGCTCACTGGTGATTGCCACCGGTGCCCGCTGGCGAGAAATGAACGTGCCGGGTGAGCAGGAATATCGTGGTAAAGGTGTCGCCTACTGCCCACACTGTGATGGCCCGCTGTTCAAGGGTAAAAAAGTTGCAGTTATTGGTGGTGGTAACTCCGGTATTGAAGCGGCCATCGATCTGGCCGGAATTGTTGAACATGTAACGGTTCTGGAATTCGATAACAAGCTCAGAGCGGATGAAGTCCTGCAGCGTAAGGCTCGTTCCATGGGCAATATCGATATCATTACCGAAGCGCTGACCACAGAAGTGTTGGGCGACGGTGAGAAGGTGACCGGACTGCGTTACACCGACCGGGTAACGGATAACAGTAATACAATTGAGTTGTCGGGTATTTTTGTCCAGATCGGTCTGGTTCCCAACGCCGAGTTCCTGAAGGGAACTATGGAGTTGAGCCCGCGAGGTGAGATTGTCGTCGGTGCCCAGGGTGAAACTTCCCTGCCTGGTGTGTTTGCCGCCGGTGATGTAACCACCGCACCCTACAAACAAATCATTATTGCCATGGGCAGTGGCGCTACTGCTGCACTGGGTGCGTTTGATTACCTGATCCGTACGCCAGAGCTCCAGCAACAGAAAGCGGCTTGATTTGTCGGTGCTTTGATATTTTGGCATAAAACTTTTGGTTATTTTGGAAGATGTAATAATACTTGCTTTCTGATTAAAAAAGACCTTGGAAAACTCCGGAAACAATACATCATGTGTGTATAAATGAGGTCTCATTTAGGTAGCTGGCCATATGGAGTCAGAAACATTTGAGGCTCTTTTCGAATTCCGAACTGCTGAACTATCCTTGGTGGATATAATTAGCCATCGCCAGCATTGACCATGAATATAGGCCGAATCTCAGATATCATCAGTAATGACACCTGCTTTGAGATGATCCGTGAGAACCGCTGGCCAGATGGCACTGTTCTCTGTCCGCACTGTGATTCTGAGAATGTCAAAAAGAATGGACACGACAATGTGCAGGTAGAGTGCCAGCACTATTACTGTAAGTCCTGTAAGCGCTACTTCGATGACCTGACAAATACGGTTTTCGCAGGACACCACCGACCACTCAAAGTCTGGATTGCCTGTCTCTATTTAATGGGGCTGAACGTCTCCAACAGCCAGATAGCTCAGGAACTTGATCTGTGTGTCAGTGATGCACACCATATGACCACAGTCTTACGAAATGGTGTTGTTGACCGAAAGCCTGAAGTGATTCTTGATGGCGAAGTTGAATTCGACGAGGTCTACATTGTAGCTGGTCACAAGGGACACCCTGAAGCATTAAAAAAATCTGGATCGTCCACCGAGAAAAAGAAGGCTTAAAGGCGCTCCGGGCCGTGGGACTCTTGAAAAAGACAAACCGCCGGTATTGGGAATGATTCAAAGGGGAGGTCAGGTCATTATCAACATGCTGTCGAACGTTAAGAAGGCGACAATCGAACCATTTATCAAGAAACACGTAGCCCCACAGAGCCAGATTTATACCGATGAATACAACATCTATGATGACCTTGAAAGCTGGGGCTTCAGACATAAAACGGTCTGTCACGGCAAAGGTGAGTATGCTCGTGATGATGACAAAGACGGTATTTACGAGGTGCATGTTAATACTATGGAGGGGTTTTGGTCACTTCTACGCTCGTGGCTAAGGCCTCACAGGGGAATATCCCAAGAGGCTTTACCCCTTTACCTTGGCTTTTTTGAGTTTTTGCATAATATTGGCCGAAGAGGCAAAAGTCTTCTTCAGCCCTTAGTCAACTTGCTGGTTACATAGCAGTCTGGAATTGGAAAAGAGCCACATTTGATTTCATATGGTTAGCTAGTTCCCATCCAAAAACTATAGCCCTTGGGCCACGTAGCCTACAGAGATTTGACGTGCTCTGAATTTACAGGAAAATCACATCAACTCCGCTGTAGCCCCCGAAAACTGGTTGAAAAAGGCGTCAAAACAAAACTTGATTTTTTCCCTCTAAGCCTTGGCACGCATAGGCTGCAGAGTTTTTGGACGAGAACTAGCTACTTATTAAGCTCAGGATCTTTTTTCAGGGAACAACGTAGATAGCAAGTTATCGCTATTAAACTTCAGTTTTGTCGTAACTGTTAAGCCCCCCTCACATAGATCTGGCATTTTCTGATTTTTATACCATTCTCTTAAGCACTGTTTTTACCAACATTCGCCAACAGGATTCCTGGGCTGCATGCAACTATGTCGACTGAGATGCTCTTGAAAGAGAATGCACAAAACGACTTATTGAGTTGAAAACTGAAACACTGCGGTTCATGTCAGATTTTACAATCCCCTTCGACAACAATGTGTCGCAGGACTATCCGAATCCAAATACGTAAACACAATGGTTATGAGAACCTTCCCATTCCATACAAACTGAAGGTTTTCTGCCGTGACAGAATGGACCAATGGGCGGGAATGGCAATCCATCATGACAGGGGTCCTCCAGTTGCAGACCGCTGCCAGCGCTATGATACCCGAAACAGCCCCCGGAAAAATTGGCTCTAACAATGCCGGGGAAAAATGTTTGCCCCGGGAACAATCCGACATAATCGTGCACAAAAAGGCACACATTTACCCGTGCACCACCTGCAAAGCCCCACTACGGTTCCAGGGAGTCGTTCAGGCTGACTGATGCTATTCCTAACCTCCTTGTTAGTCAATCAAGCTTCCGATATTGATAGTCTGCGTTTAATCACCACACGTTACCTATCTCTCGATATCAACAAGGACGTTATATTATGAGCTATCCAAATGTAATCCCAACCTCTACTCATCTCGGTCATGCCCGATTTTCTGCTCCAACCATGGAGAAAGACAGCAGGCGTTCTATATGGTCAAGTGTCGGCAGAGCTGCCGGCAAGGCGGTTGCCATGCCATTCCGTCTGGCATCAACGGTAGTGAACGGCGGTGTTTTTGCTGCCTACTATGTGACCACCATGGCTATTACCGGACTTGCTGCCACCGGAGGTACCGTCTTCGGTATGGCAAAAATAGCGACTGACCACATCCGTGGGAAACCCCATAAAAGTTTGTCCGAGTATGCTATTACTCCCGCCAGAAAGACCTTTAACTTTATGTCTCGACTGTATAATGAGCTGCCAAAACATGGCGCAGAATGCATCTTTGCCGGAGTAGCCATTGCTGCGGTAACGGCTGTAGCAATTATCGCCATGAGTCAGGGTGGTGGCGACTGTGGCAGTGGTTGTGGCAATGTTTTCATATTCATGGATACGACTCATCATCACTATCATGGTGGTGGCGGTTCCACAGGTTATCGGGAATATTCTGATGATGACTATAATCCCTCTGGCTTGGCGGCAATACTGCATCCTTATAGACCTTCTATTGTCCTTGGACGTAAAATCATGGGTAAAACTACCCGGATACTCAATCAAGGCCATGAGGTTGACTAAATATTCGCATTAATAGGTTGTTATCGGAAGTTTTGTTTGTAAAAGCATATAGTGCTTGTCCGAAAACCCATCAGCCCTTGAAAACAGCAGTCAGTGGCCTTACTTAATCATTGAAGATTTCCACTGACAGGCTGTTTTCTCACTCATGCGCTAAACCATTAAGCCACAAAAGCAGTTAGGCGAAGTCGATATCTCTGCCATCACGGATTATTCAAGGGTTTTCTGGCAGACACTAATACATCATTTCAATGAGATTGACGTGTACCATCTACGTTCATCCTGAGTGGAGTCGAAGGGTGTTTGGCACGATCTATCATGGGTTTGAATAAGACCTTGCTCGTACTGTATCAGAATGTTAGCCGAACCACTGTTTCAGGGTTTCTCTGGCTTTTTGGGCATGTGTTTCATTGATGTGGGCAACAATTGCAGCTATAGCAGCTATCAGTACTCCCATATCGTCAGAATAACCAACGACCGGCATTACATCCGGCATTGCATCGACTGGTGAAATGAAATAGCCCAGTGCGCCGTAAGCGATACCCTTTGCCCAGGTTGGTGTATGCTCATCGTTGGCTGCGTAATAGAGTTTTAATGCAGGTTCCAAAACGTTTTCGCCGGCAATTTTGGCGAATTTCCTGACCTTATCCCAAAAACTGTTTTCGCTGTAATGATTAGTGAATTCAGTGTCGTTCTGCATGCACCACCTTCCAAATATTTTCTTTTTGATCACCCAGTCTGACTGACCCTTAGTCTTTTTGCAGCCTCTACCATATTTTTCAAAGCCGCTTCCACCTCAGGCCAGTCTCTGGTTTTCAGCCCACAGTCCGGGTTGACCCATAAACGCTGCCTGGGAATTTTCTTTGCGGCCTTGGTCATCAGCTGTTGAATCCACTCAATACTGGGGACGTTTGGTGAGTGAATGTCATAAACGCCAGGGCCAATCTCATTGGGGTATTCAAACGCTTCAAATGCATCCAGCAGTTCCATATCAGAGCGGGAAGTTTCTATGGTGATGACATCCGCATCCATTGCCGCAATATATTCAATAATGTCATTAAACTCGCTGTAACACATGTGGGTATGGATTTGAGTCTCATCCTTTACGCCACTGGCAGCAATTCGAAAGCTTTTTACTGCCCACTCCAGATAGGCTGGCCAGTCTGCTTTTCTCAAAGGCAAGCCTTCCCGAATGGCGGGCTCATCAATCTGAATAATGCCTATACCCGCCTGCTCAAGATCAACGACTTCATCTCTTAATGCTAACGCTAACTGCAGACAAGACACTTCTCTGCTCACATCATCTCTTGGAAATGACCAGCAGAGAATGGTAACCGGCCCGGTTAACATGCCTTTAACCGGTTGACTGGTCTGTTCCTGAGCATAACGGCTCCAGGTAATGGTCATCGGCTCAGGGCGGCTGACGTCACCGATAATAATCGGTGGTTTTACACAGCGACTGCCATAGCTCTGCACCCAGCCATTGACAGTAAAGGCAAACCCTTCCAGCTGCTGGCCAAAATATTCAACCATATCATTGCGTTCTGCCTCTCCATGGACAAGTACATCCAGGCCAAGCGACTCTTGTCTTTTAATTGTGTTCCGGATTTCTTCTTGCATGGCTTCAATATAAGACTGCTCATCTAATTCCCCCTTACGAAACTGTAAGCGTTTCTGTCGTATCTCCCGTGTTTGAGGAAAAGAACCAAGGGTGGTTGTGGGAAATTCAGGCTGATTCAGTTTTTCGTGCTGTAATGTTGCCCTAACTGCATAAGGAGAGTGGCGGTGGTCAATATCCTTGTCGTCTTTTAATGCCGTCAACCGTTGCTCTACCGCTGTATTATGAACCCGCTGAGATTGTTGTCTGGCAGACACAGCTTTTTCTGCTTCAGTAATCAATTTCAGCACAGCCGGATCCTGCGCCTGGTGCCCACCGGTTAAAACCTGACCAATGACTGATACCTCTTGGCATTTCTGCCTGGCAAAAGCAAACCAGGATTTCAGCTCATCATCAAGCTCAGTTTCATTTTCCAGATCAACCGGAACGTGGAGTAATGAGCAACTTGGTGCTACCCACAGCCGATCTCCCAGCCGCTCCGCTGCCTCCTTCAATTGCTGCAATATCTGCTTCAGGTCTGAGCGCCATACATTTCGGCCATTAATAATACCAGCCGATAAAACTTTGTAGGCAGGCAAGCGGTCAAGCAGTGCTGGTAACTGATCAGGGCCGCGAACCAGATCAATATGAAGGCCATCCACTGGCAGATTGACCACTGTGGTCGTTGTACCATTCAGGCCACCAAAGTAGCTGGCCAATAGGATTTTTACATTGCAACTCTGCAGTCGGTTATATACCGATTCAAACGCCTGGTTCCATTCCTGAGGAAGGTCCAGAACCAGAATGGGTTCGTCAATCTGTACCCACTCCACATTCATGTCGGCCAACCTGGCCAGAACGCTGCCATAAACCTCAACTACACTGTCAAGCAGTTCCAGTCGGTCAAAAATCTCACCCTTGACTTTACCAAGCCACAGCCAGGTCAGTGGGCCGATCAGTACCGGTTTTACCCTGAGGTCCTGCTCAATAGCCTCGGCGGTTTCATCCAGAATAGCAGCGTTAGATAGCTGGAATTTTTGGCCTTTATACAACTCCGGCACTATAAAATGGTAGTTAGTATCAAACCATTTAGTCATTTCACAGGCAGCAGCAGGCTCTCCAGTGGGCGCTTGACCTCGGGCCATACGAAATAGCGTATCAATATCATCAGGATCAGCTTCCGAAAATCGTTCCGGCACCGCACCCAGCATCAGAGAGTGATTCAGCACCTGGTCATACCAGGTAAAATCCCCCGTCGGAATCAGGTGAAGTCCTGATTCTTTCTGCAGCTGCCAGTGCAGCTTACGCAGGCGACGGCCTTCCTCGAACAGCTCCGCCCTGGACAGGTCGCCACGCCAGTAACTTTCCTGGGCTCTCTTCAACTCACGGTTGGCACCTATTCGTGGAAATCCAAGGTTATGGGTGGTGATCATGAAATAACTCCGGGCAGATCGACAGGCTTATTGTTTTCAGGGTTGATCAAAGAGTAGCCGTGATTCTGTTGGAGAGTTAGTTTTGAATCAAACTCATCAAACGGCATTTTCGACAAAAGTGATCGATCAAAAGCCGGAATAGTTCGAACTATTCCGGCTTTTGGGCATTTGAAGTTGGGACTGCAGGATTCAGGTGCGAATGCTTCATGCCTTTGTGGCTTGCGTCAAAATCAAGCGATGGCTTCACGAATATCCACAGTATTATTAGCTGAAACTTCACTCTCCGGGTGGATTTCCTGCAGTACTTCAGGCTTCCCTTTAAAAGCTTTGGCGAGAATATCCTTGTTGCGAGACATCAGCAGACCGATCTCTTCTGCCAGTTGTTCATCAATCTTGAAATTGGCTTCCAGCATGCCGGTGATGCCATCGGCCAGCTCGAGCATACGATCGTGTTCTTCTGCAGCTTTCTTATCAGTAAACATGCTTCCGTCCCGGTCAACTCGCCACATGGGGGTAATAGACATGGGCTTCCTCCTGTATTGGGTCTTACATACTGTATGTAAATACAGTTATTTTGTCCAGAAGACTATCGAACAGAACTTACCGCGGCGGAAAAATGGAACTCAGCAGTTGCCGGTCAAGCCGGCCACTCATCTGGAGGCTCTTCAGTTTGATCAGTTGACTTAGCGGGAACGTTTTTTCGGATGAGGGCTGAAACGTTTGGCACTGCCTTTCACCTTCCTGGCCTGCACTTCGTTTTTCTTCAGTCGATCCTGTGGCTTTTTGTGAAAAGCAGGTGCCGGTGACAGGTTCACCAGTGCTGCCAGTGCGTCGATATCCGGTTTTTCCAGCTCCTGAAACTGCCCCTGACGCAGGTGATCAGGAATGATCATGCTGCCAAAACGAACCCGTTTCAAACGGCTGACTTTCAGATCCTGGGATTCCCAAAGGCGACGGACTTCACGGTTACGGCCTTCCAGTATGCAGACGTGGAACCAATGGTTAATGCCGGTACCACCGGAGTCCACAATATCGGTAAAACGAGCGATACCGTCTTCCAGCTCAACGCCATCAAACAGGTTTTTCACTTTCTGCTGGGTGATATCGCCCATGACCCGTACGGCGTACTCACGCTCAATGGCGTGTGAGGGATGCATCAGGCGGCTGGCCAGTTCTCCATCGTTGGTAAACAGCAACAGACCGGAAGTATTCAGGTCCAGGCGACCAATGGAGATCCAGCGCTCACCTTTCAGTTTGGGAAGTTTATCGAATACCGTTGGGCGGCCTTCCTTATCGGAACGGCTGCAGATTTCGCCTTCTGGTTTGTTATAAGCGATGACACGACGAATACCGGAGGCATAGGCTTCCAGCTTAATGATCCGGCCGTCCACAGCGATGGTGTCGGTCGGGGTTGCGCGGTCACCCAGGCTGGCTTTGACACCGTTGACACTGATGCGTCCTTCAGTGATCCAGCGCTCCATCTCACGGCGTGAGCCAAGGCCAGCGCCCGCCAGGATCTTTTGCAGTTTTTCGCCCTGCGGAGGGAGTGTAGTTTCTGTGGTCATGGGATATCGGCGGGGTCTCCGCCCGGAATTGTACAAGAGGGAACGCAGTATAACGGCAGGTCCGGGTACAAACAATCCGGTTGAGCCGCAGTCAAATCCAATGATGAGTGTAAAAGCGCTGCCTTATGCAGACAGGGTTGCGGAACAGGAGCATCCTTTGATCCGGGCTGTGCGGAGGTCTCAAGAATAAGCCGATGCGTAGGGGTTTCCTGTTACGCTGGTAAAATTGGCGCCAGCAAGTCATCGATTCGCTCCTGTGTTTACCGTTAGACAAATATCAATTGGAACAAAACTGGCTTTTCAGTGTCATAAAGAGTGTCATAAAGAGAGTTCTTGAATGGATTCACTGCCTTTGCAGATTTCAAAGGGGAAATTTGGTTTTAGCCCAACTTAAACAGCAGGTATCCCCTACATGCCAGGATTCCCGGTCGATGGATGTTGCTGTTTTTTCACTCTCCCGTATTAAACCCATGATAATTTCATAAAATCCAGGAGTAACAATGGACCTGACCACTGCGGGCTGTCGCAAAACTATCACAGACGAATACAATCAACCGCCTGCCAGAAGGAAACCGGAATATTGCCAATTCACCAGCCACACTGAACAGGACAACTTGTCCACTCAAGCTGTGGACTTGACAACAAGACCCTTTCTTGGCCAGTCGGATTCGTCCATAACCGTTCCCCCTCTTGAGGCTCGATCGGTCACAAAAGACGAAACGAATTATCGTTTTGTAAACAAAAGTTCTGCTTTTGACTTCCGCTTTGCTGCAAAAAATGATGTCAGGTCCTTATTGGCATCGGCAACTTCAGCGACCAGTGAGGTTATTCTGCTCGCTCATCCCGATGATTTGTGCCGGGATAGTCTGTTATACCGGCTGCAGATTACAGAGCAGGGATATCCCCGTATGCAACCGGGCAAATTATTTGTCAATGATGTGCCCCTTACCCTGGTGCTGGATATCCGAAATCTGTCCAGCGAAGAGCTGCCCCGGTTCAACGATCTGCTGGATCCGGATAATCCATGCCTTTATGACCGGATTACCCGGAAAAAACGTGCTCTTGGCGGACATGTCACCCTGCTGGTTGTGGCCGACCCGGAACAGCTGAGCGGTTCCGGAGGCCATGGTCGGGTACCGGGCGCTGATTTCTGGCGCCGCATCAACCGTCCCGGTAACACCTGGCAGGGTGAAGAGTCCACTATTTCCCCTGTTCCGGATGGTCCATTGCTGCCTGAGCACCCGGAAATGTCCATGGCCCATGACGGGGCCATCACCGTGGACTGTCATCTGTTTCCGGATTGGCGTCAATTGCTGTTTGGTGGCCCGGGTGTCAGCAGCAGCGGGAAAATCTGCCACCTCCCCGGGCAATTGGCAACACTGTCCCCCGGGCAGCGGGTGATCCTTAAAGGAGCGGATTGGGGGGATCTGGCCTTTGAACAGACCATCCGCTTGTTGATAGCCCGACAACAGTTTGAATGCAACGGCCAGCCACGGCGCTTGCCGGACGGTATTCAATTCTTCCGGGCCGGTGTTGGCCAACAGGAACTTTCGCAGTTATTCCAGCCTCTGATGAGTGACGATATTCCGGAAAAACCGCTGATCATCAATAGCGCCAATCTGGCCACCTGGCTCAATGATATCCGGATTGATGAGCAGGGGTATGCCGTACCCAATACATCGTTTGCCGATGAGATGCGGGCTGGTGGCGAGGTAACCGTAACGTCGTCTATCAGCGAGGAGAACTGGTTCAGGCTGCTGGGCTTTTTGCACAGCATTCACGATACAACAGGATTGAAACCGGCAATTGTCCTTGCTCATCTTAAGGATCAGCCAGAACATCTTGGCCTGGTCCCTCAGCCAGATGCAGCCAAAAGCCCGGATTCGCATCGACTGCCTGAATTATGTCAGCGGATATGCCAGAGCGAACGGCTTAAGGTGATCAGCTATCAACAGGAAGCGCAAGTCACTCAATGGCTACAAGAGCAGCCATCGACACCACTGCTGATCCGGGTTAATGCGCAAACCACCTTTACCCAGTTATTTGACAATATCCATGTCACCTCCGAAAGAGAGCCCCGGTTTGGTCGGCAGCCCACCGCTTTGCAGGCCGCCCTTGAAAGTGGACAACCGGTGGTCATCCGCGGCCTGGAAACCAATGAGCATCTTCAGCGGTTACTGGAACCCCTCTGCTGTGCCCAGCCATTACTGATTAACGGTGTCGTCCAGCCGTTGCCCAACGCCCATGTTACCCTGCTCTGGCCGGCAGCGGCACAGAGCAGCTCACCACTCTGGAACCAGTGGCTGGTATCTGCCCGGGCGTGCGATGAAATCGATATCTGGGAACATGCTGCCATTCGTTATGGTATTGACCGTAATGCCCTGCCGAATCAGGCCATCCATGGCATTTACCAGGCATTCAGTACGGTGGGTTCTGGCGTCACCCAGGTTCCCGGTCAGTTGCCGGCCTTAACAGCATCCTTGCTGGATCAGCTGATCCGCTCAGCAAACCAGGAAAAACAACTGGATCAGGCTGATACCCTTGAACCGGCGCATTGGCGTAAAGCCATTAACAGTGTGATAACCCACGGCACCCGCAGGAATCCCACAGTCCGAGCATTTATGAAGTTTGCCTGTGAGCAGTTGCTGCCGGACACGCCTCTCTCCCTCTGGGTAGATAATGACTATTTAGCCCGAACCCTGGCTGATTATCGGCAACTGAGCCTGCAGAGTTTCAAGAATGCGTCAATCTGGCCCCTGGCCCGGGCCTTCCATCCACAAGTCTTTGCCAATGCAGGATGTGGCGCCTTGACGCTCTCTTTTCATGAGCCATTGTCAATCACGCAACTGCATAAATCCTCGAAGATAATAGGTCGTCTCATCGCGGCTTTTGGGCCGGAAAAATTACGCAAAGCAATTGCTATGCAGCTACCGGTCAACTTACCGGTGAACGTTACCGGTCAGAATTTGCAGCCAAGATCGGGCATCCGGATCAAAAGGCTGCAGGATGCCCTGGCATCCGGCTGGTGCCTGCGGGCCGATGGGCAGACCCGCTCGGCAGTCATCAAGCAGCTGGCAGCCGACTGTTTTCACTTGTCCCGGGATGGATCATGCAATCAACTTGCCGCAAAGCAGCAGATTAAAGAGTTACTGGCAAAGCATCTGAACTGGACAGGAGGTAAAGATGCTCCCCTTGAAGCACTGGCTGATGACCTTTTCAGCGGCTCTATTGATCAGCAGGATCGGGAAATTCGTCGCCTGCATCGCTTACGGTCCCGGCTGGGACAATCACCGGTGATTTTCCTGGAAGGCGAGACCGGTACGGGCAAAAGTCACTTTGCAGCCAGGCTGGCGAACGCCTCAGGCCCTGCCTTTATTGTCTCTATAGGCCCCTCAGCCACCGAACAGAGCCTGATCAAGCGATGGACGTGGCAGGTTACAGAAGACCGGGATCGGTTCATGGTACAACTGCAACAGGTTCTGCTCCGCTGGGCCAGCACCCGGTCATCTTCTGAAGAAGAATATGTCACTCTGGTCATTGATGAGGCGAATTTAGCCCAACAGGGCCTGCACAGCGTTTTGCTGGGGCTCTGGCAAAACCCGCCGTGCATTTACGAGGGTGCTCACCCGGTTCCGGTGTCCAGTCAACACCGGGTGATCCTGACCGGTAATCCCGAGCATTATTCAGGGCGCCGACTGGATCAAGCGTTAAAAAACCGATTACCATCGCTATACTATAAGCCCCTGGATCAGGCATTCCTGCAGGATAGGGTAATTGAGCCCGCCCTCAGGCAGCACCTTCTCCTCCATTTGACTGAACAAAAAGCTGATTTGCTGGCACAGCAGGCCACCATCAGCGCGCTTGCCCTCTGGCAGAACTTTCCTGAGCTGCTGCCTGACCATGAGTTTACCCCCAGAGATCTGACCGACACCTGCGCCTGGGTAGGCTGGTATCTTGATCAGGCCCTGCCCCATGGCCGCGACACGGAAATTACCTTGCCCCGAATTCACAGCCTGATACTACAGAGTTTCCGGGATCTCCTTGGCCCGGAATGGTCCGGGGAAAAACACAACGCATACCAGGCGCTGCAGATCTGGTTCGAGGCCCGTTTTCCAGTGGACGGAACCCTGGTCAAGGGGGTTGAGCAGGGTCGGCTGGCACCGCTGGCTGATGCCTTTCGGATGTCGACCCGCGACACCTGCCCAAGGTTCGATACCTCCGCTCAGGCAGTGAATGAGCTGGTGCTAGAGCTGGTTAAGGATCTCAGTCGTTGTCAACAGGCCTATCATCGGGGCAGAAAACATGGTGGCCGACAAGCCACTCTGGTTGAGGGGCCAGCGGGTCGTGGTAAGGATGCTACCCTGCAACTGCTGATCAATAGTTACCAGGATCAGGTTCGGCAATGCCATGAAGCGATGCCTTCGGTGGAATACCTGAATGCCTTTGATTGTCAATGGGAAACTTTGTGCAACCACATTGCCCGGGCGCAGACCGAAGGCCATATTCTGGTCATTTCGGAACTGAATCTCATTGACAGCCAGTATCTGGAGGGGGAACTCAATGACATTTTAGCGGGAGATGCACACCCCGGCTTTCATCTGTTCGCCACCATTAACCCGGCCCATTTCAGCGGGCGCAAGCCCATTTCTCCGGCTTTGAAGGGACGATTCCGGCAAATTTCCATCCGTGAATACAATCGGGAAGAGCTGCTGGCCATTGCGCAAAAAATGCTGCCATACAGCGCTGATGGCAGACTGGCGGCAACCTGTCTGAGCCACTGGCACTGCGAACTGAGAAGTCAATTGAGCCGACAAAAACCCTGGCTGCAACCCACCAGTCTCGACTTGCAGAGGCTGGCAGGAGCAGTTGCCGCCTCCGGTGATTACAGCGAGCCATCGCTGGAGCGACAGACCTCGCGGCATTATCGATTACACCTGATGGCTGCCGGGTGTACACTGAATCAATTGACCAAAACCCCGATGAATGCTTCATCAGAACGCTCTATTGATCCAGCACTTTGTCAGTGGTTCAGCGCAACCCTGCGTCCCGATGACCGCCCATGGTTGATAGAACGAAGTGGCTCAGGCAGCAGCATTAATGTTGAAAAACGTACCATCGCTGTCGCTGCCTCTCTGGCTATCGACGCTGCACAACGGGAGGTAGTGAAACTGTTGGCCAGGGCTCAATGGCAACAATCAGGCCTACCCAGTGAACCGAAAGAAACCGATGACACGCTGACTCAAGCCCTCTATCGACGCTGGCAGCAGGGATGGTTTACCTGGTATTTTGCTGACGCGGACCTGCCGGCTGAAGACGTATTTACCATGGACCAGACCCATAGACTGACCATCGCTATGAATGCCAACAGGCCCTACCTGGTTAAAGCGGATTGTTGCCTGTCCAGCGCAGAAATTCTCAGTGCTGCTCATTTGTGGGCCGGGGCATGGGCGTCTTTCTGCGAGATGCTGGATTATCCTGCCAACAGTGATGGACATCTTCTGATGTCAGATGGTGTCTCTGGCGAAGATTCGGTAGATGAAGATTCTATGGATGAAGATTCCATGGATGAAGATTCTATGGATGAAGATTCTATGGATGAAGATTCCATGGATTCCTTCTCTGCATTCGCTGCCGAAATGGATTTGCTCTGCCCGGATAAACAGGCCTGCCTGCCTCGATCACAGATGAGGTCGCTGGACAGAGTAACCGATTATCAGACAAGGCCATTGCCCAACTACTGCATTAAACAACTGTTTACTGGAAACACTGCTCCCGCGCTTTACCGATTGTCTGTGGTAGACATGGTGGTATCCGATGAAGGGGATATTACCATTCAAGGCGTCAAGCTCGGAGAATATGGCTTTGACGCGGTCATTCCCGGGATAACATTACCTGAAGAGGGCGTCATACCCTTGTCCCGGGAACAAAATCTGGCTGTCCTGACGTTGACGGTGCAAGTCGGGCATTGGCACCCCCTGCCCAGTCTGAATCCGGGGGAGAGCATCACGGCATTACGGACTCAGCCGTTTGCCCATTTTCACATGATCAGGGATCGTTATACCGGGCTGCATATGTTACGCATGCCGGAGTTAAGCGATGACCAGTCGTTTAAAATTACCTACATTGTAGAAGCAAGGCGGCCTGTAGGTGTTTTGGTTCCTTCAGACCATAAGGAACCACGACCGGATAGCCGTTGTTCAGCCGCCGAAAAAACCATTCTGGACAGGCTTTTCGATAAAAACAGTCAAACCGGGATGCCCGAACCTCAGCAGCAACAGTTGCAGGCAGTGTTGGCCGCCAATAACATAATCAAGCGGATTAATGCAATAGCCAGTTACTGCCAGGCATTTAGTGGTCAATCCATGGCAAGCCCTGATGCCAACCTGTTTGAGTATTTGGTGCGCTCCCGTCAGGGGTCTTGCCGACACCGTGCACCGGTATTCGTTGCCCTTTGCCGCTATTTCGGAATACCTGCCCGGATTGTGCGTGGTGATCATCACCGATACGTAGAGGTTTCCAGGGACAATGGTCGTTCCTGGAATAAATTGCATCTTGGCGGAGCGCCAACAAACTCCCGGTTGGAAAAGCCTGAATTGCCGCCAATGGAAAAGGGCAAACATGAAAAACTCCCGCCAAAATTGACCCTGCATTTGGCAAATGCACCGCTTGCACAACGAAGCACATTGGCAAGGGTATTGGGTATAGGTATTGACCAACTGGATAACAGGTTAAAAAATGGTCTTCCGTTGCCGGAGTTAGTGAACCCGGTTTCCCAAACAGTGAGTCTGAATTTTGGAGCAAGCGCAAGTTCTGCCCAGCCGATGCCCATTACCTTCAGGCCAGTCTCTGATAACAGTCGCCATCCTCCCCCTCTATGCGGCAGACTCATCGATAGATTATGGCATGCACCCGATATGGCATCCTTTGCAACGGGGGCTGATTTACTGATACACAGTAATAATAATCAGTTGAATAATGGTGAGCTGTTGTTAGCACGCTGGGGCGGGCAATATAGAAATTCTTTGATTGACGCTATAGCCTACCTGATACTTTACGAAAAAGATTTCAGTCAGCTTTTCAAAAAGATGGATCAGCTTTATGAACGCCTGGTTAATGATCCCGGTGTTGATTATGATTTTAGAAATTGGCAGAGCATTATTCTCGAACTAATGAGTCTGATCTCGAGTAAAGATTTAGCCGGATTGATGAAATACTCACGGAACTATAACGTACACTATGAATATCTTTTATTCCAACTTGACTCCCTGCAGATAGAAGATTTCAGCGAATGTGAATACTTCTATGTCGCTAATAGGTTACACAATATGATAAAGAAAAGCTTGACCAGTTTTGTAACATCAGGCGAAGTACCGAATGTAGCCATAATGTGTTATTTAGGTACTCAATCCCGGAGTTTAAAGGAAGAGATTGAAGGCTCGTCAGGCTTTGGGTTGACTGGTGCTAATATTTTAAACAAAAAAGACACAGATAATTTAGATCATATAAAAAAATTTGTTTTTGAACAATATTGTAGTGGATACTTTTACTTCAACAGTAAAGCCGAGCTCAACGAATTAAGATCCACTCTCAAAGACCCTGCCGTGATAGAAAGGTTTAAGGATTTGTGCCTGCACGCTTTGTCATCCGGATGGTTAGAATCAAAGGAAATTGACCCCGATTTGATATTCAATAGTCCTAATTATTTATACCAACATTATAAATTGCTCCAACACCTGAAGAACCATAAAGATACCAGAATAATGGCAACAGCCTGCCTGCAGCGCTGGCATAATACCTACCTGGGTAAAAATCAACGTTGTCATGAAATGGCTAAAAGAAAAATCCAGAATCTTGCCGTTATTCGGGACCACGGTGGGCATTCACCCTGGCTGGAAGCAGCAATCGCTACCCGAACACTGTCACCGTCCTGGTCTGATGAACCCAACGGGATGCCCAGTATTGAACGGCTGTTAGCTCAGAGGCCGGCATTTCCTGCCGTTGCGTATGGAGAAACAGCTCATCGGCCGGTAATTATCGCTGGATTCCCTGACTGGACTAAAACCCCGATTGAACAAAAAAATAAAGAACTTTGTGAGCAGCTTTACCAAAATCGACCCGATGTAGAACCGCCATCAAAGTCACCCGAAAAAAAGGATATCGAACTGATCAATATGTTGGAAAAACCTATGGAATTAGCCTTTTGTCATTATTTATTTCGAATTGCTAATTCCAGGGGGGGACGTTTGGGTATCTGCTGGCTGGACGCAACGATAGTGAAGCTCTATGAGCAACGTGAGCCTGGATATCGTGCTATCAGGATAAGCAACAACTTTGGTTTCCATGAACCAAAATCAGCAGAAGAGTTGATAATCCTACTTTCAATTATTTCTGATGAAAAAGATGATGTTGATAAATCCCATTTGTTGAAAGCCCATAATGCTGAAGACGGGATTGTTTTAAGGAAGAAGGAAATGACTGCTATTGCCTGCGAGTTTATTAACTCTGTTGATATGAACTCCCTTTATGAAGAGTTTTCTTCATTCGTGTAAGGGCGTGGAGGTTGGCTGTTGATTTCTGTGAACTGATCCGGGTGTCCTTGCTTCAGAAAGATGCCTTCGTTCAGAAGAAAATGATCGACATTGAAGAACAGAAAAAACGCGCAATATACCTCCCCGCTAAGGAATAGTCTCTGAATTTTTTCCCTATTTCCGTTCACCCTGAGCTTGTCGAAGGGTGTTGCCAGCGGACTTCGACAAGCTCAGTCCGAACGAAGCCCGGGACTGAAAACAGTGAAGTTATTTCAGGACAATTCCTAAGCGGCTTGGCGGGGAGCATTTTCAATATATGCTGAAATCCTCAGCGCCTCTCACTGTAAAGCTGAAGTTCCAGGCTGAAAGCACACTCATTTACTGCATCCTGAGTTACCTCATCCAGGCCTTGATCAGCGCAGTATTGCTTCAGTTTCTCAAAGTAATTCTTAACTACTTCGTTGCACTTATCGCTCTCTTTCTGCCCAGACAAACCCCAGGATATTTCTTTGTCGAGTATTTGTTTGGTGGTAAGCCAGTCAATGTCAGTGGGCATTTTGTTTGCTGACGCACAGTCCTTGATTGTTTTCCACAGATTGTCAGATTTTCTGGTATCTGGTTCAAATATTAATTCGGTAATCTGAAACTTGTTCGCCCTTACGGTGGTTGCCATTCTCCATCCATCAGGGAGTCCTGATAATAATCGATTCTTTAACCCGGACTGAGATTTAGCAGGTATCTCTTTACAAAGTTCATTATATTTAACCAATAAGTCTGTCACCACTTTCTGATTTTCAACTAATTGCCGGATTTCTGCAGGTGGTTCTACGTGGTAGCGATGAGTGTCGGGGGAATAAGTTGACATATCTACTTCATCAGAATTCATTAGCAAAAGGATCGCTTTTTGCCCGCAACGGGTGAATTGCTGCTTAATTTCTGATAACAAATCAGAATCAGGATAAATATCGTCCAGTTGATCCACATCAATAGCAACGATTGCGCAGGGTAAACCGTCGTTAGTCACCTTTTCCAATAACTCCCTGACCATCTCCTGGCAATGTTGTGGCCCTGCTTTGCTATCCACCAGAACCTGCGGGAGCCGATAAACCGGGTTACCAATTATCGATGACAATTCCGTTATCATCTTGTTGCGAGCTTCCGGCATAATACTGGATATTTCCAACTCCACTACCGGTTCCCGGGCAGGTATTTTGGACAGTTTAGGATAATATTCAGAGGGGATGACGGAGTGTTTATACAAATGACCAGTAAATCCTTGATTATCGATAACCGTTGAGTAGATTCTTGAATGCAGATCATTCCAGAGGTTTTCCTCACAGCGTTTGTCTTCTGTTCTAAAGACCACTCTGGTAACTTTGCTTCCTATAAGCAGATGTGTTCTTGCATCCATTGTCCATCCATAGGGGCAATCCTCACGCCATCGTTGCATTAAATTTTCCTGAACTTCACTGGGTAATGCAATGTATCGCCCGTTGAATGCCATTACCGAGTGCGCTAATGATTGCTGGCTTTTCAGCAGTTTTTGTTGTTGCCCGGCTATCTGCTGCAGTTTATTTTCCGGGTTTCCGGCAGAGTCATTATTGCCCGAATGTTTTGTGCAGCGCGACAATCCTGTTGCGAATCCTGTTGCGATCATTCGAGGATTGATAGTCCGGGGATTAACAAGAAAATTTGGTATGAAACTCATCGCTTTCATAATAGCTCCAACTATCTTCTGAAACGTCTGCCTATGGGTGTCAGGAGGTTGACTGATACATAGTTTCAATGAGATCGACGCTTCCGTACTCCGTTCGCACTGAGCTTGTCGAAGTGCGGTGGCACCATCCTTCGACAAGCTCAGGATGAACGGCGCACGTCAAAACCAATGAAATGATGTACTAGGAGGCTGACCGAGAATAGTCTGCCCTACTGCGGTGGCAGCAAATTGGTCTAAAAAGCCAGAAATTTTTAGCAAATAGAACCACTATTCACTAAAAATTTCCGGCTTTTTATCCTCAATTTTCTGCCATCCTCGCTACGGGCGCTATTCTCGGTCAGCCTCCTAGGTCAGCCTCCCGGAAACATATCTGACTGACAAGCCATCCAAAAGTTCCGTAGTTTAAGCGATAGTCAGTAAAGCCATGAGCTATGCTCTGATCCAATGGTCGAAGTTGGTGGTGTACTGTGAAGTTGACGATCTTGATAGCAGCAATGCCGTGACGGAAAATGCCATCCGGCCTTATCCAACAGATTATCTTGTCAGAGCAACAATCTAACGACTTGGAACTTATTATTCGTCAATGGAAAAGTCCTTAGTCCCGGATTCTTGAGGGCGGGAGGATGTTCGTTGGTCAGACGTCACTCCAACAGTCTCAGAGTCTTCAGCCTGTCTCAGAGTCTTCAGCCTGTCTCAGAGTCTTCAGCCTGTCTCAGAGTCTTCAGCCTGTCTCAGAGTCTTCAGCCTGTCTCAGAGTCTTCAGCCTGTCTCAGAGTCTTCAGCCATAGGAACTGCTGACCCATCTTCTGGTGCCTGTCCATGCTGCTCATTTTCCCCATCCAGCGGCGGGGCGGACACTTTCTGTTTCTTGATCAAGTCATTAAAGCCCGTAGGTAACTCGGCTTCCATGGCGTCCAGTTCATCGAACAGTTCCTGGGCTGAACGTTCCCGGATCACTTCCTGGTCTGCCATTTCGGGCTGCTTTAAAGTGCCTCCTGCAACAGCCAGGGCTTCGGTAATGGCTTCCGGGATTTCGAGAGCCTTGGCGGCGGCTTCCAGATCGCGGATTTCAGAGAGCGGTGGCAGCTCATTCAGGTTTTGCAGATTGAAGTAATCCAGAAATTGCCGGGTGGTGGCAAACATGGCGGGCCTGCCGGGGACATCACGATGACCAACAACGCGAACCCACTCTCGCTCCTGCAGGGTACGGATGATATTACTGCTGACACTGACGCCACGAATCTCTTCAATTTCTCCCCGGGTAATGGGCTGGCGGTAAGCAATCAGGGCAAGGGTTTCCAACAGGGCCCGGGTATAGCGCTGCGGCTTCTCGTCCCAGAGACCGCCAATCCAACGGGCCATGGACTGACGAACCTGGAAGCGAAAGCCGGAAGCCACCTGTTTCAGCTCAAAGGCGCGCCCATCACAGGCTTCGGATACCTTAACCAGGGCTTCACGAATCTCGTTCCCGTCAGGCCGCTCTTCTTCCGGAAAGAGGGCTGCCAGTTGTTCTATCGTCAGTGGACGACTGCTGGCCAGGATGGCCGCTTCCAGGATCTGTGAGAGATCAGGCTTTTCGCTCATTGATATTTTCCAAGTTATTCAACCCGTGCCTTCACATGAATCGGTCCAAAGGGTTCGCTTTGTACCAGCTCGATCAGGGACTCCTTGATCAGTTCCATAATGGCCATAAAGGTAACCACCACACCCAGTCGGCCTTCGCTGACCCGATAGAGAGCGACAAATGGGGTGAAGCGTTCAGGGGAGAGCATGGCGAGAACCTCACTCATTCGCTCTCGAACGGAAAGTGCCTCTTCCGCCACATGGTGGTGCTCAAACATGTCAGCCCGACGCATCACTTCGCTGAGCGCTATCAGTATATCCTGAAGATCAACATCCGGATGCACCTGAATCCGCTCATAATCAGGCGCCTGAACGGTTGTCGGCCAGATATTACGCCCCATTCTGGGCAGCTCATCCAGGTCTTCGGCCGCTTGCTTAAACCGTTCGTACTCTTGCAGTCGTCTGACCAGCTCGGCACGGGGGTCGTCTTCTTCCTCTTCAGCTGCTGTGGTTCGTGGCAACAGCATACGGGATTTGATTTCCGCCAGCGTTGCTGCCATAACCAGATACTCCGCTGCCAGTTCAAACTGGGAGCTTTCCATTAATTTGACGTATTCCATGTACTGATGGGTGATCTGGGCCACCTGGATATCGAGGATATCCATGTTGTTGCGCTTGATCAGATAGAGCAGGAGATCCAGCGGGCCTTCAAAGGCTTCCAGAAAGACTTCCAGAGCATCCGGTGGAATGTAGAGATCGTCTGGCAGCCTGGTGAATGGTTGACCTTTAACCAGTGCCAGTGATTTCTCCGCTCTTTTATTAGGCGCTTCTTCATGAGGCGCTTCAAGTGCAGCGGAAACCGAATCTGCTGCCGGTGGAGCTGGCATCGGTTCGGGTGGTTCGGCCACGGCTTCCGTCGTGGTCATGGGCAGTTCACCTCTTGCTGGGTCTTTGTGATCCAATGTATCGGTTCCGGGCCAGGATTAACGATAGTGCAGCCCCATGGCGTCACGGACTTCCTTAAGCGTGTCCTGGGCTTCGTCCCGGGCTTTCTCACACCCTTCGGTAATAATGCTCTTTACCACGTCCTGGTTATTTTCCAGTTCCAGAGCTTCAATGCGAATGGGCTCCAGCTCAGCCTGAACCGCTTCAATTAATGGTTTTTTGCAGTCCAGACAACCAATGCCAGCGCTGGCACAGCCATTCTGTACCCACTCTTGACGTTGCTGGTCAGAATACAGTCTGTGGAATTGCCATACCGGGCATTTCATCGGATCACCCGGGTCGTTCCGACGAATACGTGCCGGGTCCGTGGGCATTTTCCGGATCCTGGCATCCACCTCGTCAGCACTGTCCCGGAGACTGATGGTGTTGTTATAGGACTTGGACATTTTCTGCCCATCCAGACCCGGCATCCTGGCCTGAGGGGTCAGCAGGGCGCGGGGCTCTGGCAGGATCACCTTGCCAGTACCTTCCAGATAACCAAACAGACGCTCCTGGTCTCCAAGGGTGATGTTGTTCTGTTCTTTCAGCAGAGCCCTGGCCGTCTCCAGGGCATCTTCATTCCCTTTCTCCAGATAGGTTTTGCGGAGTTTCCGGTATATTTCCCCCTGTTTTCTGCCCATTTTCTTAATGGCCATTTCGGCATTCTGCTCAAAGCCGGGTTCACGACCATAAAGATGGTTAAAACGACGGGCAATTTCCCGGGTGATCTCCACATGAGCTTCCTGGTCAGCGCCCACTGGTATACTACCCGCCCGATAGGCCAGAATGTCTGCACTCTGAAGGAGTGGATACCCCAGGAAACCGTAGGTAGAAAGGTCCTTCTCCCGGAGTTTTTCCTGCTGGTCTTTGTAAGTTGGAACCCGTTCCAGCCATGAGAGAGGGGTGATCATGGAAAGCAGCAGGTGCAGTTCGGCATGCTCCGGTACCCTGGACTGGATAAACAGGGTGGAAGAACCCGGATTAACACCCACCGCCAGCCAGTCAGTGACCATGTTCAGCATATACTGCTGAAGCTGTTGGGTATCTTCATAGTGCGTGGTCAGTGCATGCCAGTCAGCGACAAAGAAGAAGCAATCGTATTCGTGTTGCAGTGCCAGCCAGTTTTTCAAAACACCGTGATAATGACCAAGATGTAATCGGCCAGTGGGTCGCATACCAGATAAAACTCGCGACTGAGGGTCTACAGCGCTCAAAGGGTTCTCCCATGTTTGTCCTGATTGGACAGGGTACGACAGTTTTCGTCCAGGGAAAAGGGTTTCAGGGCCGTATTCTCTGGCCTGAAATAAGACCTGCAGTCTTCATTATTGAGATTGTTTTTTCTTGCAGATTTTTAATTTAAGCCTGTTCAGGCAAAAACTTGGGGGCCCGCCAGTGAAACCTTGGTACCCAATCATGGAGTTTTACACTGCAGCAATTGAAGACCTGTCCGCTACCAAGGCTAAACGTTGACAACGACTTGCCAAGGCGGCTCATCCCCGGCTCACAGGGAAAGTGGGTGGTACACATACGACTTAATCTCGACAGGAAGTGGCAGTAAATCGACTGCCTGCTTCAATGGCTGACCGCTGCAGTCAAGGCGCTCGACCAGTCGGCGACGGATGCTGGAGCGGCACCAGTCCGCCAGGGAGGCGGGTTGCCGAAGTGGGGGGATATGGTTGATCTGTGGGCTGGACAACTTCAGGGTGGCCGTAATGGGCAGCATCCACAGGGGCTCCCGGTGCCTGGTCGAGCCGGGCGCAGTGGGACTGCAGGACCTGAACGATGTCAAGGTGGCCTTTGTGAGCCGCCAGTTCAATGGCGTCCGGGCTGGCCTGGGCTCCGTAGTCCAGCAGGACCCGGACGATGTCAAGGTGGCCTTTTTCAGCAGCCTGTTCAATGGCGTCCGGGCTGACCTGAGCTCTGGAGGCCAGAAGAGCGCAAACGATGGCAAGGTGACCTTCATAAATTGCCGTTTCAAGGGGGGTATGGCCGTTGCTGCCGGGAGTGTTGATCTGGGCACCGTTGGCCAGCAGGATAAGAACGATCTCAAGTTTGCCGTTATACGCTGCGTCCACCAGGGCATCCGGTGACAGGTCGAGTCGGGCGCCGTTGGCCAGCAGGGTGCTGACCATCTCGGTATTTCCACCGTTAGCAGCAATGGTCAGGGGGGTAATGCCATCCACATCAGGGATGTTGGGTCGGGCACCGGAGGCCAGCAGTATCTGGACTGGCTTAACGCGACCATCAAGAACCGCTATGTGGAGGGGGGTGATGCCATATTGCTCAGCAATGTCTAGCTGGGCACCTCTGATAATCAAGGTACCGCCACTGGCATCTGAAAAGGTCAAATCTGTTAAACCGCGATTCATTTAAATTACCTGATCAGTAGGAGACTGCTTGTTTGACTGTTTGCTTGCTTGAAAGTTCTGCAATGCATTGAAACCCGTGTACCCAATGATGACGTTTTTTGGTGGGAAAGTCCGGTTGTATAAAAGTCAGGTTAATCGGAAGCGCGCCCAGTCCCCCGGAAAGTTCACATCCTTGAAAATAAATATTGAGAGATCAAAACTCTCAACATAATTTTTACACTGCAGCAACTGAAGACCTGTCCGCTGCCAAGGGTAAAGGTGGCTCGTTGGCAACGACTTACCTTACCAAGGCAGCTCATCCCCGGTTTACAGGGAAAGTGGGTGATACACATACGATTTAATCGCGGCAGGGAGTGGCAGTAAATCGACTGCCTGCTTCAGTGGCTGACCGCCACCGTCAAGGCGCTCGACCAGTCGGCGACGGATGCTGGAGCGGCACCAGTCCGCCAGGGAGGCGGGTTGCCGAAGTGGGGGGATATGGTTGATCTGTGGCTGGACAACTTCAGGGTGGCCGTAATGGGCAGCATCGACAGGGGCTCCCGGTGCCTGGTCGAGCCGGGCGCAGTGGGACTGCAGGACCTGAACGATGTCAAGGTGGCCTTTGTGAGCCGCCAGTTCAATGGAGTCCGGGCTGGCCTGGGCTCCGTAGTCCAGCAGGACCCGGACGATGTCAAGGTGGCCATCTTCAGCAGCCCATTCAATGACGTACGGGCTGACCTGAGCTCTGGAGGCCAGAAGGGCGCGAACGATGGCCAGGTGACCTTTATCGGTCGCCATTTCAAGGGGGGTATGGCCGTGTTTGCCGGGAGTATTGACCTGGGCACCGTTGGCCAGCAGGATCAAAACGATCTCAAGTGAGCCGTAATACGCTGCGTCCGCCAGGGCATCCGGTGATAGGTCGGGTCGGGCGCCGTTAGCCAGCAGGGTGCTGACCATCTCGATATTTCCCAAGGTAGCAGCTAAGGACAGGGCGGTGAAGCCATTCGGGTCAGGGGTGTTGGGTCGGGCGCCTCCGTCCAGCAGGGTCTGGGCTATTTGAAGGTAACCTTTTTTAACTACCACGTGGAGGATGGGGAAGCCATTTCGGTCAACCGAGTTTGGCTTGGCACGGTTGGTAATCCCGATATCGCCACTGGCAACTGGGGGGGGCAAGTCAGTTAGACAGTGATTCATTTTATGTTACATGCATTAAGTGACTACTGATTTGACTGTTTACTTGCTTGATAGTTCCGCAATGAATTGAACCCCGTGTACCCAATGATGACGTTTTTTGGTGGGAAAGTCCGGTTGTATAAAAGTCAGGTTAATCGGGAGCGTGCCCAGTCCCCCGGAAAGTTCACATCCCTGAAGATAAATATTGGGAGATCAAAATTTTCAACGTAATTAACCTTAAGACCGAACTTTATCTCAATAATAACCTCTGATTCATGAGGTGGGGTATCCGGATTACAGGAAAAATCGTCCGGGACTTGTTAAATTACTGTTACGAGTGATCTGAAATTTTTGCTTGCTTTAGCGTCTGCGATTGTGCAGAGGATAATTTTCCGGATGTTTAATGATGTCAGTGGCGATATCAAGAAACTCCGATTGAATACCTTCATCCTCGAGAATCTTGATGGCAATGTGTTGTTCAGAATATCCGGGTTTTAACAGGTAGTCGTAGATTAGCCTTCCGTCGCTGGTGATTTCTGCGTGAACATGCATGTTCTGGAATATTCCGGGGTATTCATCAGCCAGCAGTGTGGGTCTGGGGTAGTGGGTTGTGCAAATATTAATGGAGTTTCGGTTATTCGAAATGATTTTCAGATAGCCGTAAGTTCCGGCCTCACCTTCTATCGGATTGGTACTGCTGAAAATCTCATCCATCAGTGTCAGGCTGAACTGATACGCTTCCATGCTTTCAATGTGTTCCATCAATTCAATAGCCCTGACCGATTCTGCCTTGAATGTTGACAGGCCTGCTGCAACCTCTGAGCTGATATCCATATGAGTATGGATCAGTGAAAACGGCGTTATTTCCATATGGTGAGCCGGTGCAATGCCAAAGGTCTGCGCCAGAAGGACGGCAATGGCAATGCCTTCCATATTGGTTGATTTTCCGGCAGCATTCGGTCCCGTAATGATGGTGTTCAGGGGATGTTGTGCGCCGATTTCAATACTGTTTGGCACGGCGATCGCTGGTGATAAATGCGGATTCCAGAATCGGTCAAGTCTCAAGTAGGGTGAATGATGTTCGGGAATGTATGTTGCGAAGGTCATCGGGTTGTTTGCTCTTTCCTGCCCCTGACTTACCAGTTTGGCAATAGTCAGCCAGGCATCAACTTCACCGACTGCCTCAAGGATGTGGAGCATGGCGTTTTTGTGCTTCTGCATCAGTTCCAATGCCATGTGATAGCACCCCATGTGAGAGGTGTAGTACTGCCAGGTCGAGCGGATGGGGCTGGCAGGAGCACCCTGCAACAGAGCGAATATTTCCCGGAATTCACCGGAGTGATATAGCTTTGAAAGTTCCGGGTAGAATAACAGTACATTATGAAACAGTGGATGATTTTCAAGTGTCATCCAGAGCTCTCTGGCTTCAAATAATGCAAGACCCGGGCGCCTGCTGCGTTCCATCACGTAGGTGTAATAATGTTTCTCTCTCAGGGCACTTCGCTGCGTCAGATAGAGTGTCAGGCAATAAAGTGTTAAGCCACTGGCCAAATGTAATGGATGTGATGAATGGTAATAGAGGTAGGTAGGCATAAATCCGAGACCGAGTAAATTCAGGCCTTCAATAAATCGACGGGAGGCCTCTTTTTCATTACTGGTTTTTGGGTTCATACCAAACTGAGTGGTAGCATCCAGACTCTGGAAGAGTCCTTTGTAGATAGTATCGGAAGGGTCAAGCAGAGATATGATTCCATCTTCATTGGTAGAGAATCGTCGTAAATGATGTTCCAGTTGAGCCATGACCTTTGGATTATTGATCAGGTGTTGTATGGTTGACTGTCTTTTTTCCAATTCACTGATATTGACTGTTGGAGTGATCAGCATGTTGGCTAACATGATTTCTCCGGATACAGTCATCGGGTTGCCAAGGCTTTTCAGAATGCTGTGATCGGGCGATAGCGTCGAGCCATTTAATAAATCCAGGTCTTTAACTGCATAGTGCGTTAAGACGTTGGGTTCAGTGTGGGCCTGGACGACAGTTTGTTGGGAGAGTGATTTTAAGATGATTTTTCTTTTTTCTCCGGGAGTGAGCATAATATCTGGAAGTGCTGCTTCACTTTTTGTTAATTCTGTTTTTTCATCAGAATCCGGATAGGCTTGAGAAAAGTGTTGCTGTGATATGCGAAAGGTGTTTTGTATGCCAAGTTCGGCCTGAACGATCAAGGAGTGTATAAGCATTGCAACCATTATTATAAATAGTTTTCTTTTGTATCCTGTGGATTCTATTTTTTTAGCAGCTGACTTTGCCATGGTTTGATTAATGGTTAATTAAATGATTGGTTGTGGTTTTTTGTTGTTTAATTCTTGATTCTTGATTCTTGATTCTTGATTCTGGATTCTGGATTGTTGGATGTTTAATCAGGGTGTCGTTGTCATTAACGCACCAATCCTAGACGATTTTCTGAATAATAGAAAAAATAGTTTCTGCTCAGAGATGAAAAAATGTGTGTTGATCGGTGAGGGATTCCTGGAATGTTGGTTTCGTACTGAAGTTTTTGTGGTGAATTCACCATCATTAATGGTTGTGTGAATTAACAACTTATTATCGTCATTTGGCAAGGAAAACTAATCAATCGTAAAAGGCTCAGGATTCCCTTTGCCAACCCTCAGGATTTCCGGAACATCGCCCATCAGGCTGACCACCGTTGTCGGCTCCATACCCCGGTATCCGCCATCAATAATCAGATCCAGCTGGGCTTCCAGAGTCATACGGATATCGTAAGGGTCCATCATGGGGAACTCGTCACCAGGCAATTGCAGCGTTGAACTCATGATGGGGCATCCCAGCTCGCTGAGCAGCGATTGAACAATGGGACACTCAGGCACACGGATGCCTATGGTCTTCCTCTTTGGGTGCATCAATCGTCGGGGCACCTCTCTGGACCCCTTCAGGATGAAGGTATAGGGGCCGGGCGTGTGATTTTTCAGCATTCGATATTGCGTATTGTTAACCTGGGCATAGGTAGCCAGCTCAGAGAGGTCCCTGCAGACCAGGGTAAAATTATGCCTTTCATCCAGCCTGCGTATTTGCCGGATCCGCTCAACCGCCTTTTTATCGCCAATGTGACAACCCAGGGCATAGGCTGAGTCTGTAGGGTAGGCGATCACACCGCCATCACGAATAATATCAACAGCCTGACGAACCAGGCGCAGTTGGGGATTGTCGGGGTGAATCTGAAAAAACTGGCTCATGGCAATCGTCAGCATCAAGGTTATTCACTCTGGCTATGGCCTGGGGTGAACCAGTGTGTGTTGGTGGTGACAAGCAAAGCAGTTTGTCGGCCATAACTCAGAGTGGTGAAGGAACAGAGCCTTCAGCCAGAAAGATAGCCTTCAGCCAGGAAAAAGGCCTTTAGCGTAAGTAAGAGTAACGCTTCAGCGAAAGAACACTGTGGTGATTGCGCAAAAGCGGAGGCGCATCATAACACTGTGGTGAGCAGGAAAGAAGTACTTGGAAGGTCTTCACAACGCTATATTGAACGACTTGAACAGGGAGCCACCGGCCTTAGTTCCAGATATCCCAAACCGGTTTCAGGTTTTCCGGGAGAGAGGGAGGTAGTCGGCCAATATCAACCCATGGGTAGTCCGGGTTGTGAAAATCGCTACCCTGTGAGGCCATCAGGTTAAACTCGCGACAATAACGTGCCATTTGTTCTACCTGACTGTGTGGGTGGTTAGACCCCTGAACCTCCATGGCATGACCGCCAGCCAGTTTGAAGTCTTTGATCAGAGCCCTGAGTTTGGTTGCGGTCATCCGGTATTTTCCGGGATGGGCAAGAACGGCCACTCCTCCCAGCGCCCGGATCCAGGCAACACCCTGGCTCATTTTTGGCCAGAAGGCTTTAAGGTTGCCAATTTTGCTGTTATCGAGATACTTTCGAAAAGCAGCATCCATATCATTGCATCGCCCTTCACTGATCAGCCAGCGGGCAAAGTGTGGCCGGCCAATCTGTACGTCGTCCGGTTTCAGAATAAAGCCATGACGGCCGTTTTGTTGTTGTTCAACGGCACCTTCAAGGACTTTTCGGAAAATCTGGTCGGAACTCCAATCTGGCAGGCGACGGGCCAGTCGTTCGGCAATATGATGTGAGCGTTTTCTTCGAGACTCGCCCTGGGCGTTGACCACCATCTCCAGATCTCTGTGGTCAAGGGAGAAATTCAAACCGACAATATGAATTTCAGCGCCAGACCAGGTGGTGGATAGCTCAATGCCGGTGATTAATCGGATATCCCCCTCAGGAGCATGGTCTCTGAGGAAATAGTGGGCAGCTACCGTGTCATGATCGGTAATGGCCAGCGTATGAACATGACGTTCCTGAGCCCGCTTGCAGAGCTCAACCGGGTCAAGAGTTCCATCAGAAGCGGTGGTGTGGCTGTGTAAATCAATGGAAATCAAAATTGTCTCTTACCCTGAAAGTCAATTAGTTTATTATGTAGTTTGACTGTTATTGCCTGCAGGCTCAAACTCCCTAACCGTTATTCACAATAAACAGTCGGTACCATTGTCATAAGTTGGTGCCTGCTATTCTACTCTGATCGGCCAAATATGAAGCAACTAATTGACTTTATTCCTCTGATTCTCTTCTTTGTGGTCTATAAAATGGACCCGAGAATGGTCAGCCTGGGGGCAAACGAATTTGAACTGGGTGGACCGTTCAGTGCAACACTGGTGTTAATGGTTGCTTCCATTTTGATTTATGGCAGCCTGTATCTGAAAAACCGTGAACTTGAGAAAAGCCATGTGGTCACGCTCGCGGCGGTTGTGCTGTTTGGGGGCATGACACTGGCTTTTCATGATGAAGCCTTTCTGAAATGGAAAGCCCCCATCGTTAACTGGATCTTTGCGATTGCCTTTCTGGGCAGTCAGTTTATTGGTGAAAAGACCCTGCTGGAACGGATGATGGGGCATGCCATGACACTGCCGGACAATATCTGGCTCAAGATGAACATCAGTTGGGTTATATTTTTCATTCTTCTGGGGGCAGCAAACCTCTTCGTGGCATTTACCTTTCACGATATCTGGGTGGACTTTAAAGTGTTCGGCAGCCTGATTCTGACCTTCCTGTTTGTGATTGGTCAGTTTCTGGTGATTTCAAAACATATTCAAACCGGGGAGAAGTAAATGCTCTACGCTATTTTCAGTGAGGATGTCGATAGTAGCCTGCCATTACGAATGAAGGCTCGTCTTGCACACCTTGATCGGCTTCAGCAACTAAAGGATGAAGGTCGGTTGGTGCTTGCCGGGCCCTGTCCTGCCATAGACAGCAATGATCCGGGTGAGGCTGGTTTTACCGGTAGTCTGGTGGTCGCCGAATTTGCCAGTTTACCCGAAGCACAGGCCTGGGCTGATGCCGATCCCTATATTGAGGCTGGCGTTTATCGACAGGTTATCGTTAAGCCATTTAAAAAAGTTCTGCCGTGATTTGAGATGCTGATACCTGTGAAAATGCAAAAACATTGGCTGGTTGTTCTGTTTGGTTTGTTATGGATTGGGCAAGTCTCTGCAGAGACTCGATATATCACTGATATTACCTATGTGCCCATGCGGACCGGGCCGAGTAATGAGTACCGGATACTTCACCGTGGACTGAAGACCGGTACCGCGCTGGTACTGTTGGAAGAAGATTCTGGCAATGGCTTCAGTAAGGTGAAACACGGTGATCAGCAAGGCTATGTACCGACACAGTATCTGATGACCAACCCTCCGGCTTTTCATCAGTTACCTGCCGCCCTGGATCGGGCCAGTAACATGGCGGCAGAGAACAAAGCGCTGGAAAAACGCCTGATCGAACGGGATGGCCAGCTGCAAGAGGTGACGTCCGAACTCAGCAAGGCTGACAATAAGCTGGAGCGTCAGCAGGTGGAGCTGAAACGACTTCAGGATATTTCTGCTGAGCCCTTGGCTATTGATCGTCGTAACCAGCAGCTGGTTGAGGAAAACGAGCGGCTGAAAAACCAGTTGCAAGTGCTGCAGGCGGAAAATAGGCAGATGGATAGAGATATTAAACTGCGCTGGTTTCTTTTTGGGGGGGGCACGATATTGTTGGGTATTCTGCTTGGCCTGTTCCTGCCGATGTTGAAGATCCGCAAGAAAGAAAGTGCCTGGGTATAAGTAGCTAACCATATGAAATCATATATTTATGACTCCTTGTGCCGGCACTCTCGGCAACTGCTCCTGCGTTGCTCTAGCTCCTGCATCCATGCAGTCGTGCTTCGTTACAACTCCGGTCACATAGCTACGGCTATGCTCCCTCCGTTGTGCCTCGCATAGTACCAGCCCAAGTAGCCAGAAATATTCGATTCCATATGGCCAGCTACTTAGGTGTTTTTCAGGGAGGTCAGAGCAAACCGGACCTCCCTCAACGGTCGTTGTGGCCAAGAGCCCTTGCGGGGTCGATGATATCCCTGACCTTCTGCTTGATTTCCCTGGGTTGAGGAAAACCACCATCCTTTTTCCTTTCCCAGATAGCTTCGCCATTGAGCTTGATTATAAAGATTCCACCCGTTCCCGGCTTTAACCGAACCTCGCCCAGATCCGTGCTAAAGGTACTTAGCAGCTCCTGTGCAAGCCAGGCAGAACGTAACAGCCATTGGCATTGACTGCAGTACTCAATCTCGATAACAGGCTTTTCAGTCATGGCTCCCTCGCTTAGAATCCGCAGCTTATTTTTTAACGCTTTATCATGTGTGGCCTCATCTTCATGGAGAGTGCCGTTTTTATCAAGGCTCTTTTATCAAAAAAGGTACAGTGCATGGATTGGATGGTTGATCCGGCAATTGACAGCTATTGCCAGGAAATGACATCCGGTGAGTCTCCGATTCTGGCAGAGCTGGCTCAGGCTACCGTGGATAGAACTCGCTATCCGGTGAATCTCTCTGGTCGGCTGGTGGGGCAAACCCTGAAAATGCTGCTGAAGATCAGCCGTAGCAAAACAGTGCTTGAGATCGGTATGTTTACCGGCTATGCCGCACTGTCCATGGCAGAAGGGTTACCCGATGATGGCGTGGTGTATGCCTGTGAGACCAACCCACGGTCCATTGCCATTGGACAGGAGTTTTTTGACCGCTCCCCCCATGGGCATAAAATCAAAGTACTCTTTGGCAGAGCGCTGGATACCATCCCGCAATTGACAGCGGAAATCCGGGACAAACTGGATCTGGTGTTTATTGATGCAGACAAGAAGAAGTACCGCGATTATCTGGAGATGGTGCTGCCCATGATGAGCCCACAGGGGCTGGTGGTTATTGATGATGCGCTCTGGAAAGGGAAGGTGCTTGATCCTCAAGAGGAACGGGATCAGGTGATTGCCGATCTGAATCGTTACATTTATGAGCACCCGAACCTTGAGAGTGTGCTGCTGCCCATCCGACATGGCTTAAATATTGTGCGAAAAGTCTGATCTTTTACCATTTTGCCATCTATCCACTATTATCCATTACTGCCAAATAGTAATTAAGAAGAAGGGGCGTTCATGATTATCTATGAAGTCAATTGTCTGGTGGATAATGGTATTGTGGATGAGTTCAGGGCCTGGTTAACGCCGCACGTTGAGGCGGTGCTGCAGGCCGAAGGATTTCACAGTGCGCAAGTGTTTAAACTGACGGATGATGAGCAGCTGACAGCCAGACCGTATTCAACCGGTTTTTCCATCCGCTATCGAGTGTCTGGACAGAGTGCGCTGGATCACTACCTGCTCCACCTTGCACCTGCACTTCGCCGGGATGGCATTGACACATTTGGTAATCAGTTCACAACTTATCGTCGGGTATTAACAGAAGACGCTTAAGCATTTTTCAAGAGCATTTTTCATAAAAGCCGGGAGACTATTCATTGTTCTCCCGGAGCATTGCTTATAAATGGTTATAACTATTGATCATCTGTTGGATTTCACCTGACTGGTGCATCCTTTTCAACTCACTATTCAATTGCCTAACGATAGCCGGGTCTGTGTCTTTGTGCATGGCCAGCCACAGGGAACTTTCGCTGAAGGTATGAATGGGTTTGACCGGTATGTTGAAGTTGGATGCCGTGTAAGGCCCGGTCAATGAGCTGGAAGCCCAGAGTTTAATCTGGCCCAGTTTCAGCTTTACGACATTGATCGCATCACTTTTGGCAGGCACCACATCAATACTGCTCTCTATCAGATGATCGGTGATGGCATCAAACTCATAGGAACCGACCTGAAACTGTCTCAAATCATCCAGTGAGTTGATGGTCACCTCGCTATCCTGAGGCGCAAGAATTACCCAGTCTTCCTCATAAAGTGGCCCTACCCACTGGAAGCTATTCTCACGCTCGGGGGTACGGAATGTGGAATAGATCCCAAAACCTGAGGTGCCTTTGGCACTGTTGTAGGCTTCATCCCAGTCACTCATCAAGGTGAAATCCACCTCATACCCTGTAGCGGCAAAAAGCTTGCGCATGATGTCGGTAGCAAAGCCGGAGACTCGATCATTACGGGCATAAGAGGTGCCATTATTGGTCATGTTCAGTGGTGGAAAGTTTTCGGTGAGCAGGTGAAAACTGCTGGTTTGAGCGTTGCCGGTTAATGAAAAAAACAGCAAGAACAAAAATGGAATACAGCGAAACTTCATTGCGATCCCTACCGCTAAAAATCTTGTTCGATCAGTTATTGCCTGTTGATGGTAAGTGAAAGCGACCATCAGAAAAAGACGAGTAGAATATAAGAGTATGCCTCTTACGGCAATCAGCGTGCCAATAACATCCCGATATCTTCACTTTCGCAGTGATGTCAGGATGGAACAGCGCGCAAAATGCACTTAACAGCGTTTCACTCTTTTCGGTTGGTGGTGGTCGGCTGCCTCAGTTATTTTAAGTGCATCAGCCGCAGAAGTCAGCTGCGCCATCAGTTGGTCATACTGTCCGGAAGGACCATGGACCTTAAATATCCGCAGCAGATTTTTCAGGAAGGTTTTGACGGCCTGTCGTTTTTCCGGTGATAGCAGGTCAAGGTTATCAATGCCTTTCATGAAACACTCGATTGACCTGCGTGACTGCTCAACACTGTACGATTCGAACGCTATTAATAATGTGGAAGGGCAAGTTGTCTGGTGACCGCCAGTTGCTTCCATCAGTATATAGCCGGGGGGCTCAATGATATCAAGGTAGCCGGAGGGAACGTGCTTTTTCTGGGCTTCGCAGTCCTCAGTAATCCGGGCTTTAATGCTGGCAGCATCGCTGTTTTCGCGGAGATATTGGCACAACACACGTTGACTGGTGCGATCTTCCGACAACTGATGTCCATGCTCAAAGGCTCTGGAGAACAGTGCCTGTTCGGCGGCTATTGTTTGTTGTGTCTGAGCCTCAAGTGCTGGTTTCAGGCTGGCTTCCAGTTGTGCAACGGCTGTCCTGACCAGCGCGGAGTTTTCAGTAATGGTTTTTTCTACTGACTGAATATGTTGTTGTAAGCTGGCAATTTTGTTTTCTACATCATCAATTTGATCCTGCTTTTCCCGCTCCATTTGACGCTGATCCGGCAGTCCTGGCCGAAAACACATCTCATTATCCGGGGAGACAGCCATTTTGCCCAGCCGGAGCTGATGCGCGTTGTTGACCAGGATAAAGCCGCTGATTACGTGCTGGGTAAAGGTGCAGGCCATCCAACGGCCTTAAGGCCGATGTCGGATGAGAGCATGAGGGAAGCTCGCCACTGTCTGCAAACACGTACAGCTTACGCCCGATTGAACAAATTACAGATACCTTACCGGGTGCGTCTGTATGGCGAGGCACAGTATCAGGCGAAGAGCTGGAAAGGACTCGATACACGCGTCATCTATAAAGGCTGAAGTGAACCAGATGGGTGACAACCCCCGCTTTGTAGTGACATCCATCAAAAATGCTTCAGCCAAGTGCATTAATGAGCAGTTCTATTGTCCCAGAGGACAGGATGAAAACTACATTAAACACCTGAAAAATGATCTGTCCTGTGATCGGACTTCGGATATGGGCTTCCGGGCGAATGCCTTGCGCATGTACTACGCCTGTGCCGCTTATGTTCTGCATTACGAAATGAGAACCACTGTATTGGAGGGCACAGATTTGCAGAGGGCTCAGCCTTCAACAGTTATTGCCAAGCTGTTCAAAATTGCCGTTAAGGTGGTGGAATATAAAGACCGTGTGAAGCTGCATCTGCCCAGTAGTAACCCAATGAAAGTGTTGCTACAGCGAGTGACGGACGCTTTTGCTGCCATGCCAGTTCTCAAACCAGGGTAATAGACACAACTTTTCGGTTGGGGGCGTTTTATTGGATCAGCTGAAGGCGGGTGAACGGAAATAGGGAAATAATTCAGGGACTACTCCTTAATCCGTCATTCAGCACTCAATCTGAGAATTTCCCTACACCGGCTAAAATGTAAAAAATTCTCAGAATGAACATGTCCAATGCATCCTCATCAGTTCCACATTCAACGTATCGATCATATGGGTTTGGTTGCCGGTATGTGCAAAGAACTCGGTATCTCTAATCATCTGGATTCCCTGGTTCCTAACCAATCTGAACACCGGAATATTTCCTTTGGCGAAACCGTAGTATCAATGCTGCTTAACGGCCTTGGGTTCACTGCCCGCACGCTTCATATGTTCCCGGAGTTTCATGCTGATAAACCGCTGGATAAACTCATCAGGCCCGGTATTAAACCCGAACACATTAACGACAGTGTACTCGGCAGAGCCCTGGATCAGCTTTTTGAACTGGATGTAAGTGAGGTCTATTTATCGCTGGCTGTCAAGGCAGTGAATGTCTTAAAACTGCCGTGCAAGGCTCTGAACCTTGACTCAACAAGCTTGCATGTGGACGGCGTTTATAACAGCGAATCTGACGTCGACGAAGAAGATATGCACTGTATCAAACTCTGTCGTGGATACAGCAGGGATCATCGACCCGAGCTCAACCAGGCAATACTGCTGATGATGACGGAAAATCAGGCCGGTATTCCCGTTTTTATGAAAGCGTCCAGTGGCAACGTAAACGACAATAAAAACTTTAAAAAAGTCATCAGCAGCCATTTGAAATCCTACCGGGAAGCCCTGAATAATCGCTACCTGATTGGTGATGCAGCACTTTATACAACAGATAACGTACAGATACTTCATCAGCAGGGCCAGCAATTTATCACCCGGGTTCCGTCAAAAATCAAAGAAGCCAGAGAACTGATTGACAGTGTCGCTTCTTGTGAAATGACACCAGTGGAGGGTGCTGAGGGCTATGAGAGTCATGAAATGCTGTCAGATCATGCGGGTGTCTCCCAGCGCTGGATTCTGGTCCGCAGCGAGCAGGCTCGAAAGAGCGAACAAAAAACACTGCTGAAAAAAATGCTAAAGAAGTCTGAGAAAGAAGCAGAAGCGCTGACCAGTAAACTGGCCAAAAAAGCCTTCAAGTGTGAAACCGACGCATTGCGTGCGTTCGATGAATGGCAGTCAAAAACTATTTATTGTCAGGCGGAACCTGTCATTACTGAGAAACCCTGCTATACCAAGGTAGGTCGTCCGGAGAAAGGCTCTAAACCGGACAGTATTGAATATTATGTGAGCGGATATCCTTGGGTATCCGTTGACTGTCGCAAAGATGCAGAGTGTTCTCTGGGTTGCTTTGTGCTGGCGACGAATGATCTGGACGACAGTCGGCTGAGTACAGCAGAAGTGCTAAGTACTTACAAATCACAACAGTCAGTAGAGCGTGGCTTTCGGTTTTTGAAGAGCCCGGAGTTTCTGGTTTCTTCGCTGTTTTTAAAGAAACCGGAACGAATAGAAGCCTTGCTGATGGTGATGACGCTGTGTCTGTTAGTGTATGCGGCGATTCAGCATCGAATTAGGCATGAGCTAAAACGACAGAGTCGGTTTTTCCCGGACATGAAGCGGAAACCCTGCCAAAACCCGACAGCGCGTTGGGTGTTTTTCTGCTTTCAGGGTATCAACGTGCTATTGGTCGATGGACATGAAAAGCATGTGGTTGGATTACAAGAAAGGCAGTTGACTATTATTTCAATTCTTGGGCGACCGTATCAGGAAATTTATTCCTGATACGGGTGCTGAATGACGGCTTAATGGGCAGAGCAAATGTTATTCATCCCTTGATGTGAAACTATCGCATCATTAGGGAAACTTTTTTGTTACTGTGGGAATTCAGACGGCCTGCTGGTGTCCAATGGTTTTATTTTCAGACGTTCATTCTGACCAATCCGCTGCTTAATATGCTGAAATGGACTACCGCTTCTCTGGGATACAGGGAATCAAACTCTATCAAAACGTCAATCAATATGAATAACATCTGTGTAACCCAATCATCTCCTGCACCATTGCCCGCTGTCTCAGAATTACCAGAATCAGATAATCATTGCATTAATACGGCGGCCAACACTCTGGACTGCTCGACTGGCAACTTATCACGCAAGCGGAAATGCCATATTCCTGATTCAGAGCCAGAGGTTCGAGTCAATGCTCCCTGCCCTGGTGGTGACGATCCAATAGTGCCTGTCAAGCGTTGCAGAAGGGCAGATATCGACCGTGAGGACAGCAACGGTAACACCCCTCTGTGTCTGGCAGCACAAAATGGCCAGGGTGAAGAAATCAACCGTCTGGTCCGGGAAGGCGCTTATATTCATCATCTCAATCACGCCGGTAATAACGCTTTGATGCTGGCCGCACAAACTGGCCAGCATGACATTTTGACACGTTTTGATCTGGAAGAGGTTGATATCTTTCATGTGAATCGTGAGGGTGATAACGCTCTGACGCTGGCGGCCCCTGGCGGGCATCTGCCGGTGGTGAAATGGCTGGTGGTGATGGGCGCCAATATTTACCAGTGCAATCTTAACGGCGATAACGTCCTGACCCTGGCAGCGGGCAGTGGACAACTTCCTTTACTGCACTGGTTATTGGACAGTGCAAGAAATTTCATCACCACACCGCTTGATGTCAACAGGGAGAATTTTGAAGGCAATACTGCGCTGATGCTGGCAGCCCAAAACGGCCATTTGGAAGTGGCCCAGTTGCTGGCAGGGCACGGGAGCACACTCACCCACTACAATAACGAGGTGAGTGATGCCCTGTCACTGGCTGCCCGGGAGGGCCATATTGAGATCATCCAATGGCTCTGCACCCAAAATGTGAATATCCATAAAATATATCCAGACGATCGTACTATTCTTCATCACGCCATCACAGGCGGCCACTTGCCTGTTGTTCAATGGCTGTTGCGAATGGGCGTCAATCCCTGTCAGATCGATCATAATGGTAGTAACTGTCTGATGTATGCAGCAGATTGTGGGCATGTTGAACTCCTCGACAGTTTGCTTCCAAAGGCGCTTTCCGGCATTAATCAAACCAATCAATGTGGTAACAGTCCTCTGCTCATGGCTATTTCGGGTGGGCATCTCAAAGTCGCCCGGCTGCTTGTGCAACACGGAGCCAATATCCATCAGATTAACAGAGAGCATAACAGTGCCCTGACCTTGGCCGCCAGCCATCATGAACCCACGGCTCGTTGGTTATGTTCACTGGACGCAGATATCCATTACGTTGACAGCGACGGCAATAATGCCTTCATGCTGGCTGCTGCCAGTGGCTTTATGGAACTGATGGAGAGTCTTGCGCTATCAGGCGTTGATATCCATCAGGTAAATCACAATGGCGATAACGCCTTTACCCTGGCGGCAAGCAAAGGTTACCTGAAAGCGAGTCAATGGCTGTGGCAAAAAGGGTTGAATATTCACCAAATTAACCAACAGCACCACAATGCTGTTACTCTGGCTGCCATGGCAGGCTCAATGGCAATGGTTCAGTGGTTGCATTCAGTGGATGTTGACATGGATCAGATAGCGAGTGATGGAAGTGCTTCCATACCCCAACGTTTTGGTTGTAATGCGTTCGTTCTGGCCGTGAGTAATGGTCATATTGAGCTGGCGCAGTGGTTAAAACGGCAAGGGCTTAATATCCACCACACGGATTATTCTGACAATAATGCACTAATGCTGGCAGCACAGAAAGGTCAGCTGGCTGCAGTGCGTTGGCTTCATCAGCAAGGTTTCGGGCTTGATCATATCAATAGATCGAACCATTCTTACCTTTCTTCCAGTGGTAAGGACAATGCCTTGTCTCTTGCCGCCAGCTATGGCCATTTATCAGTGGTACAGTGGCTGTTTCAACAGGGGGTTGACCTTTCTCATATCACTGAGTGCGGAAATAATGTCCTTATGCTGGCAGCCCAGTGCGGTAATCTCGATATGGTACGTTGGCTTCATAATCGGGGTGTAGACCTTCATCATGTCAATGAACTCGGTGACAGTGCCCTCAATCTGGCCGCCAGTAAGGGGCATTTAAGTGTTGTTCAATGGCTCAGTTTCCAGCGTGTTTCGGGCGGTCGCAATAATCAAGGTGATGATGCTGTGTCACTGGCTACCATGCATGGTCATGTTTCAGTCGTTAAATGGCTGGGTCAACGCATCGCTTTACATCAGCGTTACCCGGATCTCTTGCTGCTTGCCCTGAAATGGTCTTGCCAGTCATTAGCGGTTTGGTTCTGCCTTGTGGGAATGAATGTCTGTTGTTTCGACAAGCGCGGTAATAGCCCCCTGATGCTGGCGGCAAAAAACGGATATCTGGCTCTGGTTAATTGCTTTTGGCAAAAGGGCCATAACTTGCATCATCTTAACCAGGATAGAAAAAATGCCCTGATGCTGGCTGCAGAAAATGGCCATCTTCCAGTGATTCAGTGGTTATATGAAAAACGAGTGGATATTCTTCAGAAGAACGCTAGAGGTGACAGCGCTCTGGATATAGCGGTTGATGAAGGCCACTTTGAAGTGGCAAAGTGGCTCTTTCAGCGAGGGGCAACTTTCCAGTCTGATTACAGGGATATCGGCCACATCGTGTGGGTTGCCGAATCAGGGCAGCTTGAGTTTCTTCAATGGTTGCATCAGCTGGGTTTTAATCTCGATCATCCTCAAGATTCAGCTATGTTGTGCGCGCTATCGGGAAACCATTTACCGATAGTTAAGTGGTGCTTCCAGATGGGAACAAATTGGCAAATCGTTACTGAGAGTGGTGATACTTGCTTTACTCTGGCGGCGAGAAGTGGGGATTTGCGGATACTTAAGTGGCTGTGTCAACAGACAGCGGGCATTCAGTATGCTGATGGTATCGAGGGCGTTGACAGAACGATGCTGGAAGATGCCGCTTCTGGTGGACATTTACATATACTGCAATGGCTAAAGGATCAGGGCCTTTACTTCATGGCTATTCATCCCGGTGATGAAGTACACTTTGACGCTGCTTACTTGGCGGCCCGAAATGGCCAATTCCACATTGTTAAATGGCTCCTTGAGCAAGGCGTTGATCTTAACTTTGTTGGTCCAGGGGGCGAGAGTGTTTTGGGTGCTGCTATCGAAGCAGGCCATCTGCCCATGGTCCGCTGGCTCTATGAGCAAGGGGTGGATATTATTCGCTGGGTAAATCCATCTGGGCAAGGGGCATTGTTACAGTCGATATTTCGGGATCATCAGTCATTGGCTAAATGGTTACTCCTTAACGGAGTTCATTTAACAAAAAAAGACATCAATCGAGCTATGACAGCTTCCGTTGACTTCCATGATCCGAAAAAGAAACTCTGTGCCACTTTATTTAAAATGACTTCTGTCGTCCGGCGAGTTGGTCTGGTCCAGTCGTTATCGTCCAATCAAAAACGTTGGCTGTTGCAAGTTCTGAAAATTCGATGTCAGGAAGGTGCTTCTGATGCACAGATTGATCAGGCATTTGCTCGTTTCAATAAATTTGATTACCAAAATAAGTTGGCGCATAAGTGTCTGTCAGTTGTTGCCAGAACCGTCAGGACCCACCATCCATCCATTGTCACTGCCTTTAATTATGTCAAAACAATGCCAATTCCCGGGACGCTCAAAAGTGAGTTAAAGGAGGTTCTGGAATCCTGGTTTTATCCCTGAGGTTAGGAAATGGAATACCTTTGGTTAGCTCACCGCAGCAAAGTGGCTTAGTATTCGGGCTGAAAGTTGATCAAATGGCGCCAGTCGATTACTCCCGCTCTCATCCGACATCGGCCTTAAGGCCGTTGGATGGCCTGCACCTTTACCCAGCACGTAATCAGCGGCTTTATCCTGGTCAACAACGCGCATCAGCTCCGGCTGGGAAAAATGGCTGTCTCCCCGGATAATGAGATGTGGCTTGAACATGGGGTCCTTACGCAAATGGTTGCTGTCATTGGCATCTTGATAACCGCATGCCATTTGTAGCACTCTTTGCGTCAGAAGATCCTGTATGGAATGGTCAATATAGGATTGATGTCGTTTGTCCTGGATTGCCTTGACGAGCCGGGGAATTAGCTCGCTGCGGATGGCCATTTCACGAAGCAGCAGCGCGCCAAAATCGGAGGACAACTCCCCTCCGTTAAAATCAGCTCCGACAGTTTTACCATTAACAGGGTGAAAACGAAGGGTTTCTTGTGTATGTTTCGTCATAGCAGGTTCCGGATTGCTTCTTCCGAAGCTTTTTTTTGGTCGACCCAATCATATCAGGTGATTGGGCGGAACCTGCTCTTATTTATGAAATATCCGGGTTAGTAGAAAATTTTTTTTAGACATGTTGTTTGGCAATAAGTTCTGGTGGCGTGAAGGGCAGCTCTTACGTTACGGCTGAGGAGGGGGGTGATAAAACCAGCGGCGAAGTTCAGTTCATAGGGGACCCCTTCAGGAGTCCCCATGCATTTTATGGTTTATAAATCACTTGCTCCCCCGGAAGCCCGGCAAACATAGATATCAGCCACAAGCCCATTGGAGTACTCAGGATAGTGCTTGTGAACCGCTTGTTTGACGGCATCGACTCGTTCTTCGGGAATCAGTGCGACTACGCAGCCACCAAATCCACCACCGGTCATTCTGACCCCACCTTCACTGCCAATGACGGCTTTGACAATGTCAACAATGCCGTCGATGGCGGGGACAGTAATTTCAAAATCATCGCGCATGGAGCGATGGGATTCGGCCATTAAACTGCCCATGGCTGCCAGGTCGCCCCTGGCCAGAGCCTCGGCTGCGGCAAGCGTACGATCATTTTCAGTCACCACATGGCGGGCCCGGCGATAGGTGAGTTCATCCAGTTCACTTTGGCTGGCTTCCAGCTGATCCAGAGTAATATCTCGCAGAGCCTTGACGCCAAAATGTTGGGCTGCCGCTTCACACTGTGCCCGGCGGGTGTTGTACTCACTGTCCACCAGGCCGCGTTTGACATTGGAGTTGATAATCACCACCGCTGCATTTTGAGGGATGGGCACCAGCCGGGTATCCAGTGACCGGCAATCCAGCAGCATGGCATGGTCTTCCTTGCCACAGGCTGAAATCATCTGGTCCATAATGCCGCACTTGCAGCCAACAAACTCGTTCTCTGCATGCTGGCCAATCAATGCCAGCTCTTTCAGGCTGACATCCAGTCCGGACATTCGGGTCAGGGTCAGTCCGGTAACCACTTCCAGACAGGCGGATGAACTGAGGCCGGCACCTTGGGGAACATTGCCAATAATGGCAATGTTGACACCTTTGAGGCTCATGCCTTTTTCCATAAGAACGGTGGCCACGCCCCGGACATAATTACTCCAGAAGGCTTCGTCGCTATGGGGTACCGGTAAGGAAAGCTCAAACTCGGATACCTGTCCGTCGTAACTGTGGGCAGTGGCAATGACTTTCTGGTCATCCCTGGGAGAAGCCGCAATCATGGCCTGGTAGTCAATGGCACAGGGCAATACAAAACCGTCGTTGTAGTCGGTATGCTCACCAATCAGGTTGACCCGGCCAGGTGCCTGAAAATAGTGGGTTGGCTGATGACCGAAGGTTTTTTCGAACAGTTCAGTCAGGGTTTGTTTCTGGTTCATCTTACTTTCCATAACTCGGACCAATCTTAAAGGCTTTTTGCAGGCTCAGCGCTTCTTTACAGAGAGCTTCACAGAGAGCTGCTGTCCAGATAATGCACATCGGGCAGTTCGCGCAGGCGGGTGGCAGCCTGTTCAGCGGTGAGGTCACGCTGCGTTTCTGCCAGCATTTCAAAGCCCACCATAAACTTGCGAACGGTTGCTGATCTCAGCAGTGGTGGATAGAAGTGAGCGTGCAGTTGCCAGTGGCTATCATCGGTACTTGCCTCACCCGGATGACAGGGCGCACCATGCCAACCCATAGAGTAGGGGAATGAGGTCTGGAACAGATTGTCGTACTTTGTCGTCAGTTTTTTCAGGATTTCAGCCAGGGCATCACGTTCCACTTCGGTCAGATCCGGCATGCGAAGTACCTGTCGCTTGGGCAGCAGCAGCGTTTCAAATGGCCAGGCTGCCCAGTAAGGAACCACGGCAATCCAGTGATCGTTTTCAACGACGGTGCGTTCACCGGACTCGGATTCCCGCAGGGCGTATTCAACCAGCAGATTGTTGCCTTTTTCGTTCAACCATTGACGCTGGTTGTCGTTTTCTTTGCGCGCTTCGTTGGGTAGAAAACTACTGGCCCAGATCTGGCCATGGGGGTGAGGATTGGAACACCCCATCACGGCTCCCTTGTTTTCAAACAGCTGCACCCAGGGGTAGGTCTCCCCCAGTTCGATGACCTGTTCTGCCCAGGTATCCACGACCTTGCGGATTTCCTGTTCGGTTAACTGTGGCAGGGTTTTACTGTGATCCGGTGAAAAACAGATCACCCGTGCTTCCCCCCTGGCAGAGCTGCTCTGGAACAGGTCTGACTCGCTGGTGGCATCCGGGGTATCCGTCAGCAGTGCCGGGAAGTCATTGGGGAATATGTAGGGATCGGTGTAGTCCGGGTTACGGTCACCGGTAATACGGTCGTTGCCCGGGCAGAGAAAGCACTCCGGATCGTGTACTGGACGAAAGTCCGGTGCCGTTTTTTCCACCTGCCCCTGCCATGGGCGCTTGGCACGATGGGGGGATACCAGTACCCAGTCGCCAATCAGCGGATTGAATCGACGGTGCGGATGATCAACAGGATTAAATGGTGTCATTGGTTAAATCCGTTCGGGTTTTCTGACTGCCAGCGCCAGGTATCGATGGTCATATCGTCAACGGTGCGGGTGGCTTTCCAGCCCAGCTTTTGCTCGGCATAGGCAGGATCGGCATAGCACTGGGCGATATCACCGGGGCGGCGTGGCTGGATTTGATGAGGCAGCTGTTTGCCACAGGCTTTTTCAAAGGCGTGAAGCATCTCCAATACGCTGCTGCCTTTGCCAGTACCCAGGTTGTAAGTGTGGACGCCCTGATCGGCCCAATGGGTTCTCAAGGCGGCAAGATGGCCAAGGGCAAGGTCGACGACATGGATATAATCGCGGACACCGGTACCATCGTGGGTGGCGTAGTCATTGCCAAATACATTAAGTTGCTCCAGTTTGCCAACGGCCACCTGGGCAATATAGGGCATGAGGTTGTTGGGAATACCGCTGGGGTCTTCACCGATAAGGCCGGATTCGTGGGCACCAACCGGGTTGAAGTAGCGCAGAATACTGAAATTCCAGCGATCATCGGACGCAGCCGTATCACGGAGGATCTCCTCCACCATAAATTTGCTTCGGCCGTAGGGGTTGGTGACCTGTCCGACCGGGAAGTCTTCCCTGATGGGCACTTCATGGGGGTCGCCATAAACGGTTGCAGATGAGCTGAAGACCAGATGACGTACATCAAACGCTGCCATGACTTCCAGCAGTGCTACGGTGCCGCTGACATTGTTATCAAAATAAGCCAGTGGTATCCGGGTAGACTCACCGACCGCTTTTAATCCGGCAAAATGAATCACTGCTTCAATGGAGTGCTTGCCGAATACGGTGCGTAGCGCCTCTTTATCGCGTATATCGACAGGATAAAAAGCGGGTTGCTTACCCGTCAGGCTTGCCACTCGGTGCAGGGACGTCTCATGGCTGTTGCACAGGTTATCAACGACGACCACGTCATAACCGGCATTCAATAATTCCAGACAGGTATGGCTACCAATATAGCCAGCGCCTCCGGTAATCAGGATACTCATTGTCTACCTCATTCAGGCAGCGTGTCTGCCTGTTAAATAATCGCTTGTGGATATTCTAGAAACAGATTACGGAGTATTTCTTTTACGGTTTTTTCTCTGTTTTTCCTGAAAACAAAGATTTCTGTGCTGGGAGCAGATATCATAATGAGGCTTTTTGATAAGGAGTAACTATTCAGCACTGAGCAAAGGCATATTACAGTAATTCCGAACAGCTCTATGAAGTGATTGATATATGTCCATTCCCTGTTTTCTGGCAGACGACAAATAGCTGCGAATCCGTGCAAACATAGAACCACCGTCTGCACTCCTGAAGCAGCCTGAGATTTTCTGCTTTAACTTGGCCATTCGAACATCCCGCTCACTGCCATTGTTATCGAAGGGAATGGTAAAATCTGACATGAAGCGCAGTGTCTCAGCCTTGAACTCAGTGAGTCGTTTGAAGAGATTGTAAGCTTTAGTATTCTTGACTTTCTTGCGCTTAAGCTCCTCTCGTTGCTTCTCCATATAGACGACTTCTTTCATTAGAGCCCGCTGAAGCAACCGGTCATAAATCTTCTCGATTCGTTCACAGACAACACTTGGCATCTGTAGCATACCTATGGTCTTAAAGCCCTTGCAGTAATGCCAGGAAAGCCTCAGTAGCTTCATCAATCGCAACGCCAGTTGATTGCTGTCCCTATCAACAACACCCAAAAGCTCCCTCAGGTGATGGGCATTGCAAAGTACGTGAGTTGCCGCATATGCAAAATAGGATTTCCAATGATCATGAACCAGAACGCCTGCAAATGTTAGCAGTATGCCCATCGTGTCCATGGCCTCACGACCTCGCTTTTCAGACAAGTAGTAGAGCGTCCATTGTTCATCCCGCATAACGTGTAGCCAGTGCAAAGAGCCCTCGGCCCGCATACCCGTTTCATCGGCTCCGGCAACAGACGATTCCCGCAAGGCGTCACGAATAACCTCTTCAGTAGAAGCCAGATTTTCATAGGTTCTGGCCACAAAATTGGCGACAGTGCCTGCACTTACACTCATTTTATAGAGAGTATTAAAATACTCTGACACGCGCTTAAAAGGCAGGAAATGGTATTGGTTAAGATAGACGGCCATAGCCTGTGTGGCTGAGCCATATTGTGCGGCAGCGGTAACACCTTCCGGGAATTCAGCCTGATTCCGACAACCACAAGTGCAGATTTTTACTTCAGCTCTATGGGCCGTTACTTCAAATTCACCCGGTCTCCCTGGTTCAAACACCTGTCGTTCAATATATTTGACCGGCTCACTATCAAGAAGAGACGCCTGACATTTATTGCATTCTTTAACCGGAAGGTACTCAATATAGTCAGGGATATCGACCTGTTTAAGACAAGTGCCCTGATGCCCTTTCTTTCCACCGGCTTTATTACCAGAAGACTGTCTCAGACTTTTAGGATTGGGTTTTTCATCCGATGGATCGGTACCTTTATCTGCGGAAAGGTCGTCAGAATGATCTGGAGAATTACTGTTTTTACAAGGTTTTTGATAACCATCAGACGATGGCGGCTTGCTGCTGTTTTGACTGTTCTTGCCAACCTTTTCTTCCAATTCTCGACATCGCTCTTCCAGACAGGCAACTCTCATCCGCAGCTCTGCATTCTCTTTCAAGAGAATCTCAGCCGACATAGTTGCGGGTAGTTCTGGAATCATGCTGGCGAATATTGTGGAAAAATGGTGCTTAAGAGGATGGTATAAAAATCAGAAAATTCCAGATTTATGTGGGGGTGCTGAACAGTTACCTTTCTTGAATTGAACGACACCTACCTGGAAAAAGGTCTGGAAGATGCCATTCTGCGGGAGATGGAGCAGTTCCTGCTGGAACTGGGGATGGGCTTCACCTTTGTTGCCCGTCAGCACCGGGTTCAGATTGATGAGGATGACTTTTATATTGATCTGCTGTTTTACAACCGCAAGCTGCAACGGCTGGTGGCTGTCGAGCTAAAGACCGGCAAGTTCAAGGCAGAGTATAAGGGGCAGATGGAGCTCTACCTGCGCTGGCTGGATAAGCATGACCGACAGTCCGGGGAAGCGTCACCCATTGGCATTATTCTCTGTGCGGGTAAAAAGCAGGAACAGATCGAACTGCTGGAGCTGGATAAAAGCGGCATCCATGTGGCGGATTACCTGACCAACCTGCCGCCCAAAGCGGTGCTGGAAGAACGCTTCCAGCAGGCTATCCACAATGCCCGCCAGCGTATTGAGAACAAAAGTGAGTAGTCTATGAGCAGGGACGCGACTGTTGAGGCCGTTTTCCAGAACGAAATAATTGCCCAGATGCAGGCCAATGGCTGGCTATTGGGTTCCGGCGACCAGTACCACCGGGAAACGGCGTTGTACACCGGCGATGTGCTTGGTTTTGTCAAACAGACCCAGCCGAAGGAGTGGGCGAAGCTCTGTAAGGTATTCCCCTCGGATTCGGAACAGCACTTTATCAGCCACCTGGTGACCCAGCTTAATAAAGCTGACCCCAATGCCATTGATAAAGAGCTACGCAGTTACGGTACCCTTGGGGTGTTACGTCATGGCCTGAAGATTCGCAATGCCCGGTTTCGCCTGTGCCAGTTTATGCCGGAGCATGATCTGAATCCGGATGCGCTGGCCCGTTATAAAGAAAACCGTTGTCGTCTTGTGCCGGAGCTGGTGTATTCGCCCTATGCTACCGATGAGCACCTTGCCGAAACCGGTAAAAAGGCCAGGTCGTGGCGCATTGATCTGGTGCTGTTTATCAATGGTCTGCCGGTATCGACGCTGGAGTTGAAATCCGAGTTCAAGCAGTCGGTGGATAACGCCATTCGGCAGTACAAAAACACTCGCTTACCCAAAGACCCGGAAACCGTTAAGCCGGAACCCCTGCTCACCTTCAAGCGTGGGGCGCTGGTGCATTTTGCTGTCAGCCAGTATCAGGTTTATATGGCAACCCGGTTGGCCGGTGCTGATACCTTCTTCCTGCCGTTTAATAAGGGGACAAAAGAAGGTGGCGCTGGTAATGATATTCCCGACGATGAAAACCGCTATGCCACCGATTACCTGTGGAATGAGGTGCTGCTGCCGGACAACCTGCTGAATATTCTTGCCCGTTACGTTCACCTTGAGATTAAGGAGTCCGAAGACTGGGAAGGCCGCAAAACTAAAAAGGAGACGCTGATTTTTCCCCGGTATCACCAGTGGGATGTGGTGCGTAAACTGATTGGCGCTGCCCGTAACGAAGGTTCTGGCCACCGTTACCTGGTGCAGCACAGTGCCGGTTCTGGCAAGTCCAACTCTATTGCCTGGACAGCCCATCAGCTATCCACCCTTTATAAAGACGATGGAGACAAACAGTTCCATTCCGTGGTCGTGATTACTGACCGGACGGTGCTGGACGATCAGCTCCAGGATACCATCTACCAGTTTGAACACGCCGATGGAGTGGTGGGTCGTATTAACAATAAAGAGGGTCAGGGCTCCAAATCAGAGAAACTGGCCAGTGCCCTGGAAAATGCCCAGCCGATTATTATCGTGACCATCCAGACCTTTCCGTTTGTACTGGCAGCTATTGAGAGCAGTACCAATCTGCAGAAACGTCGTTATGCCATTATTGCCGATGAGGCGCACTCTTCCCAGACAGGTGATACCGCCAAGAAGCTGAAAGAGGTGCTGATGGTGGATGGTGAAGCAAAAGAAGCAGAGCTGTCGGCAGAAGACAAGTTGAATGCGTCAGTCGCCGCACGACGGAAGAGTAGTAATCTCAGTTACTTTGCTTTTACGGCTACTCCAAAGGCAAAGACCCTGGAAACTTTTGGCCGGTTGCCTGACCCGGATGAACCTCCTTCGAAGAAGAACCTGCCCCAGGCATTCCATGTGTACTCCATGCGACAGGCCATTGAAGAAGGCTTTATCCTGGATGTGCTGAAGAACTACACCAATTACAAAGTCGCCTACAAGCTGGCCCAGAAGATTGCCGCTACCGATGAGGAAGTGGACAGCAAACGTGCCAAGGTGAAGGTGGGGCGCTGGGTACGCCTCCATGAGCACAATATCAGCCAGAAGGTAAAGGTGATCGTCCAGCACTTTGAGGGAACATGTGATGGGGCTGCTGTGGTCAGGCCAAGGCGATGGTGGTGACCAGTTCCCGCAAGGAGGCGGTGCGCTATAAGCTGGGGTTTGAGAAGTATCTGGCTGAACACAAGAGTTCCATTGCCGTGATGGGTGGCCTTTTCCGGTGAGGTGCAGTTCGACCAGAATGATCCGGACAGTGCCGCCATTCTTGATGAGAAATTTACGGAAAAAAATATGAATCCCGGCCTCAAAGGACGGGATATGCGTAAGGCGTTCGATACCGACGATTACCAGATTATGCTGGTGGCCAATAAGTTCCAGACCGGCTTTGACCAGCCCAAGCTCTGTGCCATGTATGTGGATAAACCGTTGGGTGGTGTGGAGTGTGTGCAAACCCTTTCCCGGCTTAATCGTACCTATCCCGGCAAGGCGGAGAGCGGCACCTTTGTGCTGGACTTTGTTAATCAGCCTGACGATATTCTGGCCGCCTTCCAGCCTTACTACCAGACGGCAGAGCTGGCGGATGTGTCTGACCCGGACAAAATCTATGATCTGCATGAAAAGCTGCGGGCCAGTGGCATCTTTACCTGGAATGAAGTGGCGAGGTTCTGCGAAGCCTTCCTGACCAGGAAGAAAAGCAATGCTGCTGTCAGTAATATCTGCAAGCCTGCGGTGGAGCGGTGGCAGAAGCGTTACAGCTCCGCCGTGGCGGCTTACGAGCAGGCTTGGGATATGCTGGACCGGATGAAAAAGTCCGGAGATGCGGTGCTGATCGCCAACGGGGAAAGGGGAAAACAGCCTGAAGGAGTGCAAGCAGGAAAAAGACCGGCTGGAGATTTTCAAGAAAGACCTGGGCAGCTATACCCGTTACTACGAGTTTATGTCCCAGATTGTCGATTACGATGATATTGAACTGGAACAGCTCAGCCTGTTTGCCCGTTACCTGCGGCCGCTGCTTCGGGAGCAGGTTCTGGACGAAGACGATATTGATCTGGATAACGTGGTGATGAGCCACTATCGTCTTTCCAAAATCCGGCAGCAGGCCATTCAGCTTAAGGAAGACAGCCCCGAGTACAAACTGGAACCGGGCAGCGAGATGGGTACTGCAAAACCCAAGGATAAGAAAGAGGAGTTTGTGTCGCAGATTCTTGCCCGGTTGAATGAGCTGTTTATTACCGACAACCTGTCGGATGCTGACCTGATTAATTATGCCTATACCGTGCGGGACAAGCTGGCGGAAAACGACACCGTGATGAAGCAGATTGCCAATAACACCGCTGAACAGGCCTTGCTGGGGGATTTCCCGAAGGCCATTGATGATGCGGTGATGGACAGCAACGAAGCCCATCAGGAGATGATGTTGCAGTACCTGTCCAACCCGGAGCTGGCCAGAGGGTTTGCGCGGGTGGTGTTTGATATGTTGAAGGGGTGAGGCGGCATCACCCAATGGGGGAGATCATACTAACCAATTACCATTTGGTGTCTGGGATGGTGGTCTCCCCGCAGGAAATTTTTGATTTGTTGAGTCTGTATGATTGCTGAAAGTAGTAACCACCCAATAAGCCTGTTTAAGTTCAGAGCAGGTAATGAGAATGATTTAGATGCTCTTCATCAGGATTATATCTGGTTCCCTTCCTGTGCTGATCTAAATGACCCGTTTGAAGGTATGGCATTCATCGACGGTGCAAATATTGACGGCACTCTGTACCAACAATTCCGCGATAAATTTAATGAAAAGTACAAAGACAAAAGTGAGCGGCACTATTGCGACGATCATCTCAATGATAAAGATTTTGTACTTCAATGGTTTGATACATATATAGGGATGTGGCGTCAAAGTACAGCAATCTTCTCAGCATCGAAGGCTTATCAGTATCCGCCTCCAAATACAGAGCCTGAACATGTCCTTGGTTCTATGGCATTGTGGGGGCACTATGCTGACGGCTTACGGGGTTATTGCATTGAGTACAATTTTCAACAGCTCATAAAATCACTCGAATCTCACAGCCGGGACAACAATATAGGTACAGCCGATGTGGACTACTCAGACACGTTGCGCCCTGTTTTGTCTCTGAAAACCTATATCGAGGGCTTTGTATCTGGTGATACAAAAAAATCAGCGATGGATATACAAAAAGCCTTCGCAACCAAACATAACGGTACTTGGGGTTATGAGCAGGAAGCGCGCATTTTTACCGGAAAAAAAGGGCAGTACAAGATTGACTCAAGTTGTATTAAAGCCGTTTATCTAGGCGAAAAAATGCCAAATTGGAAGAAACGAAGCATCAAAGCCTGTTTGGATGCGAAAGGAGCACAGATTGATTTGTGCGAAGTAATTATTGATTCTTCTGGGCGGAAATATCAGCTCAGAATAAGAAATTATTCTGGTTGATTGGATAAGATTTTCATGTGTTGGATAGGCCTAAGCAGCATGATTGGCTGCTCAGGTATTTTTCTCAATGGGTGACGGGCACAACCCGCGTATAGATATAAAGCAGTGGCCGTGCAGGAGTTCCGTTTTTACGGGTCACTTCTCCGGTTAAGCGGTGGCCTGCCTGCAAATGCCGGTGGAACAGATCGAGTCGTCCGCGGTCTACATAGCCGAGTTTCTGGCCATTCAGTTCTATCCGGATAGCCCTGTCATCAAAGGTGTTTGATGGCTCAGGTATAAAGCTGACGTTGGCCTCCAGGGGGATATCGTCAACGGCTACCTCAGACTCATGCCGAAAACCGGCCACTTCAACGATAAACTCGAATGCCCCGTCTGCATTGTCAAACGGGTGGATCAGCTCGAAGCCATCATCAGGTAGCCGGGCTCCTGAATACCCCAGTAAGGCAAAGTCACTGATTTGAGCCTCCGGGTTTAAGCCTCTAAGCTCCAGGTAACGGGAGAAATCGCTACGGGTTCGAGGCGGCAGTCGACGGATAAAGGCATCAAGCACCTGGTTATCATACTGACTGACTCCCTCCTGAACCTGAAAGGCAGGGTAGCCGGTAAAACCGTCTGCTACTGCCTGCTGAAAATCTTTACTGTCGGAAAAATACCGGAGAGTCACCTTTTCACCCTTGCGTACCAGTTCGCCCACCACAAAGCGAGACCGGTTTTTGCTTGCCAGTGCCTGCCATGAGAGAAGAATTCGATCCGGTTCGACCAAGTGTTCAATATGCCTCATTTCCAATCATCTCCAGTTCTTCTAACAGCAACCGCTTTCTGTAACAGGTTAGCTTGTGTATAAACGCTGCCCTTTCTGCTGTCAGCGGGGATTGTATATGAAAGGTGGTCAGTTCACTAAGTATCTTAAACAAAGCATCGTCTTCCCATTGCAGCCTGTCAATCAAGAGTGGCACGACCTCAGGGTATTTTCGGCAGTATCGGCTGACACCTTCAATCAGCGGCAACCTTCCTTCATCATCCTTATGCCACTTCATTTGATGTCGCCCCCGGTTGATATAGGCGAGCAGCATATTATTATCACGCACGCATTGATTGAACTTTTTCGGGAAGAGCTCATGGCCAAGACTGGTGCCATTATCAAAGAAGGGCGAAAGCCGGGCAGTGCCTTCGTTGCCATTCCAGATGACTTTCCAGTTTTCCTGGTGTCGGTCGGTGTTGCCGATCAGCGCATCAAAGCAGAGGCATAGCCCCCAGTATTCTTTCCAGCTATGGGTTAGTTGCTTGCTGATAGTCATCGCCCTGGAAAAGGTAATGATCGACGTTAGGTTATGCTGCCTGCCTTTATCACGATCGTAGCCCGCAATCATTTTCTGCATATGCTCACCACCTGGTGTCGATCGTTCTTCTATATCGGGGGAGTAACCGATAAACCACTCACATAGGCTGCCTGGTTCACCAGTTGCGGAATTTACTGAGACGAAAACTGGTGGAACCTGAAGTTGCATTAATCGGCCAATCTGGAAGGCGATTACTTCACACCAGTATTGATCTGGATGTCGGGGCTTACTTGGGTCTTTTGCACTCTTGATAGCTTCCTTAAACAGGTAACGGTGGCCGGGAATGCAAAAATCGTAGGGCGTGTTATCAGGGCAGACCCGGAGCGTTTTGACCCGGGCACCTTCAGGATAGACCTCATACTCTTCATGGACAGGCCAGTGGGCTATATCAACTACCTGGTCACTGGGTTGGATAATGTTATCTCGGTCAATCACTGCAGGTTCCGGCTAATGGATAAGGGCTGAACCAGTTTACTGGGTGCAGGCTGAAAAATCTTGGGGGGTTTACTGCTGTTGGCCTTTTTGAGTGTAAAAATGAGTACACTTTATGGGCACGGTTTTCAGGCCAGATAAGTCACTGATCTGCCGTGTCCAGTAAAGTTGTTTCTGATCAATTGGACGTAATGTAAATCTGAGTCTAATTTTTCCTTTACACAAACAAGATGTTAAAGGAAGCAATAACGTGAAAGGCCAGAATGTCGGATACATCCGGGTGCAGTATTGACCAGAACCCTGAGTCTTTACTCGGCCAATGGTGATCGATTGCACACTATTTATACCGCCAGCTCACCTGAATATGGCAAGCAAAGCTTTACCTGATTACCACTGATCGTACGTCATGACACAGGGAAAGATAATTTAAGAATATACGTGCAGCTTTTCATTCTTTATGTCTATAACCCGGTAAAGAAATAATAGAACCTCTCCAGTATTACCGGTGGAGCAGGCATCATGACGGCTTGTTCTCCAGATTATCAACTAAATTCGGTTTCATAACCGCTCCGAACAAGCAAAGACCCACATCATCATTCGAAATAATGATATTAATACGTCAACTGACTTTCAATTATCGGTTGATGGCTAACCCGGTTTCCACTGGACGTCTGGCAGTTTGAGAAGTCGATCCGGCATCGGTGCTGTATTGACTGCAGCCCGACCTAGGAGGCTGTCCGAGAATAGCCTGATTAAGTATAATCAGGCATCTTCTGCCCACTTTGTTGTTGCCGAAACGGATGTCATCAATCAAATTCAAAGATAACCCTGCTGATTTTGACCAGCACCTGATGTTTCCATCGAACATCTTCGACCTGCTGCCACCAGATCATGATTGCTTCGTTTTTGAAGATATCTTCAAGCATATCGACACCTCTGAAGTGGAAAAGCAGTATCACCATCTTGGCCAGAATGCCTACCACCCACGACTGATTATATCGATCCTGATCTATGCCTATAGCCATGGTGTGTTCAGCTCCAGGGAGATTGAACGGCGCTGCAATCAGGACTTGGCTTTCATGTATATCGCCAAACAGCACTGCCCAAATTTCCGGGTGCTCAGTGACTTTCGTAAAAACCAGGCCACCTTTTTTAAAAGCAGTTTCAAACAGAGCGTGCTGCTCGCCCGGGAACTACAGATGGCCTCGCTGGGCCACATCGCTCTTGATGGTTCCAAATTCAAAGCCGACTCATCAAAGCATAAGGCCATGAGCTACGCACGACTTAAGGCCAAAGAAGCTGAATTAATGGCTGAAGTTGAGGCCCTGATTAAAAAAGCCGAAACCAGTGACAGTGAAGAGGACGATGCTTATCAGCAGGAGACTGGCTACAGCATTCCTGAAGACTTGCAATTCAAGCAGGAACGGTTAGAGAAAATCCAGGAGGCCAAAAAAGCGCTTGAAGAACGGGAACAGGCCCTGAATCCCGATAAGCCGATAGACGACAAAAAGCAAATCAGCTTTGCTGATCATGATGCCAGGATCATGGGTAAAAAAGGCAGTGGCTATCAGTACAGTTATAACGCCCAGATCAGCGTCGACAGCGATAATGGTATCATTGTTGGCCAGCACATCAGCCAGCATGCCAATGACAAGCAGGAAGTAAAGCCTGCACTTGAAGCCATTGCAGAAGCAACAGATAACGCGTCCATTGGCAAAATGAGTGAGGATAATGGCTATTACTCAGGGCCCAACCTGCAAGCGTTTGATGATGCGAACATTGACGCTTACATGGCTACGGATCGACAGGAGAAGCCTGCAACAGAGGGACTGGAAGACTCTGACAGAAAGTTTGTCAAAGCGGATTTTATTTACCATGAAGCAGACGACAGCTTTACCTGCCCTGCCGGTGAGAAGCTGATTTATAACACGGCTAGCAAAGCAAAACACAAAAGCTACCGCGTCAGTAAAGATATCTGCCGGGATTGCCCGTTACGTAAAAGGTGCAGTGGTGACAACAAAGACCCGGGGAAAGTGATTCGCACAGACCGCCACGAAGCCATACGCCAGGCGATGAACCGCAAAATGGAAACCAAAGAGGCCAAAGCGGTTTATGAGCGTCGCAAGGTGATTGCGGAACCGCCTTTTGGCCAAATCAAGAACTCAGGATTCAGAGGGTTCAGTGTCCGGGGTAAGGAAAAAGTGGCTGGAGAATTTTCACTGGTCTGCAGTGCTTATAATTTCAAAAAAATTGTCAAATCGGTTTCAACGGGATCAATCCGTCTTGAAGAAGCAAAAAGGCTTAAAATGGCAGCATAAAGGCAAGCAAAAGGGTAAAAAACGCAATTTTTACCCCAAAACAGGCTAAATTTAGGTCAATATTTGATCAGCCAAGAAAATGCTGAAGCTTTCGTTTTTTCAATAGCTAGTTCTCGGACAGCCTCCTAGCCTTGAGATCATTGAAGGCATATCAAAACGCCGGTTAAACCGATAGTTGAACTCTGATAGATAACGGCCCAGATGCTTGGGGTCGAGCTTATGGTAAGTACCGGTAATCGCTGTTTTCACGTTTCCCAGCATGGTATTTACCCAGGTGAACAACTCATTCTCCATGGATGCATGCCCACCACCGGTAATGATGGCTGTGTGCTGGCATCCGGCATCTTCAATACCCCGGAAACAGGACAAGCCATCGCTGACGGCCCGGACACCCTTTTTCAGGGCATGTTCTGCCCACTCCTGAATGGTTTTTCGCCGGAAGTTATCAACGGCATTGAACTTCATGTAGATAGGGTGGTTATCAGCATCTGTCTGAACTGCGGCCACGAAGGGGGCTTTGTTCTCTGAGCCTCTGCCCCGGCGGCCTCCGTGGCGCTCTCCGCCCCAATAGGCGTCATCAATCTGAACAAAACCACTCAACTGCCAGCTGTTATCTCTTTCCATCATGACCTGCATGAGTTTGTGTTTCATGCGCAATGCGGCATTGTAGGAAATGCCAAGTTGTCGATGAAGCGTCAGGCAAGAAATCCCCGCTTTATTCTGGGTGACGAGATAGATACCCAGAAACCAGGTAGCTAGAGGCAGCTTTGTTGAGTCAAAGATAGTGTTACTGGTAAGCGAGGTTTGGCAACGGCAGCAATTGCACTGGAATTCAGCTTTCCGGTGAAGCTTGCAGAAACTGCGGGAGCCACACTTCGGGCATTGGAAGCCATCTGGCCAGCGCCAAGAGGACAGCGCGTTCTCACACTGCTCTTCACTGCCGTAATTAGCCAGAAATTGCATAATGCCAAGGCCTTTTTGGAACTGAATGGTGTTTTTACACATCAGTTTTACCTCCAAAACACATGACTATCGACGTTTATTATAGCAGCTGGCTCACGACGTAGGGTCGGTGGTAATCAGGAAGCTTTATGGGCAAAATGGACGAGGAGATTGCAAAACTAAAACGCCTTTACCCACAAGCGACTTATGTGGGGGTCGCTGATGGGGCTAAAGAAAACTGGTGCTATCTGACGAAGCATACCTCTGCTCAGATACTCGATTTTTATCATGCCTCGGAATACTTGGCCGGGGCAGCAGAAGCATTATTTCCGGACAGTAAAGCCAGGAGAAAGGTCTGGTTAGAAGATAGGCTCCATAACTTGAAACACACATGCGGTGCGGCCAGGAAAATACTGAAGGAGATTGAATCAGCAGAACTCCCGAAAAAGACGACGGCACTGATAGAAAAGCGTTACAAGGCAGTGACCTACTTTACCGACAATCATCACTTTAATGAAGTATCAAGAGGCTCTGGAGCACAACTGGCCGATCGGTTCCGGAGTCACAGAAGCAGCATGTAAGACATTGGTCAAACAACGGCTATGCGGTTCAGGAATGAGGTGGAAATTAGCCGGGGCAGAAGTACTACTGGAAACAAGGTCTCTTATCCATAGCAAGGGACGCTGGGAACAGCTGTTGTCTAACGTTATGTCAGGCGTAACTGTTCAGCACCCCCACATAAATCTGACTCTTGATCACATCTCTCCAGCGCTGAACTGCCGGGCTATCTGCCAGGTTTTTACCCGATCCTGCAATTTCGCCCAGCCTTCCCATACCACTAACCAGCCGGGCTGCCCTGTATGCTTTGAATCACCCCAACCACCAAGCCGAGCAATCGTTTGAAGCAGCCAAGTGACTGTTGGCGGCTTATCGGGCAACGCTTTTTTTTCATAGGTTAGCCAGAGAACCTGCCATTCATCATCACTGACCACCTCATTCGCGAGTGTTTTTTCACTCCAAAGCTTTCTGTCTTTGTGCTGCCTGTCATTCGGTAACATTAATGCTTCACGGATTTGCATTAGTCTGACAGCGACAAACATTAATATGACCGCAAGTCGTTCAATGTTATCCGGAGATTGCAGACGAAGCCTTTCTACTCCTGCTCCCGATTTCCAAGCCTTATGGAACTCTTCTATTCGCCATCGGAGCTCGTAAAATCGAATGATAGAGCGACAGTCTTCGAATGTTTCAATATCTTCAGTTGTCAATAGTACCCAGTGCAAACGGTCTTCGGAGTCATTGCCAATCTCTTCAGCCGACACAATATTCATAGTTACCGGTTCCGGCCTGCCGCCTGGCCTTTGCGGCGCCTGTATTGTCATCTTCTTTCTTTTGACCTGCAGCGTTGCCTTTCGCTTCTTTCTACCTCCTTTTTGAGGAACCACTATCGTATATTTCCCCAACACTTCAGTCTGAGCTAAGGAATCAAATAATAAGAGTTCGCCATCCACCAGGATTCTGTTTTGTGTAGCTCTTACAACAAACCGCTGTCGGTTATCCAGTTTGTAGTGCATATATTCGTATATATCCGCCTCCCGGTCGCAAACACTGATGATGTCAGGCATTTTACCCCCCATCCTTTGTTCTGTGTTTTCAGAGGCTCTTTGCCACTTAAAGCTTTCCTTTCCCTCGTAAGGTAGCTGACGACGTTGGTTCTTTTTCCCCCGCTGAACGTCCTCTCTAACCCATCGTTCTTGATCAATAAGCCCAATGCTTCGCTCTGTATCCGCATCAACCAAGAAGACAGAGTGGACGTGGAATCCTCTGGTTTTAGAGCCTTCAGGACCTCCAAGATCACCAAGCTCGGATCTGACAGCATGTTTATAACCCAGGGTTGTTGTATCTTCGAGAGCCAGAAGTAGGCGAGACTGTCTCGCTATTTTGGCAGTTGCCTGAAAGCCTGCCTCAGCTATTGCTTCAGGCTTTACGGCCTCATTCTCAATCAGCCGGTAAGCTCCAGTTACCAGTGCGGTATAACCTTCGCATGAAGATGACAAAGAATTACCGGTATGAGCTGAAAGCTCGGCAGCAACTTTGAATCGGGTAAGGGCCGGTCTTTCTCCAGCCCTCCCCACAGCACCCGGCATGCGGGTCCGCACCGGGCGGTTCAACGATGATGGTGAAACCTGATCCATAAGTCTTTCAATGAAACAAGCCCAATTTTCGCGAGGTAACTGTTATTCAGTGCCTGTTGTACCGCATAGGTTTTACTCAGACGGTAATACCCTTTGCTGCTGGCTGCGATCTTGGCGGCGTTAATTTTATCAACGCCTAACCTGACCAGATTCTTAAAACGGGTTTTCGGCTTGCGCCATTGCTTCAGAAAGCAGCAACGGATTCGCCGACGTATCCATTGATCCAGCAGGGGAATTGGTCGGTGATATTCCGATAACCGGAAATACCCCATCCAACCCCGGATATATTGTGCCAATTTGCGTAACCGATGTTGCATTGAGACACCCCAGCGACGACTGGTCAACTTGAGTATCCGGTATTTGAATCGGTCCAGACACTTCTGGGCCCAGCGAACTTTCTTCCCTGTGAAGGTGAAACTCAGGAATTCGCTTTCTGTTGCTTTCACAACTTTACTTTTCCGGGAGTTAATCTTCAGTTTCAATTTGCGTTCAATGAATTGGGTAATGCTGTGCATCACCCGATCCCCTGCACGCTGACTTTTGACGAGAATCACAAAATCATCACAGTATCTTGCAAAGCAATGACCCCGATATTCAAGCTCCTTGTCGAGTTCGTCGAGGACCACATTAGACAGCAAGGGTGATAAAGGCCCACCCTGTGGCATGCCAACCCTGGTCGGGTAGACATTGCCCTCAATCATGACACCGGAGCGCAGGTAGCTACCAATCAGTTTCAGAAGGCGTTTGTCGCGGACCTTACGGGAGACCCTCGACATCAAAACGTCGTGATTAACCGTATCAAAGAATTTACTCAGATCAACGTCAACAGCGTAATGAAGCCCCCGGTTGATCAACTGCTTAACCTGACGGACTCCGTCGTGTGCTGACCGTCCCGGTCGGTAGCCGAAGCTGTTTGGAGAGAAACCCGGATCAAAGACAGGGGTCAGCACCTGCACAATGGCCTGCTGTATGACCCTATCCATCACGGTAGGGATTCCCAGCAAACGCTCACCGCCGTCCGGCTTTTCTATAACATGTCGGCGCACGGGTGATGGCTGGTAGGTTCCGTCCAATAAGGCTTGACGCACTGAAGGCCAATGCTGTTTGGCAAAGTCTGGATAAGCTTCAATAGTGACTCCATCAATACCCGGAGCACCCTTGTTGCTTTTGACCTGTTTCCATGCACTTGCCAGATTAGCCGGTTCAAGTACGCAATTTAGTAGATCATGGTTCAAAGCTGGTTAAAGATTCTGTCGCCAAGTACGGTGAGTCGCCGGACGGCTGCATCGCCTTGAGGGAATCAGTCTCCTCTTTGTCGTCGATGTTCGGCCCTTCGCTAACGACTTCCCATCCGTTAATGGCTTCTGTCGTACAGCTACTATGGCCTCTGCTGACTTCTGTCCAATCACCACGCGGAGTTACCTCTGCTGGCGCTATTGGTTGCCATCGGGTTTGCTCGAACAGGATGATGAGACCTGTTCGCCGAGCCTGTTGTAACCAGTGGCTGAGAACTGGGAATTACCAATCGCATGTTGAACAGATCTCCCCGGATAAGGACATGAACTTTCAGTGCACAACCGCCGCATTTACCGTGTCTCACGAACCATAGGGCTTTGTGATCCTTGGCTCACTCGCCCAGAGACTCAGCCTTATATGCGATTTCTGTACGTCGGCTCGCACCTTTGCACTCAGACTGCCTCCGCACAGCCCCTCGCGGGACTGCACTTGCCTTAAGCTAGTGGTTGTCATCAGCAGGCGTCTTTACCGCCAGTCAGATGTAGGTTCTCCCACAGGGGACTTTCACCCCATCAGTTCATGCCCATGCCGGGCGTACCAAGTCGTTTTGTACGTCGAGTATCGCCCAAATCAGCACATCCAAAAGTTAGTTCTGACCATGGTTTAGGAGAAAGTGGAAGCATGACCTGTTTTATCAGTGAGAAATGATAGAACAAGGTAGCTATTTGTGATCAAGAGACAGCACATAAATCTTGTGATCAAGAGACAGCACATAAATCTGGAATTTTCTGATTTTTATACCATCCTCTTAAGCACCATTTTTCCACAATATTCGCCAGCATGATTCCAGAACTACCCGCAACTATGTCGGCTGAGATTCTCTTGAAAGAGAATGCAGAGCTGCGGATGAGAGTTGCCTGTCTGGAAGAGCGATGTCGAGAATTGGAAGAAAAGGTTGGCAAGAACAGTCAAAACAGCAGCAAGCCGCCATCGTCTGATGGTTATCAAAAACCTTGTAAAAACAGTAATTCTCCAGATCATTCTGACGACCTTTCCGCAGATAAAGGTACCGATCCATCGGATGAAAAACCCAATCCTAAAAGTCTGAGACAGTCTTCTGGTACTCGACTTTAGAGTCTGTATAAAACGATAATTCGGTCAGCTTTTTATAGTGAAGCAAGCCGAAATCAGTGAACTGTTTTTCCAAGTTCGTTATTACTTCCGTTTTTTGCCTAAAAGCCTTTAGTTATGCTGCTTCTGAATTATCCGGTATTAACTGGTCGATCAGATCGCGAAAATTGAACTCATATTTTTGCTTATATCTGTTCCAGCCCTTGCGAATAGAGAACCTCGGAATAATTCCTGAAAGAGCAATTTTCATCATGCCTGCAGTGGTTGTATCCGGGCTTCTCCAGGGTATCCGAGAAATATTCAGACATGCCTGATTTTTACAAACGGTTAATAACTGCAATGTAACTGTTCAGCACCCCCACATAAATCTGGAATTTTCTGATTTTTATACCATCCTCTTAAGCACCATTTTTCCACAATATTCGCCAGCATGATTCCAGAACTACCCGCAACTATGTCGGCTGAGATTCTCTTGAAAGAGAATGCAGAGCTGCGGATGAGAGTTGCCTGTCTGGAAGAGCGATGTCGAGAATTGGAAGAAAAGGTTGGCAAGAACAGTCAAAACAGCAGCAAGCTGCCATCGTCTGATGGTTATCAAAAACCTTGTAAAAACAGTAATTCTCCAGATCATTCTGACGACCTTTCCGCAGATAAAGGTACCGATCCATCGGATGAAAAACCCAATCCTAAAAGTCTGAGACAGTCTTCTGGTAATAAAGCCGGTGGAAAGAAAGGGCATCAGGGCACTTGTCTTAAACAGGTCGATATCCCTGACTATATTGAGTACCTTCCGGTTAAAGAATGCAATAAATGTCAGGCGTCTCTTCTTGATAGTGAGCCGGTCAAATATATTGAACGACAGGTGTTTGAACCAGGGAGACCGGGTGAATTTGAAGTAACGGCCCATAGAGCTGAAGTAAAAATCTGCACTTGTGGTTGTCGGAATCAGGCTGAATTCCCGGAAGGTGTTACCGCTGCCGCACAATATGGCTCAGCCACACAGGCTATGGCCGTCTATCTTAACCAATACCATTTCCTGCCTTTTAAGCGCGTGTCAGAGTATTTTAATACTCTCTATAAAATGAGTGTAAGTGCAGGCACTGTCGCCAATTTTGTGGCCAGAACCTATGAAAATCTGGCTTCTACTGAAGAGGTTATTCGTGACGCCTTGCGGGAATCGTCTGTTGCCGGAGCCGATGAAACGGGTATGCGGGCCGAGGGCTCTTTGCACTGGCTACACGTTATGCGGGATGAACAATGGACGCTCTACTACTTGTCTGAAAAGCGAGGTCGTGAGGCCATGGACACGATGGGCATACTGCTAACATTTGCAGGCGTTCTGGTTCATGATCATTGGAAATCCTATTTTGCATATGCGGCAACTCACGTACTTTGCAATGCCCATCACCTGAGGGAGCTTTTGGGTGTTGTTGATAGGGACAGCAATCAACTGGCGTTGCGATTGATGAAGCTACTGAGGCTTTCCTGGCATTACTGCAAGGGCTTTAAGACCATAGGTATGCTACAGATGCCAAGTGTTGTCTGTGAACGAATCGAGAAGATTTATGACCGGTTGCTTCAGCGGGCTCTAATGAAAGAAGTCGTCTATATGGAGAAGCAACGAGAGGAGCTTAAGCGCAAGAAAGTCAAGAATACTAAAGCTTACAATCTCTTCAAACGACTCACTGAGTTCAAGGCTGAGACACTGCGCTTCATGTCAGATTTTACCATTCCCTTCGATAACAATGGCAGTGAGCGGGATGTTCGAATGGCCAAGTTAAAGCAGAAAATCTCAGGCTGCTTCAGGAGTGCAGACGGTGGTTCTATGTTTGCACGGATTCGCAGCTATTTGTCGTCTGCCAGAAAACAGGGAATGGACATATATCAATCACTTCATAGAGCTGTTCGGAATTACTGTAATATGCCTTTGCTCAGTGCTGAATAGTTACACTGCAATAATGCATAGCCTGCCATTTTCAAATGCATCCATCGAAGCAGTGTTCGCAATTTCTGCTGCCATAAATGGCAACAGCCAAAAGCATGTTTGAGTTGGTGAAACATTGGCTCTACCGGCCATCTCCGGGAATAGGCACGAAGCACCTCCAGTCCCTCAAGTTCCGGATTGGTCGAGATGAATATTCTGCTTTCGGTCAGACCTTTGTCATTTTCAAAGCGACTCCAGACGACGCGTACTTCACGACCTTTAAGGAATCTGGCGCGACAGATCAGGGTACGATAACGTATTTTGCGAAATTTGCCGTACATCCATACTGTTGCTTTTTCTTCCGGCAGTTTCTTAACCTGTAGGACTTACGCATTGACAACAGGCTCTAAAATTTGATAATGCCAAAAAACAGATGTCTTCAGGGATGAAAGTGAGAACTACCACTCGACCGACCACTGCACGATGCACTCTTGCAAAATACATTGGCTTTTTGATTAGTGAGCCAAAATCATCAACATGCACAAGACTGGCCGAGGTTACCGACTTTTCTCACGATAGCGCAAACCGCTTTCTTAAGCGTGAAAACTATCAGCCCAAAGATATGTACGATGAAGCAGTCAAAAGTTTAAACCCTATTGGCGGCACCCTGAGCGTTGATGACAGCGTGCTCGACAAACCTTATAGCTACTCCGTGGCACTGGTTGGCCACTTTTGGTCGGGTAAACATCACCGAGTGGTTAAGGGAGTTAACCTCATCACCCTTTATTACACCGACGTATCCGGGCGCCATATGCCGGTGAATTACAGGATATACGACAAATCGGAAGACAAGACAAAAAACGACTACTTCCGTGAAATGTTGATTGAAGTGCTGGTATGGGGGCTGAAGCCAGCGTTCGTTACCGGTGACTCCTGGTACAGCTGCACGACTAACCTGAAGACGATTAAAAACCATCAGACTGGGTTTATGTTTGCCGTTGAGAAAAACAGGACAGTATCACTGGAAAAAGGTAAATGGCAGCAGGTTCAACACCTCGACATCCCCGACAATGGTCTGGATGTATGGCTCAAAGACTTCGGTAAGATCCGGTTGTTCAGGACGATGCTAAAAGACCAGCGTCGCCACTACGTGGTTTACTTGCCAGAGGAAGTCCCTTTTGAACGCAATGACTTCAAGCAGATCCATGACCAGCACTGGCAGATCGAACAGTTTCACAGGGCGATCAAGCAGGTTTGCCATATTGAGCACTTTCAGGTTCGCAGCGAACGACCCGTCAGAAACCATATATTTGCTGCAATTTTAGCTTTTGTTTATCTCCAGAAAATGCAGATAGAGCAGGAGTTTACGAATATTTATCAGCACCAACGGGGGCTGTTTAAAGAGACAATAGGCGCTTTCATTGAGAGTTTTGCAAAGGGGAAGGATCACCTCCTACCAAAATTTATCGGTGTCATCAATGCGTAAGTCCTAACCTGTTCTGTCGTCATCTTGATGCCGTACTTTTTTGGGCGCCCTCGCTTCTTTACGGTGGGTGCTGGCGGCAAAGCATAGAGGGCCCGATTTGAAGGTATCTGACCAACAACTTCTATGTTCATTTCCAGAGCTGGCTTTATCAGTGTCCAGTTCATATACCAGCAATCGGTTAGCAGGCGTAGCACTCGATCCTTCACTTCATTGCGTACCACCCTGAGCATGGCCACGGCAATTTTCAGTTTGCTGGTGTTACCTGAAGCTGGTGTCGGAAATGAGATCACCGGTATGGCGGTAAATACTTCATCTGCAGCCCGCTCAAATATGATGGCCAGGGAAACCCAACACTGCCCCCAGATGTACGTCGGCCGATTGCGTTTCTTGCTGTGTTGATGATGTGTACGACAAGCAGGGGCTTTGTCGGAAAACCGTTCGATTACCCAGTCATCAAGCCCCAGGACCACAGGTTGATTCTCAGGAGCTTTGGAGCAGACCAGACGGATCAAGTGGCGTGCCAAGTTCTTCCATTGCCACTTGCCCTGAGATAGCCAGTGGTGGTAGCTGCTCCACACACAATGAAAATCAATTGTTAACAACGCCTGTGTAACAAAGCCGTCGGCTGAAAGCATGCAACCGAACAGCAGTTCGCAGAACGTTGGTACTGCAGTTGATGATAGCGCTCCAGCAAGAAAGGTTGTATATGAAGCGAGCTCCCTGAGGATTACTTGATGATCTGAAGTGAGCATGGCAACCATCTCGAATTTCGTCATTGGGGATGGTTGCTTTTAGCAGATTATGCGCCGGAACTATTGTGCTCTTAAAACTCTAAAGTCGAGTTCTGGTAATAAAGCCGGTGGAAAGAAAGGGCATCAGGGCACTTGTCTTAAACAGGTCGATATCCCTGACTATATTGAGTACCTTCCGGTTAAAGAATGCAATAAATGTCAGGCGTCTCTTCTTGATAGTGAGCCGGTCAAATATATTGAACGACAGGTGTTTGAACCAGGGAGACCGGGTGAATTTGAAGTAACGGCCCATAGAGCTGAAGTAAAAATCTGCACTTGTGGTTGTCGGAATCAGGCTGAATTCCCGGAAGGTGTTACCGCTGCCGCACAATATGGCTCAGCCACACAGGCTATGGCCGTCTATCTTAACCAATACCATTTCCTGCCTTTTAAGCGCGTGTCAGAGTATTTTAATACTCTCTATAAAATGAGTGTAAGTGCAGGCACTGTCGCCAATTTTGTGGCCAGAACCTATGAAAATCTGGCTTCTACTGAAGAGGTTATTCGTGACGCCTTGCGGGAATCGTCTGTTGCCGGAGCCGATGAAACGGGTATGCGGGCCGAGGGCTCTTTGCACTGGCTACACGTTATGCGGGATGAACAATGGACGCTCTACTACTTGTCTGAAAAGCGAGGTCGTGAGGCCATGGACACGATGGGCATACTGCTAACATTTGCAGGCGTTCTGGTTCATGATCATTGGAAATCCTATTTTGCATATGCGGCAACTCACGTACTTTGCAATGCCCATCACCTGAGGGAGCTTTTGGGTGTTGTTGATAGGGACAGCAATCAACTGGCGTTGCGATTGATGAAGCTACTGAGGCTTTCCTGGCATTACTGCAAGGGCTTTAAGACCATAGGTATGCTACAGATGCCAAGTGTTGTCTGTGAACGAATCGAGAAGATTTATGACCGGTTGCTTCAGCGGGCTCTAATGAAAGAAGTCGTCTATATGGAGAAGCAACGAGAGGAGCTTAAGCGCAAGAAAGTCAAGAATACTAAAGCTTACAATCTCTTCAAACGACTCACTGAGTTCAAGGCTGAGACACTGCGCTTCATGTCAGATTTTACCATTCCCTTCGATAACAATGGCAGTGAGCGGGATGTTCGAATGGCCAAGTTAAAGCAGAAAATCTCAGGCTGCTTCAGGAGTGCAGACGGTGGTTCTATGTTTGCACGGATTCGCAGCTATTTGTCGTCTGCCAGAAAACAGGGAATGGACATATATCAATCACTTCATAGAGCTGTTCGGAATTACTGTAATATGCCTTTGCTCAGTGCTGAATAGTTACCATGCATGATTATTGTGACTGTTTAGGTGAGCTGGTATTGCCTTTCATGCTGTCGATATGGTTATGGCCGTTATATATCGCACGATCTTCTTTCATGGATCGGGTCTGGTCAGTGATATCACCGGTGGCTTTGATGTTTCCGTTGACGGTGAGGTCTCCGGTAAACGCCAGCCCACCGGATGCAACAATATTGACCTTTGCCCCAGCTGGCAGCAGAGCCGACAATGTATGAGTGCCTTTGTGATAACTGATCTTGGCTCCGTCACTGAACTGCATCATCGGGTGTTTAGGATCCACACTGGGCGCCGGAAACGCGTCCGCCCATAACGAAGGCCCAACCACTGCATGTTCCGTAACCCCTCCCGGCGAAAAGATCAGCACCTGCTCACCCTTCGAAGGGAGCCAGCTGGTTCGATCATCCCCTGCACGGTCTACACCAACGGGTAGCGGTTTGGTTTTCAAACCATCGGCGGTGATGCACACCACCCGATCACCTTTGATGGAGTCAACCTTGGCAAACTGGATGAGATTGTTAAGTAACCGGTATAACTCGCTGATATCCCAATTCATATCACTGCGACTCATCATCAAACCCGGTCAGCTGTTGATAGTCCGGCTGGCTGGGTTTGCCGATGTCGGGGGATTTGCTGGCGTAGAGTGTTTCCGGCAGTGGTGCCGGTTCGACAGTTGGCCCACCGATATAAAAGGTTTGTGACCAGGTAACAGCCCAGCTTTCAAAACCGCTTTTCTCCGGGCTGTATAACGCTGGCTGACAGTTGACATTGCCCGGCGTACCACAGGCATTGCCCAGGCCCCAGTGCGACAAACCCACCTGTTCCACCACCCGCACCAGTTCGGCGGCAAACTGTCGAATCTCCACCTGAACTCTGGGAGTTCGGGTACTGAGAATGCAGGTCAGGTTGCAGTCCAAAATGATGCCGGTTCTGCCGGTGCCGTCTCTGCCTTCCAGTGCCATGTTTTCAATGGAGAACAATACACCCGGCGAGTTCACCGGCTTACGTTCAAAGGGGTCGTACTCTGCCACGGTATCCAGCTGGTTGGGCTGGTTTTTCCAGTGATCGGTCACCGCTTGCAGAATAGCGCCATGGATAGCCTCCATGGTGGTGTGCTTCTTTTCACTCATGGTTAATGGCGTAGTTCAGTTCCTGTTCCAGCAGTTCCATGAAACGCTTTTGGGCCTGACTCTTGATCACATCTCTCCAGCGCTGAACTGCCGGGCTATCTGCCAGGTTTTTACCCGATCCTGCAATTTCGCCCAGCCTTCCCATACCACTAACCAGCCGGGCTGCCCTGTATGCTTTGAATCACCCCAACCACCAAGCCGAGCAATCGTTTGAAGCAGCCAAGTGACTGTTGGCGGCTTATCGGGCAACGCTTTTTTTTCATAGGTTAGCCAGAGAACCTGCCATTCATCATCACTGACCACCTCATTCGCGAGTGTTTTTTCACTCCAAAGCTTTCTGTCTTTGTGCTGCCTGTCATTCGGTAACATTAATGCTTCACGGATTTGCATTAGTCTGACAGCGACAAACATTAATATGACCGCAAGTCGTTCAATGTTATCCGGAGATTGCAGACGAAGCCTTTCTACTCCTGCTCCCGATTTCCAAGCCTTATGGAACTCTTCTATTCGCCATCGGAGCTCGTAAAATCGAATGATAGAGCGACAGTCTTCGAATGTTTCAATATCTTCAGTTGTCAATAGTACCCAGTGCAAACGGTCTTCGGAGTCATTGCCAATCTCTTCAGCCGACACAATATTCATAGTTAGTTCTCGTCCAAAAACGCATCAGGCAATCATAATTAGATTGTACGTGCGTTTTGATATTTCCTGAAATTCCAGAGAGCCGCAAAAACTCTTCCCTTTTTTTCTCTAATCTGGGACGGATATTGGAGAAAAACGCGAAAAGCAGGCAGAAAACATCCTCCCACCATGCTGGAAAGGTACTTTCATGTAGCGTGGAGGTGGCTATCAGGATGGTGCCGGGTGTCTGGCCAGAATCACCAGGTTGTAACAGACCACCGATAACCAGCAATGAGAATCAAAACGCTCAGAACCCTTGCAGTGGCAACGTGATAGCCCAAAACATCTCTTTAGCCACGAAATTCCCGCTTCAATACCTGCCCGGAAGCGAAAGAGCGTTTTATACACATACTGACTTTTAGTCATCTCTTCGACTTCAAGTCCGCGCTTCTTATTAAAAGCTACATCGCTGATTCCCATGGCCTTGGCTTTTTCCAAATTAGCGCGACACGCGTATCCGCCGTCACCGCTTGTCTGGCGAGGTACACGACCATAAATTTCTTTTTGTCTTTCCATCATCGGAATGAATTGGTCCGAATCCGCTGGGTTACCTTCCTCAATAACCAGGTCCAGGATCAATCGACTTTTTCCCTGAACCAGGTTCAGTTTATGGCCATACTGTACTTGCCGCCTGTCTTTTACGATGATATCCGTATGGGGTTCATACAGGCTAACCACTTTTTCCTGGGCTGGCACCTTTTCACCCTTAAAGACCCTGCGCTCTGTCTGGGAGACTATTGCATCCACCAGGGGTAACAGGTGATCCACATCGGCCTGCCACTTGTCGGCATCATCAGCCAGGAGACACTGCCCCTGCTGACGGGCGTTTGCTAGCGTGACAGTAGCTTCGATAAGTACCTTCCGGGATTTTCGGGTCAACTGCAGCAGTTTTTTATAATGCTGATGCCGCTCTTCTTTGCCAGCGTAGATGCATTTTCTGGCCGCATCTTTTACGGCTCGGTTGTGATGGGTATATTCATAAAGCGGTGTCGCTGTCAGTGTTTGTCCCCGTTCCAGCAGCCGACAAATTTCTTTAACGGAACTGGCTAAAAGATCACTGTCGCAAGGAGGTTTGATATCCGATTCGGTGACTGTGCTGTCAATAGCCACAGTGCGCCCTTTTTCAATACCCTGATCTTTAGCGGTCATTAGCTGGTTCCCATCCAAAAACTATAGCCCTTGGGCCACGTAGCCTACAGAGATTTGACGTGCTCTGAATTTACAGGAAAATCACATCAACTCCGCTGTAGCCCCCGAAAACTGGTTGAAAAAGGCGTCAAAACAAAACTTGATTTTTTCCCTCTAAGCCTTGGCACGCATAGGCTGCAGAGTTTTTGGACGAGAACTAGCTGACAGTTATTAATCCGTTCCCATGTAGATGCAGTAAGAAGGCTGATGAGCCCATGCAAACTGGAGCGACTGGGGCGCTGGTTTGGTTCGAGGCGACAAAAGTCTCGAAAGAGCATGGAGTCCATCAAAACAAACGACAAGTAGTCATAATCACAATTCAAATACTGTTTCAGGAGTGCCGCACGAAGAACGGATTCTGCTGATAGTCCGTTCCGCCCAGTGTTCTGTTTATCACCAGAACTTAAGTCCTCATAAATCCAGTCATTGAACTGTGGATGGGCGTCAAGCCATTGCGAGATACCGGAAAGCTGGGAGCAGATTTCATGAGGTACGTAATGGAGTTCCATACTACACTGCGGGTTGCGTTTTTTGCGCATTTGGAGTCCTCTGTTTTTGGCAATCCCTTATGTTTCTTGCTCTTGGGAAGTTTAGTCGCCAGATAGCAGTAGGGCTCCACTTAATTTTTCAGGATAAAATCTACAGTTTTCAATTGGTTGTGTTTTTGGACGAGAACTAGTTACCGGTTCCGGCCTGCCGCCTGGCCTTTGCGGCGCCTGTATTGTCATCTTCTTTCTTTTGACCTGCAGCGTTGCCTTTCGCTTCTTTCTACCTCCTTTTTGAGGAACCACTATCGTATATTTCCCCAACACTTCAGTCTGAGCTAAGGAATCAAATAATAAGAGTTCGCCATCCACCAGGATTCTGTTTTGTGTAGCTCTTACAACAAACCGCTGTCGGTTATCCAGTTTGTAGTGCATATATTCGTATATATCCGCCTCCCGGTCGCAAACACTGATGATGTCAGGCATTTTACCCCCCATCCTTTGTTCTGTGTTTTCAGAGGCTCTTTGCCACTTAAAGCTTTCCTTTCCCTCGTAAGGTAGCTGACGACGTTGGTTCTTTTTCCCCCGCTGAACGTCCTCTCTAACCCATCGTTCTTGATCAATAAGCCCAATGCTTCGCTCTGTATCCGCATCAACCAAGAAGACAGAGTGGACGTGGAATCCTCTGGTTTTAGAGCCTTCAGGACCTCCAAGATCACCAAGCTCGGATCTGACAGCATGTTTATAACCCAGGGTTGTTGTATCTTCGAGAGCCAGAAGTAGGCGAGACTGTCTCGCTATTTTGGCAGTTGCCTGAAAGCCTGCCTCAGCTATTGCTTCAGGCTTTACGGCCTCATTCTCAATCAGCCGGTAAGCTCCAGTTACCAGTGCGGTATAACCTTCGCATGAAGATGACAAAGAATTACCGGTATGAGCTGAAAGCTCGGCAGCAACTTTGACAAGTCGTTTTGTACGTCGAGTATCGCCCAAATCAGCACATCCAAAAGTTAGTTCTGACCATGGTTTAGGAGAAAGTGGAAGCATGACCTGTTTTATCAGTGAGAAATGATAGAACAAGGTAGCTATTTGTGATCAAGAGACAGCTTTTGGGCAGGGAGCTCCATGCGTTCGATGGCTTGCACTACCGGATCGTTAAAGGCGTAAACCGCTCTGGCAATGGGGAACCGGTCACGGCCCACCCGATAGAAAACTTTGTTGTTGATGATGAATGCCTGGTAGAACTCACCAAAGCGCCCGATCTTGACACCCGCATCGGTTTTTACCGGTCTGCCCAGTTCATCGGCATAGATGGGATTAAGACCGATCCAGATATGGGTCACCAGTCCGTCTGGCGTTCGTTCCTTACTGACAAAGATACGGCGATTGTCTTTCAATATTTTCTGGGGAATCTCCGACGCCCGACTGACAATCAACCGGATTTGCCGCTCTGCCCAGGCGGAAAACTTGCGATCCGCTCTGGCGACTGCCCGACGGATAGCCTGTTCTTTGCCTTCCAGCCCTTCGGTCAGTTCCTTAACGGCCTGCTTAACGTCCAGCGCAATGGTGGTCATTTCCACCGTCCGGTATCCGGGTCGTCCTGCCCTTCTGCCAATGGCAGCACCGTCACGCCATCACCACTGGGCCTGGGTTTGCCGATGGTGTAAACGCTGTTGCGAATGGTGAGCACATCACCTTTTTGCAAACCACTGGCGTCCTGATCGGTCAGGGTTACTTCCGGTGAGCGGTAATCCATCGGCAGGCTAACCCAGTGCTCCATCATTGGCCGGGAACTCAAAAACACCGGAAACTACACGACCATCGGGCAAACTGACCGGCTCGCCCAACCGACGGATAATCCGGGCATTATCAAAGCGGCTGACAAAATCGCTCATGCTTACCTCAAAACAGGCTGACGGATATTGATCCAATCAGCCCTGATGGATTAACGGTTCAGCTTTACCGCAATGGAAGTATCACTATCCGCAGCGGCTGACCAGCAGGTACCGGCGGCCGTATTGCCACTGGCTGTAGCGGTGATCGTTCCATCCGACTTGAGATAAACCTTGGCACCCTGGGTAATAGCACCAGTGCCTTTAGGCAGATCAAAAACGCCATCAGTCATACCCACCGCCAGTTCACCGGACAGTACAGTACTGATAGCGACCACCACCACGGTACCCACCACCACTGCAGAGCCGGAAGCCACATCCGCCGCCGCAGTGAACTCAATGGTTTTGCCTTCCTGCAAATAATTTGTTGCCATGGAAATGTCCTCGTATTCAGAAACAGAAAAGCCCGGCATCTCTGACAGGAAATGACGGGCAGGAAAGGTTTATCGCTTCAGTGCTCTTACCCCTTGATCTCTAAAAAAGAGCGGAAGTCCATGGGCGCAACACCGGCATCCAGTGCCACTTTGAACTGAGTGCCGTCCACATCCCAACCTTGTTGCTGTTCCAGACGAGGGGCAGGGTTACCATCCATGTACGCCACTTCAATGGTGTCGTACATATCGCCCGCCACCAGATAACTGGTTGCTGCAGAGGCGCTGTCCAGTCGGGCTTCGGAAATGGACTCTGCCATGCCAAACACCGGGTTGGCCGCTTTGCTGTTGGTTTTGCTGGGGTCGGCTTCGGAGCGGAGCAGCGAACCGGCAGTCCCTTCCAGCGCTACCGGGGTCAGCAGATAGCCCGGTCCGATATTGAGATGAGCATCACCGTCCTTGTGAGTTCTCATCAAGGTTCTGCCTTTGTCCAGATTCTCAATGGACAGACCACCGGTCAGCGTATTTTTGTGAGCGCTGGCGAACAGCTTCACACCGTCAGACATTTCAGGGTTGCCGGTTAGAATTGCATAGACCAGATCACCCACGGTTCTGGCGGCAGCTCTGCCCATGGCCTGTGGCAGTCGTGTGAAGACAGAGAGGTCATCGTTGATGATCGCCTGACGGGTAATGGAGAACAGCTTGCCATAGGTGGCCAGCAGGATGCTTTCCCCACGATCACTGACATTGCCGTATTTAAACTCAGCACCTTCCGCTACTTCTTTCAGGCTTGGGAAGGTGTTCAGGCCCACACGTTTGGTGGGTTTGAAATCGGTGAGTGTGCCTTCGCGGGTCCAGCGGGTGAAGGTTTCTGGTGTTTCGTCCCAGCCACGGAGCATGGCTTTATGGGCAACATCCGCTAGCACATTGCCGAAATCACTGGTGCTGTGCGTAAAGGCAGCGGCCACCATGTTCATACGACTGTCGTATGCCGACATATTCACGCCTTTTTCAGACAGTGAAGCCCGTGCCATTTCCTGCAGGTTGAACGACTTGTATGGATTGTCCTTCTCGGCTTTCACATCTTTGAACACACGGGCTTCCAGAGCATTCAACAGCCCGTCGAAAACAATACGACCGTTGTCGGCATGCACATGCACGTTATTGGATGGCGTACTTGGGCTGGTACCGGCACCCAGTCGGTTCAGTAGTTTGTCTTTGGCCTGTTCCGGTGTGATGGTGGTATCACTCATGCACTCGATCAACAGGTCAGTATGCTGGCCATTGAAGGGGGTGAAGATGGCGCTGATCTGATCGTTGCGCTCCTGGGCGGTCATGGTCTTGCTGGTATCACTGGCTGCAGGTGTCGGGTTACCGCCCGCTGCCGCCTGGTTATGCTCTTTAGGCATAGGTGCTTTCTCCTTGGTGTGTTGAGGGGCGGAACCCTCGGGGTTTTCCGGTTGTTCGGAACGATTGGCTTGATTGGTTGCGCTCTGGAAGAAGGCCAGCGCCTTATCGGGAATATTTTCGGTAATATTTTGCAGTCTTTTTTTGCCTTTGCTGTTCAGGCTGGCGGCCATGGCAGGCGCTTCAAAGACTTCATCAGCAAAACCGGCGTCCACGGCTTCCTGCCCGAAGTACCAGGTCTCTTCATCCATCAGTGCGGTGATCTCTTCTTCAGACAGGCCGGTGCGTTTCTGGTAGGTGGTCATCAATGAGGATTTGATCTGATCCAGCAGGTCGGCCATTTTCCGCAGCTCGTCCGACTCTCCCCAGGCATAAGACCATGGGTTGTGAATCATGAAAGCAGCAGACTCACCGATGACGATCTTGTCACCGGCCATGGCAATAATGCTGGCAATGGAAGCCGCCATGCCATCCACATAGACTTCAACAAAGGCGCTGTCCTGCTTCAGCAGGTTGTAAATGGTGACGCCTTCAAAGACATCCCCGCCCGGACTGTTGATCCGGACCCGTATAGTATTGATCGTGCCGTTGGCTGCCCGCAGCTCTTTCAACTGGTTGGCAATGTTCTGGGCGGTGATGCCCCACCAGCTGCTGATCTCTTCATAGATGATCAGTTCGACCACCGAATCAGCGGCCATTTTCAGGGAGTACTTACTGGTCTGTTTGGGCATTGTCTGAAACCTGTATGGAGGGTTTGTCAAAGTAGGGGTCGGTATCGGTCACCAGACCATCTTCACGGTTGGTCTGAATCTCTTTCAGGCGCTTGGCCCTGACCTTCACTGGATTACGACCTCTCGCCCGAATGGCTTCCGCATCGGTGGCGTGTCCATTCCTGACATTCTGTTTCCAGGCATTAGCCTCTTTCACCGGATCAATCCACGGCATTGTTGGCCCCAGGTACTCCGCATCAAACAAACTGCGGACATCCAGACTGGCAGGCGCACGAAGAACACCAGAGGCAATAGAGACCCGGATCAATGATTCATAACAGGGCATGGACCAGCTATTGATAAACTGATCCTGAAACACGGCATGGGTACTGGTGACGTCCACCAGTTCCTGACGCTGGCTAGAATAGGTGCCCATGTAAGTTCTGGAAACCGTGCTGTAGCTGCTGGCGGTTCCGGCACAGGCCGCTTTCAGCATGGCGTCTCGGTATGGGGTTAACAGGGCACTGGGGCGATTGCTTTCAATGGTGCCGACATCCTCACCGGGGGCGAGATTGTCAAACACCATGAGTGGACTGATATCAAACAAACGCTCATCGTCATCGTCGTTTTGATTCCCCATGTACATCTGGGGTTCGCCCTTTTTGATATAGGCGGTCAGTGCCGCCGATACCTTGGCGGCTACCTGCTCGGCGTGTTCATAGTCTCTCAGGTCACCCAGTCGCTGAATCACCGGAGCCAGCAGGGAGATACCCCGGGCCTGACGGGAACGACGAGCCAGTTTCAGATGCAGCATGTTGTCTGCTGACACCCGTTTGGTGGTCAGGCTCCACTTGCCCATCAGGTTGCCGGGATGATCTTTGTAAATGTGGTAAGCGGTTGGCTTGCCCCAAGCATTGCGCTCAACACCACCGACAATGTTACGGCTGGCATCGATCTGGCTTTCCGATGGCAGATAGTCCGCCTCCAGCAGCTCAACCGCCAGCGGTACCCGGGTAGCGAACTGATACAAATTAACTCGCCCCTGTACCAGCTGCCCCAGCATCTCACCATCCCGCAGCCAGCTGAGACAGACAATACGCTCCGCATCACTGCGGGGCATGCCACAGGTGGTGACGGATCGGGACCATTCTTCAAACAGGCCGGAGAGCTCTTCCGCAAAATCCGTAAGGATTTCGCCATTCTTATCCCTGGGCGTAGGCTCAATCAGAATACCCTTGGCACCGATGACCCCTTTGACTTTCTCATCCAGAATACCGGCGGCCAGATCATAGTTTTCATCCAGCCATCGGGCCTGCTCCCGCAATGAACGGGAGTGGATCGCGACCGCATCACCGGAACCGGTAGAGCGTTTGATCTTGCGCAGCCGGTCCGGCCTGGCAGCCTCATGCTGTGCCAGTATTTCAAATTGCGCCCGGGCTCTCAGACGGTTCAATGCCCGCTGGGGAAAGAAAGGGGCAATCATCCGGTCAAGAATATTCACCAGTTAATGACTCCCACACTGTAGGGCTTGCGACGGGTTTTAGCCTGTAGACGACGCTCCCACTCTTGACGACCCTCACGGATTTCATTGAGGTTTTCCATGGTGATGGTGCGGCCGTTCATGGAGACGTTCTTTCCGGCAAGCAGGTCTTTTTCGGCCTGTATGTACAGGTCAATCATCTGTTGTTCTGGAGACATAGGTATTTAGAGCCAGCTGGATTGATGAACGGACTTTCGTTTTTTGGTGGACTGGTTTTTTCGGCCTTCCGGTCTTGCCCGATCAAGGTCAAGCCCGAAGTGCTGTTGGGCAATACGGACCGCAGCGAGGTTATATACCTCCAGATCCGTCGGTTCGTTACGGACACCGGAAGGGCATTCCCACCGGTACACCCGCCGACCTTTGACAAAGCTGAGTTTCTTACGCTCAGCAGTCAGCCCTTTGAAATAGAGTTCATCCGCCCATTCCACCATGGGCAGGTGCATATACCCCTTGATGGGTTTGGTCAGGTCTTTGGCCTGCATGGCCAGCCGTGAATAGATAATATCCTTGGCGTTATCGGTACCGACTTCCGTCAGGTAGACGCCTTTGCGGTTTCGCTTCCGGGGGAAGTTGGCCACCGGCTTACCGTAGACCGATGCCCCTTTGATGGGAATGCGCCGCATCGGGTCTTGACGACACCAGGCATACACCTCATCGGTATAGTGACCACCGGAGTCGATACAGATCAGACCCACGGACATTTTCGCACCGCTGGCATGCTGAAAACTCTGGTCAACATATTCGGTCAGTTTTTGCCAGATCAGTTCACCGGCAGGATCACCGATCAGACGCTTGTAACCAATCAGCCAGCTTTCTTCACCCGGGCCATAGGCTTTGATCTTGATTTCCAGTCGATCATCCTGGGTATCCACGGAGCCGGCGATATAGACAGCCCATTCCGGTATGGTGGGCAGATAGGTTTCCCGTCGGGCGTAAAGGTTTTCCCATTCCAGCTTTTCGCCGGTTTCATCGTCCCAGGTCTCGCCAAGGGTGGTATTGACGAAGGTCTTCAGCTTTCCCTGGTCGTCTCTGGTATTCAGGAAGTCTCTGGCGATACGTTCCCAGGTTGTGAACGGGCTATAGGCTGTCCAGATATTCCAGGTGACAGACTCGGGGGTTTCGCTGACTTGCCCATTCAACAGAAACTCGTAGCCATCAACCGTGGTGATGCCTGTCTTATGGCATCGCCACTGGGCTTTGGCAAAATGCGGGGTCAGCTCATGCTGGCGAATTACACAGCCATTGTGTTCACACAGATACCAGACATCCCTCGGATTATTCTCTGCCCACTTAATACCAAATGGGGCATCCTTTCCTCCCCACTTTAACGACTGATACTCCCCACAGTGCGGGCATGGTACGAACATAAGGAAGTCAGTCTCTGACTCCTGGGCTGCCCGTTCAATCTGGCAGTGCCCTTTGATCTTGGGTGTGCTACCCCGGATGGACTTCGGGAAAGCAGAACCTTCCAGTCGTTTATCACCCAGAAAAGTAGGGGCACCTTCTTTTTCCACGTCTTCCGGAAAGGCCGCCAGCTCATCATAGATAATGAAATCCAGCGATTTTTCCCGGTAGTTCTTTGCCGCCGTACCACCCAGACACCAGAGCTGCCGCTGGTTACTGAACTTCTTGGCTTCCAGCGTATTGTCCCGGTGCTTCTTGCCAAACCATGGGGCCAGCTCTTTCAGTACCGGAACATCCCGGATAGCCGTTTCTACATGAGCTTTCATAAAGCTGCTGGCGGCACTGTCCGTTGGTTGGAGAATCATGCCGTTGCGTTTTTTGTGTTGTAGCTGATAACCGGTAGCCGCTTTCAGCATTTGGGAGTAACCAACCCGGGCCGACTTGATCAGGTTCACTACCCGGATCTCGTCGTTACCCATGCTGTTCAGGATCGCTACCTGAAACGGTGCAGTCTCCCAACGCCCCTCGATGTAGGCCGATTCAGCCGACAAATAGAAATTCTCATCCGCCCATTCTGAACAGGTCATGGGCACTGGCCGGTGCATGGCCAAGAATCCAAGCCTGGCGGCTTTACATAGATTCTGCCGCTGTCTCGGAGAGATATTCATCAAGGTACTGGGGGATCAACTCATGGCCACGGGCAATGGCATTTTGTGATTTAACAATTTCCCGTTTGAAGTTTTCCAGCTGGACTGGTGTCAGTTCCGGATGCTTCCGCTTCATGTTCAGCACCAGAGTATCCAGAATACCTGCCGCCTCAGCCAGGCATTTACCCAGCACATAAGACTGCAGATCCACCGGGGCCACTTTGCCTTCGGCCAGTTCGTTCTTTAGTTCCTGCCCATCGGCCTGTGCCCGGGTGAGTCGGTACCGTTCAAATTCAATGGAATCCGGATCCAGTTCTTCGGCACTGGTTGGTTTATCCGTCATTCAGCACTCAATCTGAGAATTTCCCTACACCGGCTAAAATGTAAAAAATTCTCAGAATGAACATGTCCAATGCATCCTCATCAGTTCCACATTCAACGTATCGATCATATGGGTTTGGTTGCCGGTATGTGCAAAGAACTCGGTATCTCTAATCATCTGGATTCCCTGGTTCCTAACCAATCTGAACACCGGAATATTTCCTTTGGCGAAACCGTAGTATCAATGCTGCTTAACGGCCTTGGGTTCACTGCCCGCACGCTTCATATGTTCCCGGAGTTTCATGCTGATAAACCGCTGGATAAACTCATCAGGCCCGGTATTAAACCCGAACACATTAACGACAGTGTACTCGGCAGAGCCCTGGATCAGCTTTTTGAACTGGATGTAAGTGAGGTCTATTTATCGCTGGCTGTCAAGGCAGTGAATGTCTTAAAACTGCCGTGCAAGGCTCTGAACCTTGACTCAACAAGCTTGCATGTGGACGGCGTTTATAACAGCGAATCTGACGTCGACGAAGAAGATATGCACTGTATCAAACTCTGTCGTGGATACAGCAGGGATCATCGACCCGAGCTCAACCAGGCAATACTGCTGATGATGACGGAAAATCAGGCCGGTATTCCCGTTTTTATGAAAGCGTCCAGTGGCAACGTAAACGACAATAAAAACTTTAAAAAAGTCATCAGCAGCCATTTGAAATCCTACCGGGAAGCCCTGAATAATCGCTACCTGATTGGTGATGCAGCACTTTATACAACAGATAACGTACAGATACTTCATCAGCAGGGCCAGCAATTTATCACCCGGGTTCCGTCAAAAATCAAAGAAGCCAGAGAACTGATTGACAGTGTCGCTTCTTGTGAAATGACACCAGTGGAGGGTGCTGAGGGCTATGAGAGTCATGAAATGCTGTCAGATCATGCGGGTGTCTCCCAGCGCTGGATTCTGGTCCGCAGCGAGCAGGCTCGAAAGAGCGAACAAAAAACACTGCTGAAAAAAATGCTAAAGAAGTCTGAGAAAGAAGCAGAGCGCTGACCAGTAAACTGGCCAAAAAAGCCTTCAAGTGTGAAACCGACGCATTGCGTGCGTTCGATGAATGGCAGTCAAAAACTATTTATTGTCAGGCGGAACCTGTCATTACTGAGAAACCCTGCTATACCAAGGTAGGTCGTCCGGAGAAAGGCTCTAAACCGGACAGTATTGAATATTATGTGAGCGGATATCCTTGGGTATCCGTTGACTGTCGCAAAGATGCAGAGTGTTCTCTGGGTTGCTTTGTGCTGGCGACGAATGATCTGGACGACAGTCGGCTGAGTACAGCAGAAGTGCTAAGTACTTACAAATCACAACAGTCAGTAGAGCGTGGCTTTCGGTTTTTGAAGAGCCCGGAGTTTCTGGTTTCTTCGCTGTTTTTAAAGAAACCGGAACGAATAGAAGCCTTGCTGATGGTGATGACGCTGTGTCTGTTAGTGTATGCGGCGATTCAGCATCGAATTAGGCATGAGCTAAAACGACAGAGTCGGTTTTTCCCGGACATGAAGCGGAAACCCTGCCAAAACCCGACAGCGCGTTGGGTGTTTTTCTGCTTTCAGGGTATCAACGTGCTATTGGTCGATGGACATGAAAAGCATGTGGTTGGATTACAAGAAAGGCAGTTGACTATTATTTCAATTCTTGGGCGACCGTATCAGGAAATTTATTCCTGATACGGGTGCTGAATGACGGATGTACGGCAAATTTCGCAAAATACGTTATCGTACCCTGATCTGTCGCGCCAGATTCCTTAAAGGTCGTGAAGTACGCGTCGTCTGGAGTCGCTTTGAAAATGACAAAGGTCTGACCGAAAGCAGAATATTCATCTCGACCAATCCGGAACTTGAGGGACTGGAGGTGCTTCGTGCCTATTCCCGGAGATGGCCGGTAGAGCCAATGTTTCACCAACTCAAACATGCTTTTGGCTGTTGCCATTTATGGCAGCAGAAATTGCGAACACTGCTTCGATGGATGCATTTGAAAATGGCAGGCTATGCATTATTGCAGTTATTTAGGACTTACGCATTGATGACACCGATAAATTTTGGTAGGAGGTGATCCTTCCCCTTTGCAAAACTCTCAATGAAAGCGCCTATTGTCTCTTTAAACAGCCCCCGTTGGTGCTGATAAATATTCGTAAACTCCTGCTCTATCTGCATTTTCTGGAGATAAACAAAAGCTAAAATTGCAGCAAATATATGGTTTCTGACGGGTCGTTCGCTGCGAACCTGAAAGTGCTCAATATGGCAAACCTGCTTGATCGCCCTGTGAAACTGTTCGATCTGCCAGTGCTGGTCATGGATCTGCTTGAAGTCATTGCGTTCAAAAGGGACTTCCTCTGGCAAGTAAACCACGTAGTGGCGACGCTGGTCTTTTAGCATCGTCCTGAACAACCGGATCTTACCGAAGTCTTTGAGCCATACATCCAGACCATTGTCGGGGATGTCGAGGTGTTGAACCTGCTGCCATTTACCTTTTTCCAGTGATACTGTCCTGTTTTTCTCAACGGTGCATATTCTGGTAACTCTTGAACACTCATTCTGGTAACACTTGAACACCCATTCTGGTAACACTTGAACACCTATTCTGGTTTCTTTTGAACACTTTTTGATGATTTCCAGAATCACCGTTCAAGCTTCCAGAAACGCTGTTCAACAGACCATAAACCGGTCTAATACAGCTAACAAATATCTTCTTATGCATTGATTTTCCATAACTTTGGCCGTTCTTATCTGTACCAAGAGAGGGAACCGGCCATGACAGAAAACAGGATTACCATGCGTAAGCTACTAGAAATACTCCGGATGCGGTTTGGCAGCCAACTCAGCTTCCGACAAATTTCCCGCAGTGTACGGGTCAGTGTGGGGACGGTATCCAACTACGTTAAGGCCTTTCAGGAATCGGAATTAAGCTGGCCCCTGGCAGAGGATATATCTGAGCCTGAGCTTATTCAGGCGCTGTTTCCCGATGCCTCGATAGCCAATCGAAAAGGGTTGATTGATCCTGACTGGGCTGAGGTGCATCAGGAACTGAAGCGCAAGGAAGTGACCAAACAACGACTCTGGGAAGAATACTGTCAGGCCCACCCCCTCAATGCCTACAGCTATGCCCAGTACTGTCACCGTTACAATCAGTGGCGTGGTTGTCAAAAGCGATCTATGCGACAGCTGCACAATGCAGGTGAAAAGTTATTTGTTGATTATGCCGGGCCAACCATGCCAATCATCAACCCGGACACCGGCGAAATTGCCCACAATGCCCAGATATTTGTGGCAGTGCTGGGAGCGTCCAACTATACCTACGCTGAAGCGACTCTGTCACAAAAAACAGAGGACTGGCTGGGGTCTCATGAACGGGCCTTTGAGTTCTTTGGTGGGGTGCCAGAAATTGTTGTGCCAGACAACCCAAAGTGCGCAGTTATCAAAGCCTGTCGGTACGAGCCGGATCTCAACCCATCATACCAGCACCTGGCTTGTCACTACCAGGTGGCAGTCATTCCGGCACGCCCCTACAAACCCAAAGACAAGGCCAAAGCAGAAGTCGGTGTACAGGTAGTGGAGCGGTGGATACTGGCCAGGCTTCGTCATGAAATGTTCTTTACCCTGGCAGAGCTGAACCTGCGGATACGTGAGCTGTTAATCGAACTGAACCTGAAGCCCTTTAAGCAGTTGCCAGGAACGCGACGTAGTGCGTTTGAACAACTGGATGAACCAGCCCTCAAGCCACTGCCGAAGCAATCTTTTGTGTTCGCTGAGTTTATCAAGGCCCGGGTGAATGTGGATTATCATATTATCTGCAAGGGGCACGCCTACTCGGTTCCCCATCAGCTTGCCAGGCAGGAAGTAGAAGTACAGGCGACTGAGCACTGCGTCACGATCTACGCTAACGGTAAAGTGGTGGCCAGCCACGCTCGCAAGCACACACGTGGATTTACGACGTTAGCAGTTCATATGCCGGAACGACATCGTCACCATCAGGATTGGACGCCTGAGCGTTTACTTAACTGGGCTAACGACATTGGTCAGGAAGTCTATTGTTTTATTCAATCACTGCTGGATAGCAAGGAGCATCCTGAACAAGCCTATCGAGCTTCATTGGGGCTGCTAAACCTGCAGCGGGAATATGGAACTGAACGACTCAACAACGCCTGCGCCCATGCCAGGAACATCGGGGGTTATCGGTTAAAAAATGTCCGATCAATCCTCCAGTCAGGCAAAGACCTGATGCCATTGGAGCCACAGTTAAAACAAACGACAGGTCCCTTGCATGATGATCACGAAAATATTCGTGGCGCTATTTGCTATCAATAACCGGAGGCGAACATGATCAATGAAACACTGGCTCGCCTTAGGTCACTGCGACTGACCGGAATGGCAGATGCCCTCAATCAACAGCTGGACCAGCCGGGCACCTACAGTAGCCTTAGCTTTGAAGAACGACTGTCGTTGCTTACTGAGCAGGAAGAAACAGAGCGAAACAATAAACGTCTGGCTCGGCTGCTCAGAAGCGCCCGGTTTAAACTGGCTGCCCGGATACACGACATTGACTATGAACACCCCAGAGGTCTCAAACAGAACCAGATGGCCAGCCTGTCTGGAGGAGGCTGGCTTGACCGGTACAGGAACCTGTTGATCACCGGACCTTGTGGTTCCGGTAAGAGCTACCTGGCCTGCGCCCTTGGGCACATGGCTTGTCTGAAAGGCTACAGTGTCCGGTACTATCGGATGTCCAGGCTACTGGATGAACTGATCCTTGCCCACGGTGATGGCAGCTACAGCAGGCAGTTGAAACAACTGGCAAAAGTAGACTTGCTGATTCTGGACGACTGGGGCCTGGAACCACTGACGCAGCAACAAAGGAACGATCTGCTGGAAGTCATGGATGACAGGCACGAGCAAGGTTCCACGTTGGTTACCAGTCAATTGCCCACCCGGAAGTGGCATGCCAGCATTGGTGATGAAACTCTGGCCGACGCCATTCTTGACCGGCTTATGCACAATGCCCACCGGATTGAACTCAAAGGCGAATCCATGCGCAAAAAGCTTGGAAAATTGGACGCAGTTGAACACCTGGTCTAAAAATCACACTGGGCAATGTGTAAGGAGTTCAGGGTGTTCAAATGAAACAGAATAGGTGTTCAAGTTAACCAGAATACGCAAACGGCAAACATAAACCCAGTCTGATGGTTTTTAATCGTCTTCAGGTTAGTCGTGCAGCTGTACCAGGAGTCACCGGTAACGAACGCTGGCTTCAGCCCCCATACCAGCACTTCAATCAACATTTCACGGAAGTAGTCGTTTTTTGTCTTGTCTTCCGATTTGTCGTATATCCTGTAATTCACCGGCATATGGCGCCCGGATACGTCGGTGTAATAAAGGGTGATGAGGTTAACTCCCTTAACCACTCGGTGATGTTTACCCGACCAAAAGTGGCCAACCAGTGCCACGGAGTAGCTATAAGGTTTGTCGAGCACGCTGTCATCAACGCTCAGGGTGCCGCCAATAGGGTTTAAACTTTTGACTGCTTCATCGTACATATCTTTGGGCTGATAGTTTTCACGCTTAAGAAAGCGGTTTGCGCTATCGTGAGAAAAGTCGGTAACCTCGGCCAGTCTTGTGCATGTTGATGATTTTGGCTCACTAATCAAAAAGCCAATGTATTTTGCAAGAGTGCATCGTGCAGTGGTCGGTCGAGTGGTAGTTCTCACTTTCATCCCTGAAGACATCTGTTTTTTGGCATTATCAAATTTTAGAGCCTGTTGTCAATGCGTAAGTCCTATTATTAACCGTTTGTAAAAATCAGGCATGTCTGAATATTTCCCGGATACCCTGGAGAAGCCCGGATACAACCACTGCAGGCATGATGAAAATTGCTCTTTCAGGAATTATTCCGAGGTTCTCTATTCGCAAGGGCTGGAACAGATATAAGCAAAAATATGAGTTCAATTTTCGCGATCTGATCGACCAGTTAATACCGGATAATTCAGAAGCAGCATAACTAAAGGCTTTTAGGCAAAAAACGGAAGTAATAACGAACTTGGAAAAACAGTTCACTGATTTCGGCTTGCTTCACTATAAAAAGCTGACCGAATTATCGTTTTATACAGACTCTAAAGTCGAGAACGTAATATAACCAATACAATTGTTCGTCTCTGTCTTGTACTGGCAGATCGTGCAATTTCTGCACTGTCCGCAGACAAGTTACAGTCAACGCTTAAGCAAAAAGACTATCAAGTAATAATAGAAGAGAACCGTTGGTCTTCCGAGAATTTATATCCAGCTATTGAGGGCTATATTAATCAAAGCAAGACATTAGACCCCATACGTCATGACCTTCAAAGTATAGCGGCTGAAGGATTAGCCAGATTCGATCATATAACCTGTGATGGACCTCCCGGGGTGGGAAAAACTCGCATAGCATTGGGTGAAAGTCTCATATTGATGAGTACTAACGTTCAAGATCACCCTTCCCTGATGAAAATGGAATCACATTATCACTGACCATATTTACCTTAGCCCGGTACGTTACCGACAGCAGCATCCAGCCACAGTCGAACCAACCACTTTGAATTAGTGACCTGAGTGTCAGAATGCCTTGCCCCCCGGGACACCGCCAACGCATTCCCGAACACTTCATTCGCTGTGTAACCAGCGTTTTACAGGATGCCTCAATGACCCCTGAGCCTATGGGCAGGTTGCGCGACAGGTGTTCTGCATAATTCATCCGTAACCGGTTTTTTCTGAAGTACTTTAACTCTGTCTTTAATTTCGATCGGCGGGGATTGCGTATTCTGGTTAACTTGAACACCTATTCTGTTTCATTTGAACACCCTGAACTCCTTACACATTGCCCAGTGTGATTTTTAGACCAGGTGTTCAACTGCGTCCAATTTTCCAAGCTTTTTGCGCATGGATTCGCCTTTGAGTTCAATCCGGTGGGCATTGTGCATAAGCCGGTCAAGAATGGCGTCGGCCAGAGTTTCATCACCAATGCTGGCATGCCACTTCCGGGTGGGCAATTGACTGGTAACCAACGTGGAACCTTGCTCGTGCCTGTCATCCATGACTTCCAGCAGATCGTTCCTTTGTTGCTGCGTCAGTGGTTCCAGGCCCCAGTCGTCCAGAATCAGCAAGTCTACTTTTGCCAGTTGTTTCAACTGCCTGCTGTAGCTGCCATCACCGTGGGCAAGGATCAGTTCATCCAGTAGCCTGGACATCCGATAGTACCGGACACTGTAGCCTTTCAGACAAGCCATGTGCCCAAGGGCGCAGGCCAGGTAGCTCTTACCGGAACCACAAGGTCCGGTGATCAACAGGTTCCTGTACCGGTCAAGCCAGCCTCCTCCAGACAGGCTGGCCATCTGGTTCTGTTTGAGACCTCTGGGGTGTTCATAGTCAATGTCGTGTATCCGGGCAGCCAGTTTAAACCGGGCGCTTCTGAGCAGCCGAGCCAGACGTTTATTGTTTCGCTCTGTTTCTTCCTGCTCAGTAAGCAACGACAGTCGTTCTTCAAAGCTAAGGCTACTGTAGGTGCCCGGCTGGTCCAGCTGTTGATTGAGGGCATCTGCCATTCCGGTCAGTCGCAGTGACCTAAGGCGAGCCAGTGTTTCATTGATCATGTTCGCCTCCGGTTATTGATAGCAAATAGCGCCACGAATATTTTCGTGATCATCATGCAAGGGACCTGTCGTTTGTTTTAACTGTGGCTCCAATGGCATCAGGTCTTTGCCTGACTGGAGGATTGATCGGACATTTTTTAACCGATAACCCCCGATGTTCCTGGCATGGGCGCAGGCGTTGTTGAGTCGTTCAGTTCCATATTCCCGCTGCAGGTTTAGCAGCCCCAATGAAGCTCGATAGGCTTGTTCAGGATGCTCCTTGCTATCCAGCAGTGATTGAATAAAACAATAGACTTCCTGACCAATGTCGTTAGCCCAGTTAAGTAAACGCTCAGGCGTCCAATCCTGATGGTGACGATGTCGTTCCGGCATATGAACTGCTAACGTCGTAAATCCACGTGTGTGCTTGCGAGCGTGGCTGGCCACCACTTTACCGTTAGCGTAGATCGTGACGCAGTGCTCAGTCGCCTGTACTTCTACTTCCTGCCTGGCAAGCTGATGGGGAACCGAGTAGGCGTGCCCCTTGCAGATAATATGATAATCCACATTCACCCGGGCCTTGATAAACTCAGCGAACACAAAAGATTGCTTCGGCAGTGGCTTGAGGGCTGGTTCATCCAGTTGTTCAAACGCACTACGTCGCGTTCCTGGCAACTGCTTAAAGGGCTTCAGGTTCAGTTCGATTAACAGCTCACGTATCCGCAGGTTCAGCTCTGCCAGGGTAAAGAACATTTCATGACGAAGCCTGGCCAGTATCCACCGCTCCACTACCTGTACACCGACTTCTGCTTTGGCCTTGTCTTTGGGTTTGTAGGGGCGTGCCGGAATGACTGCCACCTGGTAGTGACAAGCCAGGTGCTGGTATGATGGGTTGAGATCCGGCTCGTACCGACAGGCTTTGATAACTGCGCACTTTGGGTTGTCTGGCACAACAATTTCTGGCACCCCACCAAAGAACTCAAAGGCCCGTTCATGAGACCCCAGCCAGTCCTCTGTTTTTTGTGACAGAGTCGCTTCAGCGTAGGTATAGTTGGACGCTCCCAGCACTGCCACAAATATCTGGGCATTGTGGGCAATTTCGCCGGTGTCCGGGTTGATGATTGGCATGGTTGGCCCGGCATAATCAACAAATAACTTTTCACCTGCATTGTGCAGCTGTCGCATAGATCGCTTTTGACAACCACGCCACTGATTGTAACGGTGACAGTACTGGGCATAGCTGTAGGCATTGAGGGGGTGGGCCTGACAGTATTCTTCCCAGAGTCGTTGTTTGGTCACTTCCTTGCGCTTCAGTTCCTGATGCACCTCAGCCCAGTCAGGATCAATCAACCCTTTTCGATTGGCTATCGAGGCATCGGGAAACAGCGCCTGAATAAGCTCAGGCTCAGATATATCCTCTGCCAGGGGCCAGCTTAATTCCGATTCCTGAAAGGCCTTAACGTAGTTGGATACCGTCCCCACACTGACCCGTACACTGCGGGAAATTTGTCGGAAGCTGAGTTGGCTGCCAAACCGCATCCGGAGTATTTCTAGTAGCTTACGCATGGTAATCCTGTTTTCTGTCATGGCCGGTTCCCTCTCTTGGTACAGATAAGAACGGCCAAAGTTATGGAAAATCAATGCATAAGAAGATATTTGTTAGCTGTATTAGACCGGTTTATGGTCTGTTGAACAGCGTTTCTGGAAGCTTGAACGGTGATTCTGGAAATCATCAAAAAGTGTTCAAAAGAAACCAGAATAGGTGTTCAAGTGTTACCAGAATGGGTGTTCAAGTGTTACCAGAATGAGTGTTCAAGAGTTACCAGAATATGCAATGCCACAAAGCTCTTCTGCTTGATCATTATTAATCACTTCAAGAAAGCGGTGACGCCAGCGGAACGCAGTTTTCAAGTCAATGGCATTCTCAGCAGCAGCTGGTCGCAAGACCATAGAGTGAGTCATACCTGCGAGGTACTTGTTCCATTTTTCAGGGTGCCTGAGCCTTGCCAAAGGCGTTCCACTAAAGGCGTTAAACGTTGAGTCGCAAGTCTTGCAGTGGTAGCGCTGTCGGCCATTTCGTATGCCCCAGCGACCAACGCTATGGCTTTTGCATTTGGGGCACCTGGGGTTTTCGGCAAATTGGGCAAGTATGCTCTTTTCTACGTCAGGTGTTGCATTATCGTTATTGGGTATAGATTCACTGTAAACAGGTTCAGAGTCAGTGGTTTCTACTACCTCGGTAACCTCTATTTGAGTACTAAGGAGCGAGTTGTTAAGAATGTCTCGCTGTTCACTGGTTAATGTTGAAATGGAATCAATAAAATTCTGGAAGAGTTCAGATTGCATATCACTCCCCTACAACGTAGATTTTATGGGAGTTTAGCTGATTCAACCATTAACGGTAACTTAGCCCCGTAGGTGGCTTGGAAGTGATAACCGACAAACGTCTTGCGATAGTTCTCGTTAACCACCCCGTAGGTGGCTTGGAAGAAAGGACGGGCAATCAGCGAGTGCGACTTTTAGTTAACCGTGACATAGGTATCTGCTTGGAAGTTTGTTAATGGACACTGTGTTTGGCAGTGTACTTTATTAACCGCAATGCAAACGGTTTGGAAGAAGATCAAAGAATCAAAGAAGCTGTCGATGCATCTGATGCGTTAAACAACTGACAGGCAACAATTCAATGACAAGATATGAAGATATTGATATGAATTAAGTATTTATCCCGCATGCAGCGAGGGTACTACTACATCTCAGGAAATCCAATTTAAAGCAAAACAGAAACCTACGCCCATACCTACACCCAACGGCAAAAAACAAGGAAGAAAAAACGGGTATAAGAAGATAACCTATTGATTTATATGGCGCTCCCAGGAGGATTCGAACCTCCGACCTGCCCCTTAGGAGGGGGCTGCGCTATCCAGCTGTGCCATGGGAGCGTATGCTATCAGACAGATTGCCAAGGCATACACATTATCGAATGTGTTAGAAGCGTACTTCATTCAAAGTGGATGATCAAGCTCTGGCACGGGGAGAGGCTTTCTAATTGGCGTCAGATGAATTTATGGGCTGTCGTTCTCGGGAAACACAATTTCAAGCTGTTGCTCAAAGGCAAGCATTTTTTCGGCGAGAAGCTCACTATCAACCATCAACGTCCCATCAAGGTATGCCTGACGCAGGCGACTAACACGATCTTCAGAGGCATTGATCACAAAGCTTATTTTCTTCTCAGAGCCATCCAAATTTGCATTTGACTCTCGATGCTCTTTAACCATGTTCACTCCTTGAACGATAAAATTTTTTGGTGAAGAGTGCGACATACTGTCACCTTCAGCTCAGGCTGTCTACCCATGTTTCTTATATTTTAGTAAACAAGGCAGCTGTTGATAACGATCAGAGACTGAAATGGTCCCAAAAAATCAGACAGGGGAGTAGTTCTGATCCATAACAAAACGGATGATATGATCATGAGCAAGAAACGTAAACAATAACCTCTTTTCAATATTCAGCGTACGAAAGGGAATCCGCTCAACTATATTGAGAGTCGATTTGACCGACACTAATCAGCATGATCACCTGAAGCGACCACTTGCCAATGATTCCTCTAATAGCCCTGATTACTGGCAGTGCCAAATCGTTGCTGGCGGAAGAGTTGAGTCCTGTCGACCCGATAAATCAGCTGAATATTTCACTGTCTGACGCTGTCTCTGCAACACAACACTTACCCATTTACCCGATACCCTCACCAGCAGTGCTTTATTTTTCGGCTTCTTGCATTACCAACAGCAGTTCCCCAATCAACAGCAAAGAACTGAATGAATATCAAGTAGTACAGGTTGATGATACTGCTATCCCGTGCTTTTTATCCGGTAGCGAAATAGATACTGAAGACCCGGAAAGTATCAGCTTAACAGCCTCCGGTATGCCAGCCGAGGTGTCACCAGAGACCAGCAGCAAAATTGCACAGCCCCCAGGTTTTCACGATAGCTACTCATTGATCAAGGAGGATCCGCCGTCTGATCCCTGGCCACAGGGGCTATTGAGCAAGGATGACCATATAAACTATGGTGATTTAAGCGACTGGCTAAATGATCTGAATGGTATCTACGATGAAGAATCTGTGTTTCGCTCTATTCTTGATCTTCCCTATCCCTCAGAGCAATCTCAACTATTTCCGGATCATGTAATCGCCCGCCCGACCTATGGCTGGGTTGTTGATAATCTCCTGACGGACTGGATTAATGACCGGATCATGCGTATTTCAACGTCTGATCAGGGTGAGCCTTTGGAGGGCAACCTTGTCGAAGATAACAATGAATCACAACAGCAAGCCGGACCCCGAGAGACATTTGACCAGATATACCTTCCCTTTCTTGAGATGTTTGACCATCAGGATGAAGAACAGGCAAAAGCGTTTTTCCAAAAATTATATGAGCTTCTGGCTCCTCTTAGAGGGCTTCTGGTTATTGCTATTACTGGAGTTAACAGGCCGCAGGGCAGTAGTGTTATCACCAAAGGACAGAGGCTTTCGAAATTATTGAACCAGTCGGGGATTCCAGCTTCCAATATCAGGGTAATTACATCGCACAACCATAGTTACGTATTGGCCAAAAGAAGCAGCTATTCCCGCTAAATACACATTTTATGACGTGTATTCGTCGGGAGTCGCTGCGGAACATCATCCAGGCTCCGGCTTGCTTTTAGCCCTCATTTGCTCATCTTCCCCGACGAGCGTGCTCTTTACCCACAGCCGGGATGAGGCATTTCAGTCCAATCCAGTTTGGGATACTATTAATCAGTGGTATATAAATGCAATCAGCACAGGAATAAGGCTGAACTCCTCAATGACCAGAACACTGTTGACCTTGTTGTCAGTTACCCTGCTGAATTTTTGCTTACCCTTTACTACTGAAGTCTTAGCCAACAGCCCTGCTTCAGAGGCACCGGGTGCGAATAGTATTATTACCGTACCCGTAGGCAGTCAGTCTCAGCAGTTGCGCCAAACACTGGCTCTACCGGAACACGGTCAAACCATGGATGAGGTCAGGGAGATGCTGGGCAGTGCGAGCCAGACAGAAACCATCGGTGAACCCGCCATCACTCGCTGGTACTATCCAGACCAGAAACTAACGGTGTACTTTGAAGGTAACCGGGTATTGAGGTCAGTGGTTCATAATATGCCCTGAGTTTTACCTGAGTTGTACCTGAGCTATAAAAGCTTTTTCCTGAATTGCCCCGGCGGCATACCAAAGTAGCGTTGGAAAGCTTCATAAAAGCGGCTGAGAGAACTGAAACCACAGGCATAGCCGATGTCGGCAATGGGTCGTTCACTGTCCATAAGCAGCAATTGGGCTTTCTGCAGGCGTTGGAACTGCAGATATTGCTTGATAGAGACGCCCATGACACTGGTAAACAGATTGGTCGTATAATTTTTGTGCAAACCAAGATGAGCGGCGACATCTGCCGTTGATATAGGCTGATGCAGGTTTTCTCCGATAAAGTGAATCATGGTGGAAACGTGGTGAGCACCTTTCAACCGACCACTCCCCGGATGACCGGAAACCTGATCCATATCTGGCGATGATTCCTCAACGTGGTCAATATGGCCTTTGGAGAAAACACTTTCCGGGTGATCCCATCCCTGAAAACTGATTCTTTTCAACAACAGCGCGAGTTCACCCAGAATAATCTCTTTCAATTCCGGATGATCGCTGTGAAAGTCCTCATACCAGCGACTCAGTCTCATGACCAAATAGTCATGATCCGGCTTTGCCAGGGCAATAGCGCCTGTCATCACCTCCTGCCTGAGTTGCTCTGTCAATGGCCACTGAAGAAATTCCGGTAACGGGACATAGAGGTTATAAAGTATGCCTTTCCCCTGACGTCTTTCCTCAAGAGCCACCAGCCGATGCGGCATATTGGCCCAGAAGATGGCCAGCCGGTTTTCCGGAATGCGCTGCCCTCGCCCATTAACAATATAAGTAGCAGAGCACCCCAGCAGATAGTTCAACTCAACATGGCCATGAACATGACCACTGTCCATAATATAAGGTGCCCGGTTTTCGATATAAAAGATATCCCCCTGAATATCGGAAATCGATCCGGGCATGGATACCACACCTTCGGTTCGGCCATGTTGTCGGGCGGATTTTCGGGCAGGTTGCCGGGCAGACGACCGCTGCTGATTGCTCACAAATATTGATCCTTATCGTAACTATTCAGCACTGAGCAAAGGCATATTACAGTAATTCCGAACAGCTCTATGAAGTGATTGATATATGTCCATTCCCTGTTTTCTGGCAGACGACAAATAGCTGCGAATCCGTGCAAACATAGAACCACCGTCTGCACTCCTGAAGCAGCCTGAGATTTTCTGCTTTAACTTGGCCATTCGAACATCCCGCTCACTGCCATTGTTATCGAAGGGAATGGTAAAATCTGACATGAAGCGCAGTGTCTCAGCCTTGAACTCAGTGAGTCGTTTGAAGAGATTGTAAGCTTTAGTATTCTTGACTTTCTTGCGCTTAAGCTCCTCTCGTTGCTTCTCCATATAGACGACTTCTTTCATTAGAGCCCGCTGAAGCAACCGGTCATAAATCTTCTCGATTCGTTCACAGACAACACTTGGCATCTGTAGCATACCTATGGTCTTAAAGCCCTTGCAGTAATGCCAGGAAAGCCTCAGTAGCTTCATCAATCGCAACGCCAGTTGATTGCTGTCCCTATCAACAACACCCAAAAGCTCCCTCAGGTGATGGGCATTGCAAAGTACGTGAGTTGCCGCATATGCAAAATAGGATTTCCAATGATCATGAACCAGAACGCCTGCAAATGTTAGCAGTATGCCCATCGTGTCCATGGCCTCACGACCTCGCTTTTCAGACAAGTAGTAGAGCGTCCATTGTTCATCCCGCATAACGTGTAGCCAGTGCAAAGAGCCCTCGGCCCGCATACCCGTTTCATCGGCTCCGGCAACAGACGATTCCCGCAAGGCGTCACGAATAACCTCTTCAGTAGAAGCCAGATTTTCATAGGTTCTGGCCACAAAATTGGCGACAGTGCCTGCACTTACACTCATTTTATAGAGAGTATTAAAATACTCTGACACGCGCTTAAAAGGCAGGAAATGGTATTGGTTAAGATAGACGGCCATAGCCTGTGTGGCTGAGCCATATTGTGCGGCAGCGGTAACACCTTCCGGGAATTCAGCCTGATTCCGACAACCACAAGTGCAGATTTTTACTTCAGCTCTATGGGCCGTTACTTCAAATTCACCCGGTCTCCCTGGTTCAAACACCTGTCGTTCAATATATTTGACCGGCTCACTATCAAGAAGAGACGCCTGACATTTATTGCATTCTTTAACCGGAAGGTACTCAATATAGTCAGGGATATCGACCTGTTTAAGACAAGTGCCCTGATGCCCTTTCTTTCCACCGGCTTTATTACCAGAAGACTGTCTCAGACTTTTAGGATTGGGTTTTTCATCCGATGGATCGGTACCTTTATCTGCGGAAAGGTCGTCAGAATGATCTGGAGAATTACTGTTTTTACAAGGTTTTTGATAACCATCAGACGATGGCGGCTTGCTGCTGTTTTGACTGTTCTTGCCAACCTTTTCTTCCAATTCTCGACATCGCTCTTCCAGACAGGCAACTCTCATCCGCAGCTCTGCATTCTCTTTCAAGAGAATCTCAGCCGACATAGTTGCGGGTAGTTCTGGAATCATGCTGGCGAATATTGTGGAAAAATGGTGCTTAAGAGGATGGTATAAAAATCAGAAAATTCCAGATTTATGTGGGGGTGCTGAACAGTTACGCGAGGTCGTGAGGCCATGGACACGATGGGCATACTGCTAACATTTGCAGGCGTTCTGGTTCATGATCATTGGAAATCCTATTTTGCATATGCGGCAACTCACGTACTTTGCAATGCCCATCACCTGAGGGAGCTTTTGGGTGTTGTTGATAGGGACAGCAATCAACTGGCGTTGCGATTGATGAAGCTACTGAGGCTTTCCTGGCATTACTGCAAGGGCTTTAAGACCATAGGTATGCTACAGATGCCAAGTGTTGTCTGTGAACGAATCGAGAAGATTTATGACCGGTTGCTTCAGCGGGCTCTAATGAAAGAAGTCGTCTATATGGAGAAGCAACGAGAGGAGCTTAAGCGCAAGAAAGTCAAGAATACTAAAGCTTACAATCTCTTCAAACGACTCACTGAGTTCAAGGCTGAGACACTGCGCTTCATGTCAGATTTTACCATTCCCTTCGATAACAATGGCAGTGAGCGGGATGTTCGAATGGCCAAGTTAAAGCAGAAAATCTCAGGCTGCTTCAGGAGTGCAGACGGTGGTTCTATGTTTGCACGGATTCGCAGCTATTTGTCGTCTGCCAGAAAACAGGGAATGGACATATATCAATCACTTCATAGAGCTGTTCGGAATTACTGTAATATGCCTTTGCTCAGTGCTGAATAGTTACCAACGATGAATCTCTCTGGATACTTGAGAAGTAAGTTTATCCCGAGTCAGAGCAAGGTTGCACTGGGTGAAACGTTAGCGTTATCGCTGATCGGTTACGGCCTGGTGATCTGGCACAGCATGTCACTTCCTGTGGATAGCCCGCCAGGATTTCCCTGGTGGCTGCTGGTGCCACTATTGGCCGGACTCCGCTACGGTGTGGTGTATGCGCTGGTGCCCGTTTTGCTGCAGGCCGTTATCCTGCCGCTTTTGCCCCTGGCCGTACCGTTTTATCAGACACTGCCTGATAACTGGTTGCCAGGGATGCTGGTGCTGGCGGTGGTGTCTGGCGAGTTTCGTGAAATCTGGGGGCGACGCCTGGGTCAGCACCGGGCCATCCGGGACTACTGTCAGCAACAACTGCAAACGTTTGTTCACGATTATAATCTGCTGCAGTACGCCCACGGTGAACTGGAAAAATCAGCGTCGCTGGCAGAGCCTTCGTTGCTGACAAAAATGGCAGCGGTCAAACACCGGTTGGTTATACAGTCGTCTGACCAGCCCATGGTCGCCATTGCTGAGGAAATAATGGCAGTGCTCAGTGAATACGGGCATATTGGTGAGGGTTGCCTGCTCTATGTCAATGACAGTGGTCAATGCACAGAGACAGTACTGGCATATTGTGGTCAGCGTGGGCCCTTTTTTGCTGATGATCCACTCATCCAGCAGGGATTGAAAAAACGACAGCCGATAATGGTTGATCTGATAGCCTTTAGCAACAGTGATCCGGAACACATGGATCTGCAACACAGCCGAGCGCTGATGGCCATTCCCATGGTGGCCAGTGATGGGCGGATTCCGGCCGTGCTGGCCATTTACCAGACTGACCCGGACAACCTGTCAGCCTCGTATCTTTCCTTTATCAGCCTGATCGCCGGTTATCTTGCCGACGCATTGTTGCCTGTTACTGATGAAGCACTGACCATGGCAGAGTTCCCCTTACTGGTTGCCGACGACCCTGCCCACCGTCGTTTTCTCGTCCAGTTGCAATATTGTTGCCGGTTTGCCAGGGTTCATAACTGAAGTTACGCAGCTAACAGCTCTCTCAGCTGCCCCAACGAAGCTTTCAGCCCTGCCATATAGATTTTGGCTCTGAGCTGAAAGTGATTCAGATTTACTTTCAATGACAATACTTCCAACCTGAAGGCTGAGTAAATTGAAAGAAAGATATGATTACTCTGTGTTCTCACAGTATGCGCCGGTGACTTGGCCATTGACGCATTCGATTTCAGCGTTTTATGGAAGACCTCGACTTTCCACCGTTTCTCGTAGATTGCCTTGAGAGTCTCGGCATCACAGTCAAGATCGCTGCAAACCAGATAGAGAATGCCTGTGCTTCCGTCTTTGTTTTTAAAGACCTGACGGTATAGCAGAACAGGGAAATCGACACCTGCTATCCACCCTTGTACAGGCTTATCTTCTGAAAAATCAACAGTATCTATACGCTGTGAACGGCCTTGTAATTTGTCGTCCAGACTGAGGGATACCTTGCGGTTTGACTTCATCGCCATCAGGAAATGTTTATTACAGTCGTGTCGAATAAACATCATATTGTCGTTTGAGCAAAACCAGCTATCTGCAAGGACATAGCGGAACATAAGCTGGTTATGGCAGCAAATCATCAGCATCTCCCGCATCATTTCATTTTTGGTTTGCTCTGCATATCGTCTTACCTTTTTTGTCTTCAAGTCGGTGTACAGGATGGTTTTCTCGATCAATTTATAGGCGACAGGAATCGACGCATCTCCGGCATGGTAGTGTGCATTGAGCAGATTTATACCTTTCACGGTGCGATTTTTTGTATGATCAAAATGCCAGGTGTTCAGGGCATTCTCTTTGCTGAACTGCTTTTCCTGAATCGTATCGTCAAAGATCAAAACCCCATCACTGCACTCAACCTGTCGCACGACGGGTTTAACGTAAAGCCATAAGTCACGACTGGTAAACTCATTGTTTGAAAGCAATCGGGTGAATTGGTCATGACTGTAGACATTATCCAAAAGCTCTGACACTCCCGTTGCAGTGGTCTTCCCAGACGACGACAACAGGTAGTCAGAATAAAGTTCTATGAGATCATTTTTCATGCCACCAATAATGGCTGATTTTCAGCAAGGTGCGTAACTTGAGTTCATAAACTGGAAAGTCTGCTGTTGGTTTTTCAGTCTGAAAACCACCAGCATATTGCTGCCCTGGGTCGGGCGTTGTCAAACTTTGCTGAGCCTATGAGTAGTCAATTGCCACTGTCAGCGACCGCTGACGGTGAACATCTCTTGTACTGGTTGCTCCCGATCAAACACGCTGGCTTTACCAGGCAGGTGACGGCGCAACTACCGCAATGGTTAGCCCAAAATAGCGCAGGGCTGACACTTGCCCAGCCGTTTGAGATGCAGGCTTATGCTTTTTTGCCGGGGCAAAAACGTGCTGAAAAGCTCAATAACAGCCAATGCATCGTCGTACCAGCCACGCCCACCACAACGCCCACCAAGACTTCCACCACAACGCTCACCAGCGCAGCAGAGGTCGGTAATGTTTCCTAAGGTGCTATTACTGACCGCTATTCTTGTGGAGATGGTTCTGCTGTTGGTCGCCCTGTTACTGATGACCACAGACGTATCAAATAGCCTGCTGGCTCTCTTGTTGGTTGCTCATATCGTCACCTGTGTCATTTATATCAATGGGCTGGAAGCCGTACTGCCTGAAAAGTTACGTAACCGACCAGTAAAAGAGAAATCAGGGCTGTTTCTGTTCGGTTTTTTATCCCCGTATTGAGCCAGATCGCATGTGTGTTGATGTTTATGTTGATGGGGCGATCAGGGAACCGGCAAAAAAACCGGCTGTTCAGTTATGGTAACCTGCCAGAGTTACCCATGCGGTCGCGACTCACTGAAAATGGCAGGCAGACAGACCTACTGCTAGTCAGTGCCAATCTTGAAGAAACGTTACATGATGCATCCCAGGATGCGCAGCGGATTGATGACCGTGTCCGTGCCATTATGTCAATCCGTCATCTTAACCACCACAGGGCTGTCCGGCTGCTCAGGGAAGCACTGAAGGATCCGGCAGATGACGTACGACTGTTGGCGTATTCAATCTTAAGCCACCGGGAAAAATTGATTCAGCAGGAAATTGCCAGCCTGAAGTCCGGACTCAGCCATCAGCATACCCATTACCAGATCAGCTTATTAAAGAGACTGGCACAACTGCACTGGCAACTGGTTGACCAGTCCCTGTTGCACGATAACGAGGCCAGGCAATTGGCAGCGGATCAGGCATGCCAGTTCGCCAACAGTGTATTACAGCAAGGCCATGATCCTGATATGCAGCTGTTGCTGGCCCGTTATTATCTGTGGCAAGAGACACCGGAGTCGGCCCGTTTCCATCTCCTGCAGCCTGGCAATGACGGAAGTAGCGAACGAAACACCCGCCCTAGCCAGTTCCTCCACCGGGAATGGGGACAATTATTTATGGCTCTGCGGCAACCGGAGCCCGTAGCCCAGGTGCCGATCAATTTTGGGCTTCAGTCCACTTCTTCCGAGGATGCTTCCCTTGAACCAGCAGACAGTTGATGTACTTTTCCTGTTGGAAGGCACTTACCCCTTTGTTCGTGGTGGCGTTTCCAGCTGGATTCACGAAATGATCAAGGCATCCCCCGAGATCCGCTTTGGGATTATGTTTATTGGTGGCTCACCGGAACAGAACACCGTGCAGTATTATCAGCTTCCTGATAATGTCGTTTACTTTACCACCTGGTTTCTCAGTCAATCGGCCGGGCAAAACCCCGACAGGGTCGCCACCGCTGATCCTGATACCTTCGAGGGTGTGGAGGCGTTTCATCATCAGCTTAAGGCGTGGCATCCGGCCGATGGCAGCCCGGATATCATGCCCTGGGTCTGTCAGGCGCTCAGCACTGGTGATCATCTGAATCATGGCAGTTTTCTGCACAGCCACCATGCCATGAATATGGTGAATGAACTCTACCGGGAATACAGCACAGAAGCGTCTTATCTTACTGAAGTTACGCAGCTAACAGCTCTCTCAGCTGCCCCAACGAAGCTTTCAGCCCTGCCATATAGATTTTGTTCTGAGCTGAAAGTGATTCAGATTTACTTTCAATGACAATACTTCCAACCTGAAGGCTGAGTAAATTGAAAGAAAGATATGATTACTCTGTGTTCTCACAGTATGCGCCGGTGACTTGGCCATTGACGCATTCGATTTCAGCGTTTTATGGAAGACCTCGACTTTCCACCGTTTCTCGTAGATTGCCTTGAGAGTCTCGGCATCACAGTCAAGATCGCTGCAAACCAGATAGAGAATGCCTGTGCTTCCGTCTTTGTTTTTAAAGACCTGACGGTATAGCAGAACAGGGAAATCGACACCTGCTATCCACCCTTGTACAGGCTTATCTTCTGAAAAATCAACAGTATCTATACGCTGTGAACGGCCTTGTAATTTGTCGTCCAGACTGAGGGATACCTTGCGGTTTGACTTCATCGCCATCAGGAAATGTTTATTACAGTCGTGTCGAATAAACATCATATTGTCGTTTGAGCAAAACCAGCTATCTGCAAGGACATAGCGGAACATAAGCTGGTTATGGCAGCAAATCATCAGCATCTCCCGCATCATTTCATTTTTGGTTTGCTCTGCATATCGTCTTACCTTTTTTGTCTTCAAGTCGGTGTACAGGATGGTTTTCTCGATCAATTTATAGGCGACAGGAATCGACGCATCTCCGGCATGGTAGTGTGCATTGAGCAGATTTATACCTTTCACGGTGCGATTTTTTGTATGATCAAAATGCCAGGTGTTCAGGGCATTCTCTTTGCTGAACTGCTTTTCCTGAATCGTATCGTCAAAGATCAAAACCCCATCACTGCACTCAACCTGTCGCACGACGGGTTTAACGTAAAGCCATAAGTCACGACTGGTAAACTCATTGTTTGAAAGCAATCGGGTGAATTGGTCATGACTGTAGACATTATCCAAAAGCTCTGACACTCCCGTTGCAGTGGTCTTCCCAGACGACGACAACAGGTAGTCAGAATAAAGTTCTATGAGATCATTTTTCATGCCACCAATAATGGCTGATTTTCAGCAAGGTGCGTAACTTGAGTGGCTCTTTTCGTATTGCAGACTGCTGATTTCATAAATCAGGCTGGAATCCTCCTGTGGCAGGGCTTGGCAATATTTAGCCAGCAGTTTCCTGAAGGCATTGTATATCAAGGCCTTTGGCCAATTTTCATTGCAGAGCAGTCTGTAACCCGAAAAGAGCCACTTGAGTTATCTTAATTACTTCTGGACTGTGCGCTCCATGCATGCCCCGCTGTTTACCCTGGCCAAAGCGGCAGCCAAGGCACCGCACTGCCAGGTGATCCATTCACTGTCAACGGGTTATGCCGGTTTTCTCGCTACCCTGATCAAGCAACAGAGACCACAAGTGTACCTTTTGCTCAGTGAACACGGCATCTATACCAAGGAGCGTAAAATCGAACTGGCCCAGGCCCAGTGGATTGAAGACCGGACCATACCCAGTTATACCGGCCTTGATCACAGCACTGGCTATATCCGTAATTTGTGGGTTCATTTTTTTGAATTCCTTGGCAAGGCAACCTACGATGCTGCCGATCACATCACCTGTCTGTATGGCGGTAACCGTCAGCGGCAGATTGCTGAAGGTGCCCCGGCGGAAAAGATCACCATTATTCCTAACGGCATCGCGGAGGGGCGCTTTCAGGATGCATTACGCAGAAGGCCACATGTGATACCACACGTCATTGGCCTGGCCGGACGCATTGTGCCGATCAAGGATGTCAAAACCTTTATCCGTGCCATCGATATTGCCCGTCATAGCACGCCCGATGTTGAAGGCTGGATCATCGGCCCGCTGGAGGAGGACCCTGATTACGTGCAGGAGTGTGTCAACCTGGTGACCCAATTGCAGCTGGGGCATCACATCCGTTTCTGTGGTTTCCAGTCATTGCCGGATATCTTCCACCAACTGGGCGTGCTGGTGCTGACATCCATCAGCGAAGCGCTGCCACTGGTGGTGCTCGAAGGGTTTGCGGCTGGTATCCCCAGTGTTTGCACCGATGTGGGCGGTTGCCGTGAACTGGTATTGGGTGGTTCCCATCCGGAAGATCAGGCCATCGGGGCTGCCGGTGATATTGTCGGGATTGCTGATCCCCGGGCCGTGGCCGATGCCTGTACCCGGTTGCTTACTGATTCAGAACGCTGGTATACGGCACAGGCCGCCGCACTGGCCCGTGTCCATCGCTGGTACACCGATGGACAGATGTTTGCCAGATATCATGAACTCTATCAGCAGGGTATGGAACGGCACGCTGTTCAGGCACTGTCTGTTCCGGCATCGGCTTGCCAGGAGAGGTGTTAAATGGCAGGCATCGGCTTTACGCTACAGCGCATGCTGGACCGTGGCAGTTATACGGCGACAGCACAGGCCTACAGTTATGCCGGACTGATCAGCTCCGGCCCCTGGGTATTGTCTATTCTGAGCATTCTGGTGGTTGGGTTGATAAGCCAGGACAATCATCTGCTATCCGCCCATCTCACCTACTATCTGGTCACCGTCACCTATATGATGTGCGGTTCTTTGATACTCACCGGTGGCGTGCAACTGTTGTTTACCCGGTTCGTGTCGGACCGGATGTACGAAAAACGTCATTCAGTGATTACCGGAAACCTGATGGGCCTGCTGATGCTAATCACGCTGGTTTCCGGTGTTCTGGGTACGTTGTTGACCCCTGTCCTGTTCTTCGATCGGGACACATTCTTTCGGGTATTGGTGACCGCCTGTTTTGTGGTGCTGTGCAACTTCTGGATCGTACTGGTCTTTCTTTCCGCCCTGAAATCCTACAACCGCATTGTTATGACCATGGGGGCCGGGTATGTTGGCATTGTGTTACTGTCGTTACTGCTGAACAGACTGGGCGGACATGGACTTCTGCTGGCTTTCTTTACCGGTAAATGCTTCATGTTATTGGCTTTCTTGCTGGATATTGCCCGGCACTTCAGCACCGATCGGTTACAGTCGTTTGAATTCCTGACGCCTGCCAAAGTGCACTCATCGCTGCTCCTGACAGGAACGATATACTCTCTGGCGTTGTGCTGACTCTTGATCACATCTCTCCAGCGCTGAACTGCCGGGCTATCTGCCAGGTTTTTACCCGATCCTGCAATTTCGCCCAGCCTTCCCATACCACTAACCAGCCGGGCTGCCCTGTATGCTTTGAATCACCCCAACCACCAAGCCGAGCAATCGTTTGAAGCAGCCAAGTGACTGTTGGCGGCTTATCGGGCAACGCTTTTTTTTCATAGGTTAGCCAGAGAACCTGCCATTCATCATCACTGACCACCTCATTCGCGAGTGTTTTTTCACTCCAAAGCTTTCTGTCTTTGTGCTGCCTGTCATTCGGTAACATTAATGCTTCACGGATTTGCATTAGTCTGACAGCGACAAACATTAATATGACCGCAAGTCGTTCAATGTTATCCGGAGATTGCAGACGAAGCCTTTCTACTCCTGCTCCCGATTTCCAAGCCTTATGGAACTCTTCTATTCGCCATCGGAGCTCGTAAAATCGAATGATAGAGCGACAGTCTTCGAATGTTTCAATATCTTCAGTTGTCAATAGTACCAGTGCAAACGGTCTTCGGAGTCATTGCCAATCTCTTCAGCCGACACAATATTCATAGTTACCGGTTCCGGCCTGCCGCCTGGCCTTTGCGGCGCCTGTATTGTCATCTTCTTTCTTTTGACCTGCAGCGTTGCCTTTCGCTTCTTTCTACCTCCTTTTTGAGGAACCACTATCGTATATTTCCCCAACACTTCAGTCTGAGCTAAGGAATCAAATAATAAGAGTTCGCCATCCACCAGGATTCTGTTTTGTGTAGCTCTTACAACAAACCGCTGTCGGTTATCCAGTTTGTAGTGCATATATTCGTATATATCCGCCTCCCGGTCGCAAACACTGATGATGTCAGGCATTTTACCCCCCATCCTTTGTTCTGTGTTTTCAGAGGCTCTTTGCCACTTAAAGCTTTCCTTTCCCTCGTAAGGTAGCTGACGACGTTGGTTCTTTTTCCCCCGCTGAACGTCCTCTCTAACCCATCGTTCTTGATCAATAAGCCCAATGCTTCGCTCTGTATCCGCATCAACCAAGAAGACAGAGTGGACGTGGAATCCTCTGGTTTTAGAGCCTTCAGGACCTCCAAGATCACCAAGCTCGGATCTGACAGCATGTTTATAACCCAGGGTTGTTGTATCTTCGAGAGCCAGAAGTAGGCGAGACTGTCTCGCTATTTTGGCAGTTGCCTGAAAGCCTGCCTCAGCTATTGCTTCAGGCTTTACGGCCTCATTCTCAATCAGCCGGTAAGCTCCAGTTACCAGTGCGGTATAACCTTCGCATGAAGATGACAAAGAATTACCGGTATGAGCTGAAAGCTCGGCAGCAACTTTGACAAGTCGTTTTGTACGTCGAGTATCGCCCAAATCAGCACATCCAAAAGTTAGTTCTGACCATGGTTTAGGAGAAAGTGGAAGCATGACCTGTTTTATCAGTGAGAAATGATAGAACAAGGTAGCTATTTGTGATCAAGAGACAGGGCGTTGTGGGCGGATAAAATCATCTTCTGGCTGACACCACAGACGTCATCCGCCGTGGCCGGTCTGTTGCGCTCATCGGTGATCTACGATTTGCCGATGTTTCTGGCCTATCTGACCATGATTCCGGGCATGGCGGTCTTTTTTATCCGGTTCGAGACCGACTTTGCCAGGAGTTACCACGACTACTTCGGCGCGATTCTTGGCCATCAGCCATTGGACACGCTTTACCAATACAAACGGGAAATGATTGCCGCTGTTGCCCGGGGGCTGTACGCCATCGTCAAGGTCCAGAGCGTGGCTATTGTGGTTTTGTTTCTCTGGAGCCAGGACATTCTGGTGTTTCTGGGCATCTCACCCCACTACCAGGCGCTGCTGGAGGTGAACATGATCAGCGTCGGTCTGCAGGTGGTATTGATGGCCATTATGAGCGTGTTCTTTTACCTGGATAAACGTCGGGATGCGCTCAACCTTGCGATAGTGTTTCTGGTTACCAATATTGTCGGTACGCAGATAACGATCTGGCTGGACCCCTCCACCTACGGCTATGGCCTGTTGTTTTCGACAGCCATCACGACGTTGATTGGATTAGCCCGGTTAAACCAGATTCTGATTCATCTTCAATTTGAAACGTTCATGCAACGGGCGTGACAGGGGTTGGGTAGTGAGTCAGAGATGATATGAACAAAACTGCTCAAACTTCAATATCCTCGACTTTAGAGTCTGTATAAAACGATAATTCGGTCAGCTTTTTATAGTGAAGCAAGCCGAAATCAGTGAACTGTTTTTCCAAGTTCGTTATTACTTCCGTTTTTTGCCTAAAAGCCTTTAGTTATGCTGCTTCTGAATTATCCGGTATTAACTGGTCGATCAGATCGCGAAAATTGAACTCATATTTTTGCTTATATCTGTTCCAGCCCTTGCGAATAGAGAACCTCGGAATAATTCCTGAAAGAGCAATTTTCATCATGCCTGCAGTGGTTGTATCCGGGCTTCTCCAGGGTATCCGAGAAATATTCAGACATGCCTGATTTTTACAAACGGTTAATAACTGCAATAATGCATAGCCTGCCATTTTCAAATGCATCCATCGAAGCAGTGTTCGCAATTTCTGCTGCCATAAATGGCAACAGCCAAAAGCATGTTTGAGTTGGTGAAACATTGGCTCTACCGGCCATCTCCGGGAATAGGCACGAAGCACCTCCAGTCCCTCAAGTTCCGGATTGGTCGAGATGAATATTCTGCTTTCGGTCAGACCTTTGTCATTTTCAAAGCGACTCCAGACGACGCGTACTTCACGACCTTTAAGGAATCTGGCGCGACAGATCAGGGTACGATAACGTATTTTGCGAAATTTGCCGTACATCCATACTGTTGCTTTTTCTTCCGGCAGTTTCTTAACCTGTTCTGTCGTCATCTTGATGCCGTACTTTTTTGGGCGCCCTCGCTTCTTTACGGTGGGTGCTGGCGGCAAAGCATAGAGGGCCCGATTTGAAGGTATCTGACCAACAACTTCTATGTTCATTTCCAGAGCTGGCTTTATCAGTGTCCAGTTCATATACCAGCAATCGGTTAGCAGGCGTAGCACTCGATCCTTCACTTCATTGCGTACCACCCTGAGCATGGCCACGGCAATTTTCAGTTTGCTGGTGTTACCTGAAGCTGGTGTCGGAAATGAGATCACCGGTATGGCGGTAAATACTTCATCTGCAGCCCGCTCAAATATGATGGCCAGGGAAACCCAACACTGCCCCCAGATGTACGTCGGCCGATTGCGTTTCTTGCTGTGTTGATGATGTGTACGACAAGCAGGGGCTTTGTCGGAAAACCGTTCGATTACCCAGTCATCAAGCCCCAGGACCACAGGTTGATTCTCAGGAGCTTTGGAGCAGACCAGACGGATCAAGTGGCGTGCCAAGTTCTTCCATTGCCACTTGCCCTGAGATAGCCAGTGGTGGTAGCTGCTCCACACACAATGAAAATCAATTGTTAACAACGCCTGTGTAACAAAGCCGTCGGCTGAAAGCATGCAACCGAACAGCAGTTCGCAGAACGTTGGTACTGCAGTTGATGATAGCGCTCCAGCAAGAAAGGTTGTATATGAAGCGAGCTCCCTGAGGATTACTTGATGATCTGAAGTGAGCATGGCAACCATCTCGAATTTCGTCATTGGGGATGGTTGCTTTTAGCAGATTATGCGCCGGAACTATTGTGCTCTTAAAACTCTAAAGTCGAGTTCAATATCGAGACTTCACAGAAAATACACCCTTACTGAGTAAGCATTACTCTATTCAGACAAACGCCCCTGCCAAGCGGCGGCAAGAGGGTGTTCTCTCTGAATAATTGAAAGGGTGAAAGTCTCATATTGATGAGTACTAACGTTCAAGATCACCCTTCCCTGATGAAAATGGAATCACATTATCACTGACCATATTTACCTTGGCCCGGTACGTTACCGACAGCAGCATCCAGCCACAGTCGAACCAACCACTTTGAATTAGTGACCTGAGTGTCAGAATGCCTTGCCCCCCGGGACACCGCCAACGCATTCCCGAACACTTCATTCGCTGTGTAACCAGCGTTTTACAGGACGCCTCAATGACCCCTGAGCCTATGGGCAGGTTGCGCGACAGGTGTTCTGCATAATTCATCCGTAACCGGTTTTTTCTGAAGTACTTTAACTCTGTCTTTAATTTCGATCGGCGGGGATGCTTGCTATGCTGGTAAGCCAGTGCCTTGATTATTTTTTCAACCCCACCCGGCTCCTCCTTCAGGATATGTCGGTAGGTGCTGAATTTCTCTTTGGACTTCGCGCTATTTTCACCGTAAGCCAGGTCAAATGCCTTCTTCAGGTGTTCTGCCGCATGGTAATAATCAACAATTTCTTCTCCCTCCGGTAGCTCTTTGGTGAAGTATGTCCAATTGTCCCGGGCTCCATCTGCCACTTTGACCAGAGTCAGATTTGGCTTTTGCTGAAGCACCTTATCCAGAAGGTTTGAAAGGGATTTTTTCAATGTCGCTTTCTTGCTTTCAGGCATTCGTCCCATCCTGATCGTAGAGAGGCGATCTCCCTGGTCATCGTAAAACGACAGTGTTCCACAACTGGCCTCCTGACAACCTGCTGGCCCTCGGGTACGTTTGCCATCAGCAACACTCTTTTCACGTTTCTCCTGACGCTTGCCGTCTTTCATTGGTAGCATCACACCGTCAAGGGAAGCAGCTACCGTCACCGCGTCAGGCGGTACTGTGAGATTCTCCGCGAGAAGGGTCTCGAAAGGGTCAAGGTGCTGCTCCCATTGTTCGTTGAGTTTTTTGGGAAGACGTGCCAGAGAGCTGGTTGAGGGTGACATATTCCCCATTAGATCGAGTAAGCTTTTTACGTCCGCGGGCGGCAACTGGGCAACCATCCATGCTGCTTGCTTCGCAGCCTTTGGTAACCAGTAGCCTTCTACAACGCCAGCCTTGAGCTCTAAAGGGACAATGCACTTATCCCCGGCATTGCGGTAGAGGCTGCGCAATACCCGGACAGGTCCTGCTGCTGACTGGTAGGTTTGATAGCTGCGTAATGCCTGGTGATACACGACCCCATTCACTTCGATAGAAGCTTTATTGATGTCTAATTTTTGCAGTTCTTCTGCCAGTATTTCTCGCTCCGCCTGAATAAAGAGGGAGTGAATCTCGTTTTCATGATCCTCAAAATGCTGGATTGGATTATTGGACTGACGAAGTAGGGTCAGTTTTTGCTGCAGTTGGTCAATAGCAGGACAGGAATCATTGGCGACTTTGGTTAGTGGCTGACATACTTCCATCGGAGCGGCCTCTCACAGTTGACTCTTTGTTTGCTGTTAGAATCATAGCTGTGTTTGGCTGCTCTCCATTCAGTTTGAAAAATTTGGTGTTACGTCTGTTTGCTGTAGCTCAAGGCCTGTGGGTGTGATCAATATGAGACTTTCACCCATTGTTATCTGCTTCCTATTGATGGCACTGGTCTCTTTTATTCGGGAACCTGCCGCTGTGATGACTGCTGCATTAAAAATGAGGGCAAAAAAAACGAGGCTCTTTTCCAATTCCAGACTGCTATGTAACCAGCAAGTTGACTAAGGGCTGAAGAAGACTTTTGCCTCTTCGGCCAATATTATGCAAAAACTCAAAAAAGCCAAGGTAAAGGGGTAAAGCCTCTTGGGATATTCCCCTGTGAGGCCTTAGCCACGAGCGTAGAAGTGACCAAAACCCCTCCATAGTATTAACATGCACCTCGTAAATACCGTCTTTGTCATCATCACGAGCATACTCACCTTTGCCGTGACAGACCGTTTTATGTCTGAAGCCCCAGCTTTCAAGGTCATCATAGATGTTGTATTCATCGGTATAAATCTGGCTCTGTGGGGCTACGTGTTTCTTGATAAATGGTTCGATTGTCGCCTTCTTAACGTTCGACAGCATGTTGATAATGACCTGACCCCCTTTGAATCATTCCCAATACCGGCGGTTTGTCTTTTTCAAGAGTCCCACGGCCCGGAGCGCCTTTAAGCCTTCTTTTTTCTCGGTGGACGATCCAGATTTTTTTTAATGCTTCAGGGTGTCCCTTGTGACCAGCTACAATGTAGACTCGTCGAATTCAACTCGCCATCAAGAATCACTTCAGGCTTTCGGTCAACAACACCATTTCGTAAGACTGTGGTCATATGGTGTGCATCACTGACACACAGATCAAGTTCCTGAGCTATCTGGCTGTTGGAGACGTTCAGCCCCATTAAATAGAGACAGGCAATCCAGACTTTGAGTGGTCGGTGGTGTCCTGCGAAAACCGTATTTGTCAGGTCATCGAAGTAGCGCTTACAGGACTTACAGTAATAGTGCTGGCACTCTACCTGCACATTGTCGTGTCCATTCTTTTTGACATTCTCAGAATCACAGTGCGGACAGAGAACAGTGCCATCTGGCCAGCGGTTCTCACGGGATCATCTCAAAGCAGGTGTCATTACTGATGAGATCTGAGATTCGGCCTATATTCATGGTCAATGCTGGCGATGGCTAATTATATCCACCAAGGATAGTTCAGCAGTTCGGAATTCGAAAAGAGCCACAATGATATTTATCTTGGTAGCCATTGGATCCTGATCGAGCATCCCAATGATCAGTATATCTCGGTACTTTTATTCAATACCGACAGCCAGACCGATGAGCGCCTCGATGCCAGAGACCGGATCGAGAGCTATGTGGTTCCGGGTATCCGGGCATCATAGGAACTGTTGGGCGATCAGTTGGAAGGGCAGCGAACCATTGTCGGCTATCAGCGGGAGGAATGATCGGTCCCTGAAATTGGCGAGGTCTATAAGCTCACGACACCAAATGGTTTAACGACCCAGTTTATTCGCATTACCGCAGGCAGTCTGCTCCATAAAAGCGGCACCAATAGTTACCTTCGATTATTTACTTTCCAGTCAACCAGAGAGGCGGAGAAGGGAGAGGATAAATGGATATTGATTTAAGCTCGCTATTCCTGGCTTCATCCGATCCTCTTATAAAAGTGCTAGCTTGCTTACCAGCAATTTTGGCTTGTTCTTTGTCACCGGTATTCTTGAGAATTTTATAGTAAGCCTTTTGGTAAGCCTTCTGGTAATCCTTCCCTTTCTTGGATTCACGGTAAGCCTTTTGGTAAGCCTTTTGGTAAGCCTTACGTTTCTCGGACTGTTCGTAAGCCTTCCGGGAAGTCTTCCCTTTCTCGGATTTACGGTAAGCTTTTTGGTAAGCCTTCTGGGAAGTCTTCCCTTTCTCGGATTTACGGTAAGCCTCCCGGGTAGCCTTCCCTTTATCGGATTCAAGGTAAGCCTTCCGGGTAGCCTTCCCTTTCTCGGATTCACGGTAAGCCTTTTGGTAAGCCTTTTGGTAAGCCTTACGCTTCTCGGACTGTTCGTAAGCCTTCCCTTTCTCAGGTTCAAGGTAAGCCTTTTGGGAGGCCTTATCAAGAGAGATAGTTAGAAATTCACCAGAAACGGAAGCAGAAAAATTAAAATCAAACTCATTTTTAGAAGATGTATTTTGTTGAAGCTGTTCACTATGGAGTTGTGGAATAATCATTGCAATCGGTGCTTCAGGCCTGGAAAATGTTGCAATTCGATTTTGATCAGGAATAGGTACAAGTTGATGAAGGTTGTTATCAATAACTGATGAGATTTTCGGGGTTGATTGCCCCATACCTGAAAAAATATTTCCAGCAGTGTCTTTTAATGTTGAATCAAGTGGAGGGTGATTAATATTAACAGAGTGTGACTGCGAGTCAGCTTCAAGGGCCATATCCCAAACGTGATCGATTATTAATCCTGATTGACTGGTATAAAGAGTATTTTCGTCGCTTTGTTGTTGCGCCTTGGTTCTATCTGATAGGCCTAACGGCTCACTTTGCTCATGTTCTTGAGGATAAATAACCCTCACCAGTGCTTTTGGAAAACGGTAATCGCTGAATGGGTTATGGAAGCTTTCGCTACTTTCACTATATGTATTCAAGATGTTTAAATAATTGTTTGGTGTAGTTTGTTGAACTTCCAGCCCGAATACTACGCTATTGTGCTGCGGACAGCCATTCAAAACTGAACCACTGCTTGACATGGGAGGTTCATACGCCTTATGAACATCAGGATACAGAGATTGTGAGTTAAAATATGGGACGGCCATTGAATTATTGAATAATTGAATTATAGCTAGGACCACACCTTTTTATAAAAGTTCCCCCCCCCCTTTCGAAATTCATTCTTCATTTATTTATGTCAACCACGCATAAGGGCTTGCTATAGCGATTACGAACGACGACGTTAAGGAGCTGTCCTGAAATAATATCCACATTTCTGAATATCAAAACTACGTTCGTCCTGAGGCCAGTCGAAGAGTCTCACGAATGAAACTGTAGCGACTGTTTTGTAACACCAGTCTGTGAGTGTTTTCAGGGTCCACCTGAAAAGTGGTGAGGGCGTTCCTGTGATCAAGAACCCGGTTTATAACCCCTGCAACTGCCTCGCTAATCACTCGACAAAGGGGGGGCGGCCACCTGTACGGCGATACACTATATGCGCAAACGTTTCAGTAAAAAATGGCCATAAATCGGGTGAAGACAAGAAAAAGGAGAAGTGTTTAAAGCACAAAATGTCCAAACGGACATTTTTAGGAGGCTCTTTTCGGGTTACAGACTGCTCTGCAATGAAAATTGGCCAAAGGCCTTGATATACAATGCCTTCAGGAAACTGCTGGCTAAATATTGCCAAGCCCTGCCACAGGAGGATTCCAGCCTGATTTATGAAATCAGCAGTCTGCAATACGAAAAGAGCCTTTTAGGATTATGGGTAGGTTTTGCAGAAATACTATTTGGTCGGAGCGAGAGGATTTGAACCTCCGACCCCCACAACCCCATTGTGGTGCGCTACCAGGCTGCGCTACGCTCCGACGCATAGAAAGGATAAAAAGGCGATTTTTGTCCCTTCAGGCGATGTGTATATTACCTTAACTCACTCTATTTGCAAGCACTCGCGCATTGCTTTGGGTGAAAGTCTCATATTGATCACACCCACAGGCCTTGAGCTACAGCAAACAGACGTAACACCAAATTTTTCAAACTGAATGGAGAGCAGCCAAACACAGCTATGATTCTAACAGCAAACAAAGAGTCAACTGTGAGAGGCCGCTCCGATGGAAGTATGTCAGCCACTAACCAAAGTCGCCAATGATTCCTGTCCTGCTATTGACCAACTGCAGCAAAAACTGACCCTCCTTCGTCAGTCCAATAATCCAATCCAGCATTTTGAGGATCATGAAAACGAGATTCACTCCCTCTTTATTCAGGCGGAGCGAGAAATACTGGCAGAAGAACTGCAAAAATTAGACATCAATAAAGCTCTATCGAAGTGAATGGGGTCGTGTATCACCAGGCATTACGCAGCTATCAAACCTACCAGTCAGCAGCAGGACCTGTCCGGGTATTGCGCAGCCTCTACCGCAATGCCGGGGATAAGTGCATTGTCCCTTTAGAGCTCAAGGCTGGCGTTGTAGAAGGCTACTGGTTACCAAAGGCTGCGAAGCAAGCAGCATGGATGGTTGCCCAGTTGCCGCCCGCGGACGTAAAAAGCTTACTCGATCTAATGGGGAATATGTCACCCTCAACCAGCTCTCTGGCACGTCTTCCCAAAAAACTCAACGAACAATGGGAGCAGCACCTTGACCCTTTCGAGACCCTTCTCGCGGAGAATCTCACAGTACCGCCTGACGCGGTGACGGTAGCTGCTTCCCTTGACGGTGTGATGCTACCAATGAAAGACGGCAAGCGTCAGGAGAAACGTGAAAAGAGTGTTGCTGATGGCAAACGTACCCGAGGGCCAGCAGGTTGTCAGGAGGCCAGTTGTGGAACACTGTCGTTTTACGATGACCAGGGAGATCGCCTCTCTACGATCAGGATGGGACGAATGCCTGAAAGCAAGAAAGCGACATTGAAAAAATCCCTTTCAAACCTTCTGGATAAGGTGCTTCAGCAAAAGCCAAATCTGACTCTGGTCAAAGTGGCAGATGGAGCCCGGGACAATTGGACATACTTCACCAAAGAGCTACCGGAGGGAGAAGAAATTGTTGATTATTACCATGCGGCAGAACACCTGAAGAAGGCATTTGACCTGGCTTACGGTGAAAATAGCGCGAAGTCCAAAGAGAAATTCAGCACCTACCGACATATCCTGAAGGAGGAGCCGGGTGGGGTTGAAAAAATAATCAAGGCACTGGCTTACCAGCATAGCAAGCATCCCCGCCGATCGAAATTAAAGACAGAGTTAAAGTACTTCAGAAAAAACCGGTTACGGATGAATTATGCAGAACACCTGTCGCGCAACCTGCCCATAGGCTCAGGGGTCATTGAGGCGTCCTGTAAAACGCTGGTTACACAGCGAATGAAGTGTTCGGGAATGCGTTGGCGGTGTCCCGGGGGGCAAGGCATTCTGACACTCAGGTCACTAATTCAAAGTGGTTGGTTCGACTGTGGCTGGATGCTGCTGTCGGTAACGTACCGGGCCAAGGTAAATATGGTCAGTGATAATGTGATTCCATTTTCATCAGGGAAGGGTGATCTTGAACGTTAGTACTCATCAATATGAGACTTTCACCCATTGCTTTTGCTGATTTCTCTGACGAAAACGGTTAGATGCTAAATGGGCTTTTTTTCTTGCTACAGAACATTTACTGTCTATCCGTTTGTATAGCATAAAGTGGTTTTAACTTTTTCTGCTTTGGAGAGAAGAAATGCGTCGGATGCGAAACTGGCTGTTTGTAGGCACCACTCTTTTTTTGACGACTCTGGCGTATGGTGCTGCGACAGAGTCACCCGAAGCTGCCAATAAGAAGATGGATGCATTGAAGGTGGTTTTGGAAACGAATAAAGGGGATATTGTTTTGATGCTGACGCCCGAAGAGGCTCCTGTCACCGTCAATAACTTTATCGAATATGTTGAAAGTGGTTTCTACAATGGTCTGGTATTCCACCGGGTGATTAATAACTTCATGATCCAGGGCGGTGGCTTTACCGCAGATATGAGCCAGCGGGCAACCCGTGCTCCCATTAAAAACGAGTCGCTGCTGAATCAACGTCTGGAAAACCGTCGTGGCTCCATTGCCATGGCCAGAACCCAAATCGTTGACAGTGCCACTTCCCAGTTTTTCATCAACCTCAAAGACAATGAATTCCTCAATGGCAAGCCTTATAAGGCAGGCTATGCGGTTTTTGGCCATGTTGTTAAAGGAATGGAGGTGGTAGACACTATTGCCGGAGTGAAGACGGGTTATCGCGGCCCACACGGTGATGTACCGGTTGACTCGGTGATTATCAATAAAGCGTATGTAGTGAAAGAGGGTGAGTCGTCTGCTAAAACTGAACCTGTGGCTTCCTGATAGCCATGAGTCAACAGACCATTTCTTCCACTGGTGAACTGGTTCGATCACTAAAATCAGCCGCCAGGCTGTCTGGTCATCGGCGTTTGCTGGTATGTGCAGGCAGTGCTGACTGGTGTGAGACTCAAGTGGTTGAAATGGTACATGCCCTGACAGGGGAGTCTGTGCTGCTGATTGGAGAAGATTTCCCCGGGCTTACTGTTTCTGATCTTGTAAATTCTTATATAGAAGCCATTGCTGCAAAAAAATGTCTGTCCCGGTTGGGCGCAGAGCATCAGAACATCATCTTTAATGCGTATGCAGGCTTTGATGTGGATGCGTTTGGCGCCATCAGTGGCACGTTATGTGCCGGTGGTCTTATGGTGCTGTTAACACCGGCGCTGGATCAATGGCAGTATTTCCATGATCCTGAACATCACCGAATGCAGGTTTACCCGCAACAATTTGAGGATGTCTCCGGACGATATTTGCAGCGTTTGTCTCAAATAATTAAAACCTCTGATCTGCTCTCTCTCATCACTGAGAGTGGGGAATTACGGATTCAATGGGTTAATAGTCATCCTGAGAAAGACACACTTGCCGAACAGGGCGAGATGGTAACCGCTCCCTGTAAAACCCGATCACAGATGCGTGCGGTTCAGGCCATTCACAAAGTGTTTCGTGGGCACCGTCGCCGTCCGCTGGTTCTGACGGCTGATCGAGGGCGGGGCAAAAGTGCATCCCTCGGTATTGCCGCAGCACAGCTGTTGCTGGAAGGTGCTGATCAGATAACCATAACTGCACCTTCAAGAAACACAGCAGATGTGTTCTTTCAACATGCCGGTAAAGTGCTGGGTGAGTGTCATGCAGCACTTTTAAACAGACTTCATTTTATTGCTCCGGATGATCTGGTACAGACACTGCCTGCAACGCAGTTGTTGCTGGTTGATGAGGCGGCAGCCATTCCAACCCCCGTACTTGAAAAAATGCTGACTCACTACAGCCGAATTGTCTATGCCACCACTATCCATGGCTATGAAGGAACCGGACGGGGCTTTGCCATACGCTTCACAAAGGTGCTTGATAGCAAAACACCTCAGTGGCATGAGCTGAGAATGATAGAGCCGGTTCGCTGGCAGCCGGAAGATCCACTGGAGCGCTTTGTATTCAGGGCGTTGCTGCTCAATGCCGTGCCAGCTGTTATTGATCAGCCCGAAAATATCAGTCCGGAGCAGTGTATTTTCCGGCAGATTTCATCTGAAGAACTGGTTTCGAATGAGGACCTGTTAGCTCAGATGTTTGGTCTGCTGGTACTGGCTCATTACCAGACACGACCATTTGATCTTCGTCACCTGCTGGATGGTGGGAATATGGAAATCTACGGTCTTTTTGCTCGACAGAAACGGTTAGTTGCCGTGCTTCTGGCTGCCAGGGAAGGGGAGATTGAGTCTGCACTGATTGATGATATCTGGATGGGCAGGCGCCGGGTCCGGGGTCATTTGCTGCCGCAATCACTGAGTAATCACCTGGGCTTACCGGAAGCTATCTTCCTGAAAGGACTCCGGATCATCAGAATCGCTGTGCATCCGGATTGTCAGAGAAAAGGGTTGGGTAGAGCGGTGCTGGATAAACTCCAACAGGATGCCGCCGTTAAAAATATTGACTACCTGGGCACTGTGTTTGGTGCTACTGATGACCTTCTGCAGTTCTGGGACGATTCCTCCTATGTGCCTGTGCGGGTTGGTTTGTCCAGAGACGCTGCCAGTGGCACCCATGCTGCCATGATGCTCAAACCGTTATCACTCCCTGCGCAACATCTGATTCATAAGGCTCATAAGAAATGCTTATTTCAGCTTCAATGGCTATTGATGGATGAACTCAGAGACCTGGATGTTGAGGTGGTTGCCACACTTCTTGCCATCATGGCGCCAATAATTCGGGCCAGTGATTATTATGCGTTATCTTGTGATGATCAGCGCGAACTGGTTTCTTTCACTGAGGGGAGGAGACAGTACGAAAATTGCGTTGATGTCATCAAAAGAGTGACCTTTCGAATACTTGGGGTTGGTGATATAAATACTGCGGATGTAAGGCTTCTTGTCAGTCGTGTGATTCAAAATCACTCCTGGCATCAAGTGGCCGCTGCCTGTAATGTTTCAGGAGAAAAGCAGGCCCGGCAACGTCTGAGAGAGCTGATTGCTGTCAAAAGCAGGCTGCACTTGTCAGGCTGTTAGTATTATAGTGTCTACATTAATACCCATTTGGCCGATGTTGATCTGAACCATTTGGGTGTTTTTCCGTGAACCTGATGGAGCATGAATAATGGATCGGTTTACTGTGTTTGGCCGTCCTGGCTGTGGATTCTGTGTACGTGCCAAACAGCTGCTGGAGATGAAAGGCTTGCCTTTCAAATACGTTGATATCTACGAAGAGGGGATCAGTAAGGCTGACCTGTCCAAGACTGTTGGTAAGGAAGTTCAGACGGTTCCCCAGATTTTTCATGGTCAGCACTACGTTGGCGGTTGTACGGATCTGGAAGCTTATCTCAAGGAAAAAGAGGCCTGAGCGTCATGCATAACGGTAGATCCTTGAATGGGGATTGTCGTTAATTTTAACCAGACGGGCATCGCTGCGCTGCAGCCTTTCCTGTCTGGCAGATGGGTCATAGGGACGTATCCGGTTAAACTCCGGTAACGGCTCCCCGCGCTTTAGTTGAATAAACAGCGGCAGTGGCGAGTTGATCTGGGCGGGATACTGTTTTTTCAGTGCCGGGTCAGTCTGCCTGAGCGCCTGAATATCCTTTGGCCAGGTGATATTGGCCCTCAGGTGAGGAGCCAGTATACGCTTGATTACCACCACTTCTTCGGCCGGCATTTTCTCCAGCAGGCAAATATCTTCATTAACAGCGACGGAGGCCATGTATTTCTTCCTGAAATGGTCAATCGCATCTTCGGCGGTCAGCCTGACCGTGCCGCTGTGACTTGCCGCCCAGCTGAAACCAACCCGCCTGGGAGGCTCTGGAAAGAGCTTGAGCTGTCGGTAACATTGCACGAAATGCAGATGCTTGATCTGAAGTCCCCCCAGTAAACCATCCCGCAAATCATCAGACGCCTGTTCAATTGCCTCTATGCTGTCACCAAATAGCTTGCGAAAATTGGCTATTGCGTTTTTAAACTGATCACGACAGAGGTTCAGTGCTTCACCGAGTTGTAAGGTGTGCTCAGAAACGCCTACTAATCCGGTTAAACGGGCAGTTTCCTGCTTGTTCTGCTCTTCGATATAGGTCAGTCGAGTGGTAATACCCGCTGCTACAGCGCGTTGGTTTTCAGATTCGGATTCCGTTTCCATGATCCAGATGGGTAAGCCATGGTCAGATTCAATGGCTTCCCGAAAGGTGCGATTCAGTTCTACCAGCTGAATAAGAGCATCCCTTACGGCGATTCGTGCAGCGGTTTCTTTACTCATAACGTGCTCATAAAAAAGTCATCTGACGGGTTTTCAGGGAGTTCAGGGAGTTCAGGGAGAAAGGCGGTCGATTTGCCAATCACTGTCCTTATCTGCCGACAACCGGGTGTATTGAAAGCGATCGTGCAGGCGGTTTGGGCGGCCTTGCCAGAATTCAATGCTCTTTGGCACTACGCGATAGCCGCCCCAGAAATCGGGCAGAGGCACTTTTCCTTCCTTGAATTTGCGTTTCATCTCTTCGAGTTTTAATTCCAGAACCTTGCGGCCGGTAATGACAGAGCTTTGCTGTGATACCCAGGCACCGAGCTGGCTGCCATGAGGGCGGCTGATAAAGTACCGCAGTGATTCAGACGTTGAAATTTTTTCTGCCTTACCCTGGATGACGACCTGTCGTTCAAGGGCAACCCAGGGAAACATAATGGCAACGTGGGGATTGCTGGTAATGTCTCTGGCTTTATTACTGCTGTAATTGGTGAAAAAGACAAAGCCAGACGGGTCGAAATACTTGAGGAGTACCGTCCTCAGGGCTGGAACACCCGATGACGAAACAGTAGCAAGACTCATCGCATTGGGTTCGGCAAGCTGAGCATGCTGGGCCTGCTCAAACCAGAGCTCAAACTGGTCAAATGGACTTGCTCTCAGGTTGTCCCGGCTGAGCCCTGCCTGAGTATACTCTTCTCTTAAATAGCTGATATCCATGACGGTTCTGTACTAGCAAATAATTTCTTATTTTAACTGCGTCACTGCATTCTTTACAGTGTTCAGCCACTTATAATATCACCGTCAAGAATTTCCTGATCAGGTTGCGTTGGAAAAACCAGAACTGGTGAGATAACCCATACCAGCTTCCTTACCCAGCTTCTTTACACGGCATATGTCCGGTGATTTAACCGATCGATCCCTTTCGATGAGATGGCTCCAGGTTAATTGCTGGACTGCTACCCTGGAAGTATTGATGGATCCATATGATGTAGCAGCCCAACATTATGATGGTGCATTTTTCTTCATTTGCTTATTGAACAATTTCTGCCAGTTTTTAAGGTCCGCTGGGTTGTTGCTATCGTCCTTATGATGATTGGTTAGCAGGATCTGACCAACTCGTTAATGCCTTAGAATTCCATTAAAATTCTGGCAGCTGTTATGAGTTCAAAAAAACGACACAATCTGGGTTTTCTCTTGCCTTCTATCGATAGTTCGAAAGTTCGCTTACTATCTTTAGCTATCTGATCGAAGCAGCGGACTTTAAGGTAATTCTTGATGATTCTGCTATAACTGACTGTCGGCAATTAATTGAATAACTAAGGATTCAGTGTTTATTTAATGGTCGTACGGTTAACTGGAGATTTTTTTCAATGTTTGATGATTATTCTGTTAATTTAATGGTCAGTTCAATCGCTGAATTAATTTATTTTGAAAAACAAATAATATTCAAGTTATCCGGTTTCCGAAATCATTTACTAATTAATGGTCGTTTTCGAACAAACAGCTGGAAGGTTAAGTTATGAATATAAAAATTGAAGGCAATGTAATAGTTGTGAATAATGCCAATTCAGTTGTTCCACCTGAGCTGGAGTTTGATGACAACCGTGCAGATAAAATCAGCAGTTTTGATTCCCGGCGAGTGAACAATAAGCAAAAAACAGAAGCATTGTTTTCCTCGCCAGACAGTAAAATTAAAACCACCGGTTTTAATCAAGTTACAACACCTGCTCAGACCTCAGTCATTACAAAATCGGTGGGCTCACATTCAATTAAAACAACCGATTCATTGAATTCAATCCAGGCGGCTGGCAGTAATTCAGTGTTAGTGAAGCAACCCACCTCTGCCAATCCGGCCAATATCCAGTCAGTCTCAGTCATTACCTCAAGTGCAGCGCATGGTTTGAACGCCGCTATAACATCCACTCATCAGCCATCTGCTGGCAGTACACTCAGTACTATACAAGGCTCTGCATCTCATCACATAAGCACCCCTTTATATCAAAGTGACAGCACTTCAGGCTCAGCGGGTGAATCAAGTACGACTAATGCGACCCGATCTCAGCCACAAACCTATAACGCCCCAAATACAACAAAAAATTCTCTATCTTCTGACGCAAAAAGCAATCTGTCCTCCATTACCCGTTCATCAAGCTCGATGCATGAATCGAGTGTTGTCAATTCAACCAGTTCTCAATCGCACAATTCCAGTTCATTAAGTACAAGAAGTACAAGACAAGGGGCTAACTTTACTGACACAACAAAGTCTCTGACTCACACCGACAGCATATCTGATTCAGTAAAGGATTCGCCCTCTACCAATATGACGGATTCCCGGTCTCTTTCCACCAGCACCAGCACCAGCACCAGCACCGAGCTGAGAGGGTCAACAACCAGCGCAATACCGCTAACACCGCTAACAACGGCATTGAGGAACCAGACGCAATGGCTGACGGACAGTGTGGTCGCCGGGTACTCATCTGGTGTGACGGTTGATATGACCTCCACCCATTCGACTATGGCATCGTCCAGTGCAGTGATGGCCAATGCCACCAGCCCCGCCATGCTGAAGCAAGAATTAATCACCATACTGCACGACATAGGCAGCACGACTAATACCGGTATGCTGAAAAAGGACTTGCAGGCCTTTGCAAAACTGTATCCAGCCGAGGATGTGTCAGAATTAAAATCATTTGTTGATTCAAGTGTTCAGGCTTTTGAGGCGTTTATGCTGTTGGACGGCATCTCTGCTTTCGTCAGGACGATTAACGGTACTTTCCCTCAAGTTGCTCAACAGTATGAGCACATCCTGAACGAGGGAGTGAACGACATGATTGAGCAGTTCAATACCACCAGAACCTCTGCAGCAACCTCTACACCAACCTCTACACCAACCGCTACACCAACCTCTGAACCGACAAAAGCTCCCAACCATGATCGATCAAAAAGAATGATCATTCCGAAGTCGGAATTTTTTGAGAAGATTATCAATCTGATAATGATGCAACATTTTTTCAAGCAAGAAGATTCGACCCCGCAGTTTTTGGATTTTTTAAAGGGCGTTTCACAAATGCGTAATGATTTTGTTATCGCTCTACAACGTAATCTTGCAACAACCAGAGATGTGCAGGACCTTGTCCGGCAAATCAGTGAATCACAGCGAATAACCAGCTTTTTACAGCACTATAACCAGATGATACCCGAGTTGATAAGACAGGAAGACTTTGTTGCTCTTGGACGACTGGCCTATAAAATTAACGTACTTGCTTATGTTAATATTGCTGAGATACCTCCGTTTCCAGAAGCAAACATGATGGAAGCTTTCAAACTCATGGTTGATTCAATTTTGCATGAAATTGATCGACTGTCGGTTTTGCCTGGAAGTCAACCATTTTTTTTTGCACTTTTATATCAAACTATGACTTTTGGTTTGGCATGGAATCCAATGCAAATACTGAGGCAATCTATTCCGTTGCCGGAAGGAGTTTGTCTGGGAAGTACGATTTCACTCAGCGTTGCCACTTATTACGGTACCACAATCACCAAAGCCATTAAAAATCTGGTTGATTCAATTTTTTTGGGTACTGGATATGCTAATTTGCCTTATATGGCCAATGAGATAGTACAGATAATTACGGCCAGAAGAACTCCCAAGGAGTCTCGTTTTAATCGGCTCCTTAAGCAAATTAAGGTCAATAGCCATTACAATGATAAAATTTTCGATGTTTTGGAAGCGCTGCATACTAACGCGTATAGGGTGCAAGCTTTTTACTCGATAAGCCACATGCTAATTCAGATGGTCGATGTTTTTCATGCCATGGCAAATCAGTTACCTGCTGGTGAAGACCTTTCTATCCAATTCCGCATCCTCCCTAAACGCGCACATGTTTTATTTGCTGAACTCACAAGATTGTCAAGTACGCTGTCCATAACCCTGTGTGATACTCAAGGTTATTTTTTCAGGGCCAGTGGCAATTCAATAAACGACCTGGTTAGTAATGTCGAGAACTCAATAACCATGTGGGCCGATTTTTATCATTTGCCAGTGGGTATGCCAGCCCATATCACTTCTGAAACTCCTTCAGGCTGGTTACATCAATCGACTGATCAGGAAATGCGCACTTGGGGAGAATGGCAGCTCTTTCCAGATTCGGCTTTAACACTGAAAGACATTGTGACCCATGATATCTCCCAGCTGGCAGATCTGGATAAAAAGGCCATCAAGGCGCTGGCCAAGGAGTTTGTTTCCAAGGTTAGGAGTCCTCAGGCACTGGAAAAACTGAAATTGCCAACCGATAAACCTGTGGATCTGGATGTTCCCGATTCAACCACAGAGGTGACCCCGTCTGATCCACTGGTTATGCAAATGCGGGAGGTGATTAGCGTTCTTGACGATGCCCTGAAAAACAATACCCCCGTACCTGAAACCATTAAAAAAATCAATGCCAGCATTATGGTGAAAACCGCCCGCAGCCTGAGAGCGAAAGCAAAGTCCCAGGCTCCGGATCAGACTGAACAACCTGCCGCTTCCTCTGGCGTGACCCAGCCTTCAACATCGGGTACAGAAGCTAACGTACAGTATTCGATGAAATTGTCCGTGATGATGGATGCACTGAATGCCTTGTCGCCCGCCCTTCATGGGGCAGTCCTGGCCGCCGAGATGGCTGCGGCGGCAGACAAACCTTCTGGTAGTCAAGCTGCTGACCAGCAGGGTACCGAAGCCGAGGTCGGTGGTATTGCCGGCAGTGTGCTGGGGCTCACCGCCTCCGCGTTTTTGACCAGGTTGGCTTCCTCGGCGCGAAGCAGTGGGGCTGGGGCTTCAAGTGGAGCGTCGTCTTTATTGCCAGATGAAGCCGTTACCGAAGAAGAAGTTCAGGCTGTGCTTGATGAAACATTTTTTGATTATGTTCAGGAACTTCTGAAAAAAGCGCCGCCTCCTCCCCAGCATGAGCCGGGTGAAACGGCCGGGGGAGAGGGGCCTGGCAGTGAGGGCAGCGAAGACAGCGAGACCAGCGAGACTAGCGAGGAAGACAGTCCCGGCAGCAAGACTAGAGGTAAAGGCAGGGGACAGCTTGAACCGGCTTGTCGGCGCAGAAGGGCTCTGGCCGGGGCCGGGAAAGCGGCAGGTGGAGCCAGTGAATGCAGTGAGTGGGATAAATATGAGAAAATCGCAGGGGAGGGCGCTGGAGGTCTGACGTCAACCACCCTGTTGCCTGCCTTAATTAATAGAGTAGGGTTAAGGCTTGCCCTCAGCATTGCAGCAAGACGCCTACTCATGATTGGTGCTGCAGCGGTCGCTGCCGGTGTTGCTGGCTGGCTGATCGGGGAGGGAATAGCGAAACTGCGAAGCAAAAATAAAGATAACGATGACGCAACCGAAAAGCCCGGCAATGGCCGGGACAAACCGACACCTGCAGAGTCGGGTCATGACCAGGACAAAACCGACACGGAAGGTCCAACCGATGGCAAACCAGCGACCACGCAAAAACCGGTAACCGATAAGCAGGCTAATGATCACAGCAGAATAATAAACGTCGATTCCGGGAAAGCACCGGCAACAACGGCCGTTGGTATGGCATCCTCGGCAGAGATTTTATCCGCAAAGACATTAGCTACGTCCCAAAATATTTTGCCGCCAGTATCCTCAAATCCAGTATCTTCAAATCCAGCATCCTCAAATACTGCTGCACAAAGCGAAGTTGCTGCCTCTGAAGGCCTTTCCACCATAAACATGCAAACACAACACGCCTCGAAAGCATCAGCTGTCAGCAGTATACCCGCTGATATTCCAGCGTCTTCCACAGCAAGGTCCGGCACCCCGGCCCGTACTGCTGCCACTGCTTTGCTGAGTCCATCAGAGTTGATAAGCACGCCGGCATCAAGCGTAACCAGTATGCATGAACTTTCACCACCCACTTCTGGTTCAATACAGAAAAGTGTGGTAGTGAGTTCAACTGAATCCGGTGTTCCCCCACTGGCAGCCAGCAGTGCACTCTCTTCTGCGGGAAAAACGACAGAATCTTTTGTAGAAACCGCTTCAGAGAAATTAAACTCCATGAGTCATTCGACCCGGACTTCACTGAGCCCATCGGGTATAACCAGTACTCATGAATGGTTAATGAATACCACCACTTCACCTCTGGAGGCATTGAGTTCGTTGGTGCATGCCAGAGAGTCAGCCATGGAGACTCACCCAGCCATTAGTAGCACTCGCTCTTCACCGGTTAATGCCACTGAATCCAGTGCAGGAACCGCTTGGGAGACATTAAGTTCGGCGGGCAATTCAATACAAGCGTCATCCAGCTTGTCTGATATCACCAATACCCATGCAGTGTTCGTGAATGCCACGACTCGGGCTTCAGCATCGTCAGGTTTGTCAATCAACACCACTGAATCCACGGTAACCCCACCGGACACTAGCACTGCACTCTCTTCTGTGGTCAACACGACAGAATCCGCTGTACAAACCTCTTCTGTGCATCGGGAGCCGGTGAGTAATACAACTCAGGCTTCACTGAGCCCGTCGGGTATGACCAGTAGTCATGAACTACCAATGAATGCCACCACTTCACCTTTGGAAGCATTGAGTTCGTCGGTGCATACCAGTCAGTCGTCTGTAGAGAATCACCCGGCCATGAGCAGCACTCGCTCTTCACTGGGTAATACCACTGAATCCACTGCAGGAACCTCTTGGGAGACATTAAGTGCGGCGAGTAATTCAACACAAGCGTCATCCAGCTTGTCTGATATGACCAATACACATGCAGTGTCCATGAATGCCACGACTGCGACTTCAGCACCGTCGGGTTTGTCAATCAACGCTACTGAATCCTTGGAAACCTCACTGGACATTAGCACTGCACTCTCTTCTGTGGGCAACACAACAGAATCCTCTGCACAAAGCTCTTCTGTGCATCGGGACCCGGTGAGTAATATGACTCAGGCTTCACTGAGCCCGTCGGGTATGACCAGTAGTTATGAACTACCAATGAATGTCACCACTTCACCTCTGGATACATTGAGTTCGCCGGTGCATAGCAGTCAGTCGTCCATAGAGACTCACCTGGCCATTAGCAGCGCTTTCTCTTCACCGGGTAACGCCACTGAATCCACTGCAGGAACCTCTTGGGAGACATTAAGTTCGGTGGATAATTCAACACAAGCGTCATCCAGCTTGTCTGATATGACCAATACCCATGCAGTATCCATGAATGTCACGACTGCAACTTCAGCACCATCGGGTTTGTCAATCAACGCCACTGAGTCCGTGGCAACTTCATCGGACATCAGCACTGTACTGTCTTCTGTAGCCAACACGACAGAGTCTGTTGCACAAACCTCTTCTGTTCATCTGAGCACGATAAGCAATACGACCCAGGCTTCACTGAGCCCGTCGGGTATGGCGAGTACTCATGAATGGCAAATGAATGCTACTAGTTCACTCCTGGAATCATTGAGTTCGTCGGTAGATGCCCTTGAGTCATCCATGGAGACTTACCCGGCCATTAGCAGTACCCGCTCTGCACAGGCTAATGCCACTGAATCCACTGCAGGAACTGCTTGGGAATCATTAAGTTCGGCGGGTAATTCAACACAAGTGCCATCTAGTTTGTTTGATATGACAAATACCCATGCAGTGTCCATGAATGCAACGACTGCCGCTTCAGCACCGTCGGGTTTGTCAATCAACACCACTGAATCCATGGCAACTTCACCAGACATCAGTACTGCACGCTCTTCTGTGGTCAACACGACAGAATCCGTTGCCCAAACCTCTTTTGTTCATCTGAACCCGATGAGCAATACGACTCAGGCTGCAATAAGCCCGTCGGGTATGACCAGTAGTTATGAACTACCAATGAATGTCACCACTTCACCTCTGGATACATTGAGTTCGCCGGTGCATGCCAGTGAGTCATCCATGGAGACTCACCCGGCCATGAGCAGCACTCGCTCTTCACCGGGCAACGCCACTGAATCCAATGCAGGAACCTCTTGGGAGACATTAAGTGCGGCGAGTAATTCAACACAAGCGTCATCCAGCTTGTCTGATATGACCAATACACATGCAGTGTCCATGAATGCAACGACTGCGACTTCAGCACCGTCAGGTTTGTCAATCAACGCCACTGAATCCGTGGCAACTTCATCGGACATCAGCACTGTACTCTCTTCTGTAGCCAACACGACAGAGTCTGTTGCACAAACCTCTTCTGTTCATCTGAGCACGAATAGCAATACGACCCAGGCTTCAATAAGTCCGTCGGGTATGACCAGTAGTTATGAACTACCAATGAATGTCACCACTTCACCTCTGGATACATTGAGTTCGCCGGTGCATGCCAGTGAGTCATCCATGGAGACTCACCCGGTCATTAGCAGCACTCGTTCTGCACCGGGTAACGCCACTGAATCCAGTGCAGGAACCTCTTGGGAGACATTAGGTTCGGCAGGTAATTCAACACAAGCGTCATCCAGCTTGTCCGATATGACCAATACCCATGCAGTGTCCATGAATGCCACGACTGCGACTTCAGTACCGTCGGGTTTGTCAATCAACGCTACTGAATCCTTGGAAACCTCACTGGACATTAGCACTGCACTCTCTTCTGTGGGCAACACGACAGAATCCGCTGCACAAAGCTCTTCTGTGCATCGGGACCCGGTGAGTAATACGACTCAGGCTTCACTGAGCCCGTCGGGTATGACCAGTAGTTATGAACTACCAATGAATGTCACCACTTCACCTCTGGATACATTGAGTTCGTCGGTGTATGCCAGTGAGTCATCCATGGAGACTCACCCGGTCATTAGCAGCACTCGCTCTGCACCGGGTAATGCCACTGAATCCAGAGCAGGAACCTCTTGGGAGACATTAAGTTCGGTGGATAATTCAACACAAGCGTCATCCAGCTTGTCTGATATGACCAATACCCATGCAGTGTCCATGAATGCCACGACTGCGACTTCAGCACCGTCGGGTTTGTCAATCAACGCTACTGAATCCTTGGAAACCTCACTGGACATTAGCACTGCACTCTCTTCTGTGGGCAACACAACAGAATCCGCTGCACAAAGCTCTTCTGTGCATCGGGACCCGGTGAGTAATACGACTCAGGCTTCACTGAGCCCGTCGGGTATGACCAGTAGTTATGAACTGCCAATGAATGTCACCACTTCACCTCTGGATACATTGAGTTCGTCGGTGCATAGCAGTCAGTCGTCCATAGAGACTCACCCGGCCATTAGCAGCGCTTTCTCTTCACCGGGTATCGCCACCGATTCTCCTTCAGAAACCTCTTGGGTGAAATCGAGTTCAATGGGCAATTCAACACAAGCGTCATTCAGCTTGTCTGATATAACCAGTACACACGCAGTGTCCATGAATGCAACGACTGCCGCTTCAGCACCGTCGGGTTGGTCAATCAACGCCACTGAATCCACGGTAACCTTACCGGACATCAGTGCTGAACTCTCTTCTGTGGTCAACACGACAGAATCCGTTGCCCAAACCTCTTCTGTTCATCTGAACCCGATGAGCAATACGACTCAGGCTTCAATAAGCCCGTCGGGTATGACCAGTAGTTATGAACTACCAATGAATGTCACCACTTCACCTCTGGATACATTGAGTTCGTTGGTGCATGCCAGTGAGTCATCGATGGAGACTTACCCGGTCATGAGCAGCACTCGCTCTTCACCGGGTAATGCCACTGAATCCAGTGCAGGAACCTCTTGGGTGACATTAAGTTCGGTGGATAATTCAACACAAGCGTCATCCAGCTTGTCTGATATGTTCAATACACATGCAGTGTCCATGAATGCTACGACTGCGGCTTCAGCACCGTCAGGTTTGTCAATCAACGCCACTGAATCCACGGTAACCCCACCGGACACTAGCACTGCACTCTCTTCTGTGGTCAACACGACAGAATCGGTTGCACAAACCTCTTCTGTGCGTCTGAGTCCGATGAGCAGTACGACTCAGGCTTCACTCAACCCATCGGGTATAGCCAGTACTCATGAATGGCCAATGAATGCTACTAATTCACCCCTGGAATCATTGAGTTCGTCGGTGCATGCCAGTGAGTCATCCATAGAGACTTACCCGGTCATGAGCAGCACTCGCTCTGCACCGGGTAACGCCACTGAATCCACTGCAGGAACTGCTTGGGAGACATTAAGTTCGGCGGGTAATTCAACACAAGTGCCGTCTAGTTTGTCTGATATGACAAATACCCATGCAGTGTCCATGAATGCAACGACTGCCGCTTCAGCACCGTCGGGTTTGTCAGTCAGCACCACTGAATCCATGGCAACTTCACCGGAGTTTAGTACTTCACGCTCTTCTGTAGCCAACACGGCAGAATCCTCTGCAAAAACCTCTGCTGCTGCTCTATCGGAAGTCATCAGCGCAACGGTTCCGTCGGTAGCGCTGACTGAAATCACTTCTATGGAATTCAGTTCGGTTAAGCATGCCGCTCATCCTCCCGGCTCGTCTGCAAACAGACCCCGGTCCTCTCCCAATGAGCGCGCCAACCCCGGCGCCCAGACTACCCCGGAGCAACTACGCAGCCCAACAACGTCAGTCACACCGCCATTATCAACCGCTACCGGGAAAACATCCGCTTTCAGCCCATTAGCCACAACGAGTATCCATAATGATGAAAGCACTCAGGTAACCTCTCCCCCGCCAACATCAGCAAAACAGTCTTGTGCCGAGGACACAACTGTTAGTACCAGCGTTAATAATGGTCCTGAGTGGGAATCGATCAGGCCAGAACTCTATAACATCATTAAAAAAGAGTATCTGACCGATGCCGTTGCTACAGGCCGGAGGTTTATGGAAGGGTTAACTGCCCTGAAAACATCAAATGCACAACGCATGGTGGCATTAACTTCCACAGATGAACATATAAGGGATATTCAAACCAGGGTGATTCTGGGTGACAGTGTTAAAACACTCAGCACTTTGCTGGTCTCTGGAATAGAAGATTTATACTCCGGGGCCATAAGAGGGGTGCGGTTGGCAAGTCAGCATGCATCATTCCAGCATGAAAAGATCCAGAACCCTATTGCCAGTGATCTGGCATCCAGGGTCCACAGGATGTTTTCATCCTATGTTGCCGATCGATTTTCCCTATTTATGGACAGTGGTTATGTTGAAAAAGACCAGTTCACATGCGACAACCTTAAAACAGCATCCACACTGAATGATGACAGAATGAGTGCCATCAAAGGTGGAGTAAGCAAAAGCATTCAGGAACAAAATGCACAAGCTGTCGGCTATGGGAACATTATTTTCTTAATCGATGAAGCCATTGATATCATGAAAATAGACAGATCAGCAGCGAAGCTATCAGGCAGAGATGGCGGCAGTATTCATAACGAGAAACAGAAAGAACGCCTGGAACAAAAAAAACAATCGTTGATCAAAACGTTAGGTGAAGGCCTGATAAATTATTCATTCAGTTCATCGGATAGACCCACAGTGATAAGCTTTATTCAGGCAGAATCCATCGATTTTCTTACTGAACTGCAAAATGTCCGAAACCGTCATTTCATTAAAGAAAATGGTGGCTACCCCGGACCACTGCCTGACGTTGATGACGTGATTGTTAATCCACACGACTACCAGGACATTCTTGTCAATCCTGATCGCTATAAGGACAGCCTGAAAGACAGTGGCTCTTTTAATGATATATCATTTAATAATGAATTCAGAGGACGACGGGATATTGATTCAGATAGTTTTCAGCCCAAACCAGAGCGGCATTTTGCTCAAAGCGGTGATGGCGATCTCGATGATCAAACACCGCCTGCGGCCTATTCATCCGGCTCAAGCCTGCACGGCAATGGTATTGTATCGGACATCGGTAACGGCTTATCAAGACTCGCATCTGCTTTCCAGTCGGCCGCAGCACCCCAGCCGGCCGCAGCACCCCAGCCGCCCACAGCACCGGGTATTGCAACCGGGCAGAGGCAGGAACAGCCGGGTTCCACTGATCGCCGGGTGACCGGGGTCAGGCCCATTCAACCCACTGTTGACGACGGCTTGATCATGGCCAACCTGGCGATGTCCTACATCACTGATCGCCCCATTCCATCCGATTTGAAAATGGCCACTACTCAGGGGCAGGTGCAAGACAGAGATACTATCCCGCAGCCGTTAGACCAATCTCCCGGCATGCAACTGCTTAAGGGCAGCCTGGGGATCGCCCGACAACTGCGCACAGAAGTGGGCGCCTTTGTTGACCGGGTCAGGGACGCTCAGCTTCAGCCAGATGCCCACTGGGAGACCGATGACCTGTTGAATATGGCCATTGTTGCTGCTAACAGCGACAGACCAGCCAACTGCACAGAGGCGTTTCTCGATGAAGTGCTGTTCTCACCGGGTCTGGGCATTGAGCATGAGCAAGTTGCCAATATCTTTGACAGCGACGGACGGGTTCGGGGTACCCAGGGCAATGGCCGTGGTATTTTCTTCGGGCCGGATCAGGACAATGCGGCAGCATCCGGCCCTGCCAGACAGCTTGGTCAGTGCATGCTCAGTGCCATGGCGGATCACCAGCTTGACCAGGTGAACAGCACAGAGCGGCGAGACGCCATTATTGACCGGGCCCTGGGGTTGCAGGAACAGCAGGCCAGGGGAGTGATGAGCCAGTTATCAGCATGGCTCGGAGCCAACACACCGAACCAGGACCAGCGCCGTAGCGACCTTGCTCAGCGACTTGAACGACGATTGTCGCCGGTTACCGGTGCACTGTCACCATCACCATCACCATCAAAACCCGGTGATGATTGCATCCGGCAGTTGAACGCCGACGATTATCAATCGGCCCAATCATCTTTCTTAAAACTGTCTGATGAACGACAACGGCAAGCCATTCAATCACTAACGGAGCTGCCGGACTTATTTGGTCTGGAACCCCAATGGGAGGACCTGGGCCCGAAAGACAGTCAGGCCGCCTGGCAACGGTTCACCGCACTGTACGACAGCAAGTTTGCGGTTAAAGAAGAGGCTATGAACCGAATGAAACTGGCCGCAATGATTGATGGGCGCAAAGTGACCGGACAACCGGACGAGGCACAACAATTGGCGGCACAGATTATTAACCTGTTGCCGGTGCAACAAAGCGCCAGCCAACGGGCACTCGGGACATCGACAGCAAAATCCGGCACAACTCCGGTCTTCCGGCAGCACCAATACGACCGTGATAAAATAAGTGGCATGCTTGAGGCCCACAAAACCATCAGGAAAGACGTGACCCGGCTGCTGCCACAACATTTTATTGCCCATACGCTGGCGGCAGACCTGCAAGAGGAGATCATTGCCCAGGTGGCGATTGACAGCCTGAGATCACTCCGGGGCAGGGCTTCGCCGAAGCAACAACGGTTGGCTGAAATTGCTGTGAGGCTAAAAACCGAAGCGGATGAATTTACCCAGACTAAGGTGTAACCCAAAGCCAGGATGGCAGAAAATTGATGATAGAAATTCCATTTTGTGAGGTGAATAGTGGTTCTATTTTCCGGACAGAATGGAATATTCAAACCGATCCAGATATTTAGCTTGCTACTATTTTTCAAAAAAAAAACAGGCTGCGTAATTGCTCTGCTATAAATGGTCGTTGGCAATTAATTGGTCAACTGATGTAGCAGTGTTTAGTTTGTTGTAGTACCTGATGATCGTTTGATTAATCTTGTAGGTGATTAAACTGCTGGGTTGGCTGCTGTTAAGAGTTAAATGATTATCAATGGGTTTAATTTTTGTGATTATTTATTAACTGTTATTGGGTGCTTACGGACAAGCAAGCTGAGAGGTTTAATTATGAACGTGCAAATAGAAGGTAATTCAAATAACGCCAAATCAGTTGTTCCACCTGAGCTTGAATTTGATAACAACCGTGCGGATAAAGTCAGTAGTTTTGATTATCGGCGAGTGAATAATAAGCAAAAAAAAACAGAAGCAATACTTCCCTCACGAAACAGTCAAATTAAAACCTCTGAGATTAATCAAGCTACAAAATTTCCCCAGTCATCTGTTATCACAAAATCGGTTGGCTTACATTCAATTAGAACAACCGATTCATTGAATTCAATCCGAACAGCTGACAGCATTTCATTGTCAGAAAAGCAACCCGCTTCTAACGCGAAAAGTGATTTGCTCTCCATTTCCGGTTCATCAAACTCAGAGCACAAGACAGCAGCCATTGGTACAACTCATTTTCAACAATCGACCCCCAGTACATCGAGTGAAGTAAAAGATCCTGTATCTGCGACCTTAAAAAGCGTTCTGGACAATGCTGCTGTTTCGTCAAGCTCGATGCATCAATCGAGCGTTGTTAATTCAACCAGTACCAAGGTGAAATTGTCACCAACTAGCACAATACCGGTAACAACGGCATTGAGTAACCAGACGCAATGGCTGACGGACAGTGTTATCTCCGGGTACTCATCTGGCGAAACGGTTGATATATCCTCTACCCATTCAGGACAAATGATTGTTGCCGTTGATACAACCCATTTTCAACAACCTGCTGACAGCACATCAACATCAACATCAACATCAACATCAAGTGCAGTACCAAGCCCTGCATCTGCGACGGTAACAAGCCTTCTGCCCAGTGCTACTGGTTTGTCGTACTCAATGTATGAATCGAGTGTTGTTAATTCAACGAATTATCAACCGCTTAATTCCAGCACAGTACCGGTAACAACGGCATTGAGTAACCAGACGCAGTGGCTGACGGACAGTGTTATCTCCGGGCACTCATCTGGCGAGACGGTTGATATATCCTCTACCCATTCTGAACAAAAGATCGTCGCCGTTGATACAACCCATTTTCAACAACCTGCTTCCAGCACATCAATATCAAGAACATCAAGTACAGTACAAAGCCCTGTATCTGAGACCGTAAACAGCCTTCTGCCCAGCGCTACTGGTTTGTCATACTCAATGCATGAGTCGAGTGTTGTTGATTCCACCAGTTCTCAATCGCGCAATTCCAGTGCATCAAGCACAAGAGACGGGGCTAACTTTACTGACACAACAAAGTCTCTGACCCACACCGATAGCGTATCTGATTCAGTAAAAGGCTCGGCCTCTACCGATGTGACGGATTCCCGGCCACTTTCCACCAGTACCGAGCTGAAATGGTCGCCAACCAGCACAATACCGCTGACAACGCTATTGGGGAATCAGACGCAATGGTTGACGGACAGTGTAATCGCCGGGTACTCATCTGACGAGACGATTGATATGACTGCCACCCATTCCGCTATGGCGTCGTCCAGTTCAATAATGGCCAATGCCACCAGTCCCGCCATGCTGAAGCAAGAATTAATCACCATACTGCACAACATAGGCAACTCAACCAATACCGGTATGCTGAAAAAGGACTTACAGACCTTTGAAGAACTGTATCCAGCTGAGGATGTATCTGAATTAGAATCATTTATTGAGTCAAGTGTCCAGGCTTTTGAGGCGTTTATGCTGTTGGACGGTATCTCTGCTTTTGTCAGGACCATTAATGGCACTTTCCCTCAAGTTGCTCAACGGTATGAGCACATCCTGAACGAGGGAGTGAACGACATGATTCAGCAGTTCAATACCACCACAACATCAGCACCTACATCAGCAACAACATCAGCACCAACCTCTCAGCCAACCTCTGAACCGACAAAAGCTCCCGGTCATGATCGATCAAAAAGAATGATCATTCCGAGGTGGGAATTTCTTGACAGGATTACCAATTTGGTAATTCTTCAACGCAATTTTAAGCAAGGAGATATGACTCCGCAGTTTTTGGATTTCTTAAAGGGAGTTTCACAAATGCGTAGTGATTTTACCATCACGCTACAACGTAACCTTGTAACAACCAGAGATGTGCAAGAGCTTGTCCGGCAAGTCAGTCAACCACAGCGAATACCCAGCATTTTACAGCAGTATAACCAGATGATAACGGAGTTTATAAAACAGGGGGACTACCTTGGTCTTGGGCGATTGGCCTATAAAATTAATGTACTTGCTTATATTAACATGGATAGGATGCCTCCATTGCCACAAGCAAACATGATGGAAACTTTCAAACTCATGGTCGATGCAATTCTGCAAGAAGTTGATCGACTGTCGGTTTTACCTGAAAGTCAACCATTTATGTTTACACTTTTATTTCAAACTCTGACTTTTGGCTTAGCATGGAATCCAATGCAATTACTGAGACAATCCATGGACATTATGGAAGGAACATGTATGGGGAATACGGTTTCTCTCAGTGTTGCCACTAATTCCGGTACCACAATCACCAAAGCCATAAAAAATTTGGTCAATTCAATTTTTTTGGGCACCGGATATGCTGACTTACCTTATATGGCCAACGAGATATTACAGATAATCGCGGATAGAGATACCCCTCATGAGCTATCTCTTAGTAGGCTCCTTAAGCAAATTAAGGCCAATAGCCATTACAATGATAAAATTTTTCATGCGTTGAAGGCACTGAGTGCTTCTACGAATACGGGGCCACGCTTTTACTCGATTAGCCAAATGCTCGCCCAGATGGTAGCTGTTTTTGATTCCATGGCCAATCAGTTACCTGCTGGTGAAGACCTTTCTATCAAATTCCGCATCGTCCCATCAAACGTGCATATCTTATTTTCAGAATTCAAAAGAGTGGCAGGTACGTTATCCATTAACTTGTGTGATACTCAGGGTTTTTTTTTCAGGGCCAGTGGTAATTCAATAAACGAGTTGGTTAGTAATGCTGAGAACACATTCACTACTTGGGCCGATTTTTATCAGTTGCCAGTGAGTTCACCAGGCCGTAGGGTCCCTCAAGCTCGTTTTGGCAGGCTACGTCCGTCGTCCGATCAGGAAATGCGCACTTGGGGAGAATGGCAGCTCTTTCCAGATTCGGCTTTAACACTGAAAGATATTGTGACCCATGATATCTCCCAGCTGGCAGATCTTGATAGAGAGGCCATCAAGGCGCTGGCCAAGGAGTTTTCTTCCAAGGTAAAGACCCCTCAGGCACTGGAAAAACTGAAATTGCCAACCGATAAGCCTCTGGATGATCTTGAAGTTCCCGATTCAACCACAGAGGTGACCACATCTGATCCACTGGTTATGCAAATGCGGGAGGTGCTCAGTGTTCTGGACGATGCCCTGAAAAATGATACTCCTGTGCCTGAAAACATTAAAAAAATCAATGCCCATATTATGGTGAAAACCGCCCGCAGCCTGAGAGCGAAAGCAAAGTCCCAGGCTCCGGATCAGACTGAACAACCTGGCGCTTCCTCTGGCGTGACCCAGCCTTCAACATCAGGTACGGAAACTAGCGTACAGTATTCGATGAAGTTGTCTCTGATGATGGATGCACTGAATGCCCTGTCGCCAACCCTTCATGGGGCAGTCCTGGCCGCCGGGGTGGCTGATGCGGCGGCAGGCAAACCTTCTGGTAGTCAAGCTGCTGACCAGCAGGGTTCCGAGGCCGAGGTCGGTGGTATTGCCGGCAGTGTGCTGGGGCTCACAGCCTCTGCGTTTTTGACCAGGATGGCTTCCTCGGTGCGAAGCAGTGGGGCTGGGGCTTCAAGTGGAGCGTCGTCTTTATTGCCAGATGAAGCCGTTACCGAGGAAGAAGTTCAGTCTATGCTTGATGAAATATTTTTTGATGAGGTTCAGGAACTTCTGAAAAAAGCGCCGCCTCCTCCCCAGCATGAGCCGGGTGAAACGACCGGGGAAAAGAGTACTGGCAGTGAGGGCAGTGAGAGCAGCGAGACCAGCGAGACTACCGAGGAAGACAGTCCCGGCAGCAAGAGTAGAGGTAAAGGCAAGGGGCAGCTTGAACCGGCTTGTCGGCGCAAAAGGGCTCTGGCCGGGACAGGGAAAGCGGCAGGTGGAGCCAGTGAATGCAGTGAGTGGGAAAAATATGAGAAGATGGCAGGGGAGGGCGCTGGAGGTTTGGCGTCAACCACGGTGTTGCCCACCTTAATTTATAGATTAGGGTTAAGAGTTGGCCTCGGCATCGCGGCAAGACGCCTGCTCATGATCGGTGCCGCAGCGGTCGCTGCCGGTGTTGCTGGCTGGCTGATCGGGAAGGGAATAGCGAAACTGCGAAGCAAAGATAAAGATGAAGATGACGCAACCGAAAAGCCCGGTAATGGCCGGGACAAACCGACACCTGCAGAGTCAGGGCATGACCAGGACAAACCCGGCACGGAAGGTCCAACCGATGGCAAACCAGCGACCACGCAACAACCAACACAAAAACCAGTCACCGATAAACAGGCCAATGATCACAGCAAAATAGCGGATGTTGATGCCGGGAAAGCATCGTCAACAACGGCCGTTGGTATCGCATCCTCTGCCAGTATGTTATCCGCAAAGACATCGGCAACGACCCCAAATACCCTGCCGCCAGTGTCCTCAGATCCGGCATCTTCAAATCCGGTATCTTCAAATCCAGCATCCTCAAATCCAGCATCCTTAAATCCAGCATCCTTAAATCCAGCATCCTTAAATCCAGCATCCTTAAATCCAGCATCCTCAAATCCAGCATTCTCAAATACTGTTGCACAAAGCGAAGTTGCAACCTCTGAAGCTGGTTATTCCACCATAGCAACGAAAACACAACCCCTCTCGACAGCATTTGGTGTCAGCAGGATACCCTCTGATACCGCAGCGTCTTCAGCCACAAGATCCAGCAACCCGCCTGATACGGGTACCACTGCATTACTGAGTCCATCAAAGTTAATCAGTACGCCGACATCAAGCGTAACCAGTACTCATGAATTATCAATGAATGCGACCACTTCACCCTTGGCCGCATTAACGTCGTCGGTGCATACCAGTGAGTCTTCCATAGTGACTGATCCAGGCACCAGCAATGCGCTGTCTTCACTGGGCAACTCTATGGAATCGCCTGTACAAACCGCTTCCTTGCAATTGAGATCGACAGATAATTCAACACTGGCGTCACCCAGCCCGTCTGATATGGAAAGTACCCGGGCATTGTCGATGAACGCCGCGACTTCGGCCTCAGCACCGATGGGTTTGTCAGTCAACACCACAGCACCTACCACTGAACCCGTAGTAACCTCACCGGACATCAGCACTGCACTTTTCTCTACCGGTAATACGACATCATCGGCTGCACAAACCTCTTCGCATCTGAGCCCGGTGAGTAGTACAGCCCAGACTACACTGAGCCCGTCGGTTGTAACCAGCAGTCATGAATGGCCAATAAATGCTACCTCTTCATCTCTGGAAGCGTTGAGTTCGGCGATGAATGCCAGTGAGTCGTCTATGGAGAGTTACCGAGCCATTAGCAGTACTTTATCTTCACCGGGTAATGCCAGCGAATCGCCTGCAGAAACCGCTTCCGTGAAATTGAGTTTGACGGGTAATTCAATACTGGCGTCACCCAGTCTGTCTGATATGGAAAGTACCCGGTCAGTGCCGTTAAATGCCACGACTGCGGCTTCAGCACCGTCGGGTTTGTCAGTCAATGCTACTGAATCCGTACTAACCTCACCGGACATTAGCACATCACTCTTTTCAGCCGGTAATACGACCGCGTCTGCTGCACAGACCTCTGCCATGCAGCTGAGCCCGATGAGTAATACGACTCAGGCTTCACTGAGCCCGTCGGGTGTAACCAGTACTTACGAATGGCCAATGAATGCAACTACTTCACCCCCGGAAGCATTGAGTTCGGCGGTAAATGCCAGTGAGTCGTCCGTGGAGACTCGCTCGACCATCAGCGGTACATTTTCTTCACCGGTAAACACCACAGAATCTCCCGTAGAAACTGCTTCCGTGGAATTGAGTTCAGTGGGCAACTCAACCCAAATGTCACACAGTGCATCTGATATGGAAAGTACCCGGTCAGTGTCGTTAAATGCCACGGCTTCGACTTCAGCACCGTCGGGTTTGTCAGTCAATTCTACTGAATCTGTACTAACCTCACCGGACATCAGCACATCACTCTTTTCAGCCGGTAATACGACTCAGGCTTCACTGAGCCCGTCGGGTGTAACCAGTACTTATGAATGGCCAATGAATGCAACTACTTCACCCCCGGAAGCATTGAGTTCGGCGGTAAATGCCAGTGAGTCGTCCGTGGAGACTCACTCGACCATCAGCGGTACATTTTCTTCACCGGTAAACACCACAGAATCTCCCGTAGAAACTTTTTCAGTGGAATTGAGTTCAGTGGGCAACTCAACCCAAATGTCACGCAGTGCATCTGATATGGAAAGTACCCAGTCAGTGTCGTTAAATGCCACGACTTCGACTTCAGCATCGTCGGCTTTGTCAGTCAATGCTACTGAATCCGTACTAACCTCACCGGACATCATCACTACACTCTTTTCTACCGGTAATACGACAGCATCGGCTGCACAAACCTCTGCCATGTATCTGAGCCCGATGAGCAATACGACGCAGGCATCACTGAGCCCGTCGGGTGTGACCAGTACTCATGAATGGCCAGTGAATACGACTACTTCATCCCCGGAAGCGTTGAGTTCGTCGGTATTAAATGCAAATGAATCGTCGTCTGTTGAGACTGATCCGACCATCAGCGGTACACTCTCTTTACTGGTAAACACTACAGAATCGCCTGTAGAAACCGCTTCCGCGAAATTGAGTTCGACGGCCAATTCAACAGCATTTGCGACTAAAACGACCAGCCTGTCGATGAGTTCAGTAGATGATGCTACTCAAGCGGAACCCGGTCTGTCAGGCACCCCGGGCACAGAGTCATTGCCCCCTCATATTTCAACCTCCACCCCTGCCGGATTAAGTTTGACAGCAACACCTGAGCCCGGTTCTCTTTCATCCGTCAGCAATATTTCGAAAGATGCCTCAATGGTCAAATCGGGCATACAGAGTTCGCCAAGCGACTCACTCACCCCCTCTGCCTCGGTCATTGATACCCGTGAGTCACGCCTTGGCATGCAAAGCAAACAGCTGCTCAAGCTCTATGCCAATGAAGTCACGGGGATCTATAACGACTTTTTAACGACTGCCCATAAGATAGAGACCCTGAATGACCAGCAAATGCAGCAGCTACCTGAAAATGACAAGTATGTTTATGCGGGCGGCAAGGAGTTCCTGCAATGGCCGTATGCGCGTTTACAATGCCTGGGATATAATTTTGCAGCCCTGACGGAACAGATTGAAAACAGTTTTCGGGCAACCTACCAGTATACTGACGCCTACATTAATTATATTGAGGCCCGGGCCAAAGAGGCTGGTTCTGATGATCTGGCCTCCGATATCTCAATCGTTAAAGCCATGGTCGTCAGCGATCTGGCCAACCAGTTCCTGAATATGTACTCCCTTTACAGTGCAAGGCGGCACGACATGTTCCAGTCAACGGGATTTGCCGGAGAAGAGGGTGACTCAGTCTATCTTCAGGGCTTCAGCGCCTTTCATCTGGCCGAAGGGGTTGAAGCGGTGCTGCGTGACCAGTCGCCAACCGGGCTGTTCGGTGAAGTGCTCAGTAGCCTGTCGGGTTATCTGAAAGATGAGGCCCGGGCCAGCGAAAACCCTGACACCGGCCACGATATGCGCACGCCACAGCCTGATAAAGCACTTCGGACAGCTATAGCCGGTGTTACAGAGCCAGAGCAAATACCCGTGCTACCCCGGTCACATACACCGGAAATACAGGAGATGCTGCGTCATATCACTTTTATGGAGCGTGAGGGATATCTTACTGACCTCAGTAATATTGAGAGCGCCGGGCGGTTACGGAGTTCTGACTACATGAATGTCATTACCCATCCTGACAGGTATCAGGAGATAACCCGGGGCAGTGGCGTTGCATGCTCTGCTGAGCATACCAGGAGGATGACGCAGAAAGCACAGCCTGGCTCGTCACTTAACACGACTGCCTTGGCCACTTCGCCAACAATCACTACTGCCTCCTCTGCCGGGTCAAGTTTGGCCAAAACACCACAGCCCGCTACTCCCTTATCCATCAGCAACATGGCGAAAGAACCCTCAAGGGTAAAATCCGGCATACAGAGTACGCCAAGCGACTCACTCACCCCCTCTGCCTCCGTCATTGATACCCGTGAGTCACGCCTTGGCATGCAGAGCAAACAGCTGCTCAAGCTCTATGCCAATGAAGTCACGGGAATCTATAACGACTTGTTAACGACTGCCCATAAGATAGAGACCCTGAATGACCAGCAAATGCAGCAGTTACCTGAAAATGACAAGTATGTTTATGTTGGTGACGAGGAGTTTCTGCAGTGGCCGTATGCCCGTTTACAATGCCTGGGATATAATCTTGCAGTCCTGACGGAACAGATTGAAAACAGTTTTCGGGCAACCTACCAGTATACTGACGCCTACATTAATTATATTGAGGCCCGGGCCAAAGAGGCTGGTTCTGATGGTCTGGCCTCCGATATCTCAACCGTTAAAGCCATGGTCGTCAGCGATCTGGCCAACCAGTTCCTGAATATCTACTCCCTTTACAGTGCAAGGCGGCACGACATGTTCCAGTCAACGGGATTTGCCGGAGAAGAGGGTGACTCAGTCTATCTTCAGGGCTTCAGCGCCTTTCATCTGGCCGCAGGGGTTGAGGCGGTGCTGCGTGATCAGTCGCCAACCGGCCTGTTCAGTGAAGTGCTCAGTAGCCTGTTGGGTTATCTGAAAGATGAGGCCCGGGCCAGCGAAAACCCGGACACCGGCCATGATATGCGCACGCCACAGCCTGATAAAGCCCTTCGGACAGCCATAGCCGGTGTCACAGAGCCGGAACAAATGCCCGTGCTACCCCGGTTACAGACACCGGAAATACAGGGGATGCTGCATCACATCATTTCTGCGGAGGGCCATGGGTATCTTGATGATCTCAGTGGCATGACCAGTGTCAGGCAGTTCCCGGCTTCTGGCTTGAGCAATGTCATTATGCATCCTGACGAGTATCAGGAAATAACCCGAGGCAGTGGCGTTGCATGCTCTGCTGAGCATACCAGGAGGATGACGCAGAAAGCACCGGCTGGCTCGTCACTTAACACGACTGCCCTGGCCACTTCGCCAACCATCACCACTGCCTCCTCTGCCGGGTCAGGTTTGGCCGAAACACCGCAGTCCGGTACGCCCTCATCCCTCAGCAACATGGCCACAGAGCCCTCAAGAGTACCATCCGGTGTACAGAGTACGCCAACGGACTCACTTGTCCACAGTGCCGCAGTGACTGATACCCCTGAGTCACACCTTGGCATACAGAGCAAACGGTTGCTCAGGCACTACGCCAATAAAGCCACGGGAATTTATCATGACTATGTCAGGACTGCCCATAAGATAGAGACCCTGAATGACCAGCAAATGCAGCAACTGCCGGAAAACAACCAGTATGTTTATATTGGTGAGGAGGAATTTCTGCAATGGCCGTATGCCCGTTTACAATGCATGGGATATAACCTGGCAGCACTGACGGAACAGTTTGAAAACAGTTTTCGTGAAGCCTACCTGTACACTGACGCCTACATTAACTACATAGAGGCTCAAGCTGAAGAGGCTGGTTCTGATGAGATGGCTTCCGACCTCTCAACCGTCAAAGCCATGGTCGTCAACGACCTGACCCACCAATTCCTGAATATGTATTCCCTCTACAGCGCAACGCGGCATGACCTGTTCCGGTCAACGGGATTTGCCGGAGAAGGCGACGATTCCCTCCAGCTCCGGGGCTTCAGCGTCTTTTCCCTGGGGGAAGGGATTGAGGAGGTGCAGCGTCATCAGTCGCCAACCGGGCTGTTTGGTGACGTTCTCAGCGGCCTGTTGGGCTATCTGGGCGGTGAGGCCATGGCCAGCGAAAACCCTGACACCGGCCATGATATGCGCACTCCCCGGCCTGATAGCGCACTGCGGGCAGCCATAGCCGGTGTCACAGAGCAGGAAGACATGCCAGTGCTACCCCGGTCACAGACACCGGAAATAGGGGAGATGCTGCACCACATCACGTTTGCGGAGAGGGAAGGATACCTGGATGACCTCAGTAGTATCGAGAGTGCCGGGCGGTTCCTGAGTTCAGACTACATGAATGTCATTACCCATCCTGACAGGTACCAGGAGATAACCCGGGGCAGTGAAGCCACCTGCTCTGCTGAGCATACCCGCGAGATGACGCAAAAAGCACCGGTTGGTCAGAAAAGTAAACAACTGCTGAAGTTCTATGCCGACAAGGCGTCGTTAATCAATGGTAATTATTCGCAACAGATTGACACGATTACCCACCAAAACAGCCAGCAGATGCTGAAGCTGCCAAAGAACGACCGGATGATCAAGCTGGGCGGCAAGAACTTTCTGCAATGGCCCTATGCGCGCCTGATTTGCTGCGGCTACCATCTCCGGGCATTGAACCAGATGCTGGCAAGCCACTTCCTGAACCTGAGCGGACTGGCTGACAAATGCGTCAACTATTATCAGGATCGTGCCTTGACAACCGTACCGGACTTCTGGGCTGACGATCTTCCGCTGTTGAAAAGCACTGTCACCGGGGATCTGACCAACCAGTTCCTGAATATGTATTCTCTATACAGCGCTCACCGGCACAGCCTGATTGAAGCAACGGGCTTTGCCGGAGACCAGGGCGATTCCGAGTTCTTGCAGGGATTCGACTTCCGGGCCATGGATCACAGCATCAGGGAGCTGTTGCGTGAGCCAATCGGGTTATCACTGCCATTTCGGGCTTTTCTTCAGGACCTCCTCTCGAACTATCTGGATAAAGAGATCACCGGGGATCACGGAAGAAACCCAAACGATCTGCGCGTCCCACAACCCAATGAACACCTTCAGACGTTGATACACGATACCTCAGCAGGCGCTGATGCATTTGATTTGCCGGATACGGACCCATTCACCTCCGCAGAGGCAGCGGCCATCAATACCATCATCCGCAAAGAGAATGATGGGTTCCTGTCTCTGATGAGTACACGGAAGGACGATCGTTATTTCCCGGGTAACTACATGGAGTTCCTGCAGAACCCCGATAAAAACCTTGGCTTTCTGCAAGGGCTCGACGAATCATGCCGACCGGAAACCGGCAGAAAACGTCGCCATCTGGATCGCCAGCCAGACAGTGGCCGGGAATCCATTAACAGGGAACCAATGCCTGATCCGGCAATGCTGAATGAACATCACGCTCCGGCCACGGCCGGAGCAGCCAGCCATAAAGGGCTGCTGTCGACTGTTCGTGACGGCATGTCCTGGCTGACCGGTTCCGGTGATGCCACTGAACGACCGCAGCCGCAAGCCATGCCGGGCATCACAACCGGTCAGGAACAGCCGGGTTCTGCTGACCACCGGGTGAACGGTGTCAGGCCCGCCCAACCGACTGTTGACGACGGCCTGCTCATGGCCAGCCTGGCGGTCTCCCACCTCACTGACCGGCCCGTCCGATCCGATCTGAAGATGGCCGCCATTCAGGGTCAGGTGCAAGACAGAGATGATAATCCGCCGTCGTTTGATCGCTCTCCCGGCATGCAACTGCTTAAGGGCAGTCTGGGGGTCGCCCGACAACTGCGCACAGAAGTGACCGCCTTTGTTGACCGGGTCCGGGACGCTCAGCTACAGCCAGACGCCCATTGGGAGACCGATGACCTGTTGAATATGGCCATTGTTGCTGCTAACAGCGACAGACCAGCCAACTGCACAGAGGCATTTCTCGATGAAGTGCTGTTCTCACCGGGTCTGGGTGTGGAACATGAGCACATCGCCAATATTTTCGACAGCGACGGACGGGTTCGGGGTACCCGGGGCAATGGCCGTGGTATTTTCTTCGGGCCGGATCAGGACAATGCAGCAGCATCCGGCCCTGCCAGACAGCTTGGTCAGTGCATGCTCAGTGCCATGGCAGATCGCCAGCTGGACCAGGTGAACAGCACAGAGCGGCGAGACGCCATTATTGACCAGGCCCTGGGTTTGCAGGAACAGCAGGCCAGGGGAGTGATGGGCCAGTTGTCAGCATGGCTCGGAGGCAACACACCGAACCAGGACCAGCGTCGTAGGGAACTTGCCCAGCGACTTGAACGACGATTATCGCCGGTTACCGGTGCACTGTCACCATCACCATCACCATCACCATCAAAAGCCGGTGATGATTGCATCCGGCAGTTGAACGTCGGCGATTATCAATCGGCCCGGGCATCCTTCTTAAAACTGTCTGATGAGCGGCAACGGCAAGCTATCCAATCACTAACGGAGCTGCCGGACTTATTTGGCCTGGAACCCCAATGGGATGATCTGGGCCCGAAAGACAGTCAGGCCGCCTGGCAGCGGTTCACAGCACTGTACGACAGCAAGTTTGCGGTTAAAGAAGAGGCCATGAACCGAATGAAACTGGCCGCAATGATTGATGGGCACAAAGTGACCGGACAACCGGACGAGGCACAACAATTGGCGGCACAGATCATTCACCTGTTGCCGGTGCAACAAAGCGCCAGCCAACGGGCACTCGGGACATCGACAGCAAAATCCGGCACAACTCCGGTCTTCCGGCAGCATCAATACGACCGTGATAAAATAAGTAGCATGCTTGAGGCCTACAAAACCATCAGGAAAGACGTGACCCGACTGCTGCCACAACATTTTATTGCCCATACGCTGGCGGCAGACCTGCAAGAGGAGATCATTGCCCTGGTGGCGATTGACAGCCTGAGATCACTCCGGGGCAAGGCCTCATCGAAGCAACAACGGCAGGCTGAAATTGTGGCAAGGCTGACAACCGAAGCGGAGGAATTTATCAAGACTCAGGTGTAACCTGAAGCCAGGATGGCAGAATTCCATTTTGTGAGGTGAATAGTGGTTCTATTTGCCGGACTCTAAGGGGGTTAGTAAATCAATGACACTAACGCTCTCGGATACCCGGCAGTTTTCCGTTATTGTTGATCGTTCTAATGGGGCTCCCGTAGATACACAGCAGGTTTATGCCGTTTGCCTAACCAGAGGACAGCGCCAGAGGACAGCGATCGATACCTTCTTACCCTCTTACCCTTCGATTATTGACTTTCCAGCCAACCTGAGAGGCGGGGGTAGGAGAGAAGCAATGGATATTGATTCGGGCTCACTCTTCTTGGCTTTTTTCGATTCTCTTATAAAAGCAGTAGCTTGCCTACCAGCAATTTTTGCTTGTTCTCTATCACCGGTATTCTTGAGAACTGCATAGTAAGCCTTGTGGTAAGCCTTCCGTATATCGGAGTGTTGGTAAGCCTTCTGGTAAGCTTTCTGGTAAGCTTTCCATTTCTCGGATTGACGGTAAGCCTTCCGTTTATCGGATTGTTCGTAAGCCTTCAGGGTAGCCTTCCCTTTCTCGGATTCACGGTAAGCCTTTAGGTAAGCCTTTCGGGAGGCCTTATCAGGAGAGCTAGTCAGAGATTCACCAGAAACGGAAGCAGAAGCATTAAAATCAAACTCATTTTCAGAAGATGTATTTTGTTGAAACTGATCACTATTGAGTTGTGGAGCCATCATTGCAATCGGTGCTTCAGGCTTGGAAAGTGTATCAATGCGATCTTGATCAGGAATAGGTACAGGTTGATGAAGGCTGTTATCAATAACTGATGAGATTTTCGGGGTTGATTGCCCCATACCTGAAAAACCATTTCCAGCACTGTCTTTTAATGTTGAATCAAGTGGAGGATGATTAGTATGAATAGAGTGTGACTGAGCATCCACTTTAACGGCCATGCTCCAAACGCGATCGATTCTTACTCCTGATTGACTGGTATAAAGAATATTTTCGTCGCTTTGTTGTTCCTTGGTTTTAGTTGATAAGCCAGACGGCTCGCCTTGCTCAGGTTCTTGATGATAAAAAAAACCTCACTAGCACTTTTGGAAAACGATAATCGCTGCATGGGTTATGGAAGCTTTCACCATAGGGATTTAAGGTGTTTAAATGATTATTTGGTGCAGCTTGTTGAACTTCCAGACCAAATACTACGCCATTGCGCTGCGCACAGTCATTCAAAACTGAATCACTGCTCGATATGGCAGGTCCATACGTTTTCTGATCATCCGGATACAAGGAGTGTGAGTTAAAATATGGATCAGCCATTGAATAATTGAATAATTGAATAATTGAACTATAGCTAGGACCTCACCTTCTTATATAAAGTTCCTCCCTTTCGAAATTCATTTTTCATTTGTTTTATGTCAACCACGAAAAGGACTTGCTAAGGAGTTGTCTGGAAATAACTTCCCTGTTTTCATTGCCTGACTCCGTTCGGACTGAGCTTGTCGAAGTTCGGTGGCACGACCCTTCGACAAGCTCAGGGTGAACGGAAATCAGGAACTTATTAAAAGACAATTGCTAAGTAGCTGGCCATATGGAGTCGAATATTTCTGGCTACTTGGGCTGGTACTATGCGAGGCACAACGGAGGAAGCATAAGTAGTTAAAAGTTTGCTTATGGATATTTTGATCGTACTATCAGACAGACAAAGAAAGAGATCCTTAATCTATTATGGCTCTTTTCCAATTCCAGACTGCTGTGTAACCAGCAAGTTGACTAAGGGCTGAAGAAGACTTTTGCCTCTTCGGCCAATATTATGCAAAAACTCAAAAAAGCCAAGGTAAAGGGGTAAAGCCTCTTGGGATATTCCCCTGTGAGGCCTTAGCCACGAGCGTAGAAGTGACCAAAACCCCTCCATAGTATTAACATGCACCTCGTAAATACCGTCTTTGTCATCATCACGAGCATACTCACCTTTGCCGTGACAGACCGTTTTATGTCTGAAGCCCCAGCTTTCAAGGTCATCATAGATGTTGTATTCATCGGTATAAATCTGGCTCTGTGGGGCTACGTGTTTCTTGATAAATGGTTCGATTGTCGCCTTCTTAACGTTCGACAGCATGTTGATAATGACCTGACCTCCCCTTTGAATCATTCCCAATACCGGCGGTTTGTCTTTTTCAAGAGTCCCACGGCCCGGAGCGCCTTTAAGCCTTCTTTTTCTCGGTGGATGATCCAGATTTTTTTAATGCTTCAGGGTGTCCCTTGTGACCAGCTACAATGTAGACCTCGTCGAATTCAACTTCGCCATCAAGAATCACTTCAGGCTTTCGGTCAACAACACCATTTCGTAAGACTGTGGTCATATGGTGTGCATCACTGACACACAGATCAAGTTCCTGAGCTATCTGGCTGTTGGAGACGTTCAGCCCCATTAAATAGAGACAGGCAATCCAGACTTTGAGTGGTCGGTGGTGTCCTGCGAAAACCGTATTTGTCAGGTCATCGAAGTAGCGCTTACAGGACTTACAGTAATAGTGCTGGCACTCTACCTGCACATTGCCATGGTAGTGGAGCAGAAGCAGGCTGTAACAGAGGTTGCCAGAAGTCTTGGTATCAATGATGGCAACCTGAGACGCTGGATACGGGAACAGGATGAAAAAAAGGAAATGTCTTTTCCAGGCAAAGGGCAGCAAGCTTTGACGCCTGATCAGCAGCGAATAAAAGAGCTGGAAGCTGAAAACCGCCAGTTGAAAATGGAACAGGAAATATTAAAAAAGGCGACGGCCTTCTTCGCGAAAGACCTGTTGTAAGATTTGCATTTATACAACAGAAGAAGGAGGCCTATCCGGTGCAGGTGCTCTGTAAAGTAATGCAGGTTGGGCGCAGTGGCTTTTATCGCTGGCAGAATCAACAGGAACATCAGAAGGACTCTCTGGCCAAGCAGTTCCGCCTGGAGTCTGATGCACAACAAATTTTTATCGACTCCGATCGCTCATATGGCAGCCGGAGAATGGCAAAAGCCCTGCAAGGCAAGGGTTACAATATTGGCCGCTATCAAGCAGCAACACTGATGAAGCGCTTGGGACTGGTTGTGAAGTATGCAAAAAAATTCAAGGTGACGACGAATAGCAAGCATAAGCTTCCGGTAGCAGAAAATCTTCTGAACAGGGAGTTTGCTGTCACAGAGGCAAACAGGGTCTATACGACTGATATCACTTATCTATGGACTCGCGAAGGCTGGCTGTATCTGGCAGTGGTTATGGATCTCTATTCCCGGAAGATAGTAGGCTGGTCAATGGACAAGCGCATGACCACAGAGCTGCCGCTGGAAGCCTTGAGAATGGCGTGGTGGAGTCGTAAGCCTGGTTCAGGAGTGCTTCACCACTCAGATCAGGGAAGCCAGTACGCCTCGCTGGACTATCAGGCTCAGCTCAGGGAATACGGCATGATATGCAGTATGAGTCGTAAGGGAAATTGCTGGGATAATGCGGTAACGGAGCGATTTTTTGGCAGTATGAAACGAGAAAGGACTGACCATTATATTTTCGAAACAAGGGCAGATGTTGAGGCGACAGTTGTTGATTATATTTTGTTCTACAACAACCGCAGACTTCACTCTTATCTTGGTTACATGAGCCCTGTGGACTTTGAACAACAAGAACTCAGGAAAGCGGCTTAATCAGGTGTCCATTTTTACTTGACCACTACAGAAAACGGTGTTTACCTTACTTCCGCAAGCTCAGTCAGTCGAAGATATTGAAAAGCTATTTCCCTGGAATCAAAAACTGGTCTGAAGAACAGGTGTGGGGAAATTACCGCTTACTTTGAGAATGACAGGCCATGCAGCCGACACGTTTTCTTTAGGCTCGCGAATGTGTCCCGATAGCGCTGGCCAAGTAAACTGCGAGTACCGCCACTAATCTTTCGTCGTTTCACATACTCCCTGATCTGACGTTCACTCAGGTTGTTATGCAGTGGTAACCATGGATATTTCAGAACCAGTAGCAATTCCTCACGGGCCCGATAAATTTTACCCAGTTCCGCACGAAGTTCCGGGTAATCTACGTGCGTCGTCACCCAGTGGTTAAAGTCCTGTTCAAGCTGGAGTTTTCGAGCCTCCGTTGGCGCCTCGCAATAAGCCTCTATATCGTCGTATAGATTCCAGTATTGCTTTTCTACCCAGTCACGGGCGGCTCGCTCCCTGTTATTGGCAGGGATTAGTTTTGCCAGAGGCCGACTGGCATGGAACCAGCACAGAGAGTGTTCAAATACCGTGTCGAACTGACGGGCTCCATCGCTATGGATGATCATGCTCTCTGGAAAACCATTGCTCAGCAGCCCTGCCTTGAGAACAGCTTCTGTTGCCCAGCGGCGCTGCTGTTTAGCAGACAGTTTGTGGTCATCCAGAAAGGCTGACCACGCGGCTTCATTCAGAAAATGGGTTTCACCATAGGCTGACAGGGCTTTGATCCATTTGGCAGCCATTCCGACCTGTTCCATATACTTGATGGCTTCCAGGTTTAATACATGGCTTCTGCGCTGACCCTGCAAGAGTTCCAGGAAATTGATACGGCTTTTACTCGAAGTCGATGTAAATACGGTAAAGGCCTCGTTGCCGATCACTTTACAATAGCCATTACTGCCATCGTGTCGTGCACCTGTGTCGTCTACAAGAAGTGCGCTGGAGTGGGCGATCCCCATTTCCAGAATATCTTCTCGCTCCTGGTGAAAAGCATTTTTATAGCAATCATTGCTGATTTACCGTTCGATAGTTTAAAGGATAAATTACTTTCAAAAAGAAAGAGCTACCAACCACTAATTCAAAAATGATTAATAATTTGCTAAATATATGGCCATTTGCTTTTCAGGCTTCTGCTAAGCCTTGTACTTAAGGTAGACATTAAGCTCCACCCACTGCACAGAAGCCTAATCTTGTACGCCCTGAACAACCATCCCGTGCAGGGTGTTCTCGTTTCGCATTATTTCCCCAGAAGTCCAGTAGCTTTTTAATGCATGAGACCAATGACTTTCCTGCATTCATCAACGATGAAATCACATTACCAAACAGGTGAGTCCCACTTTTCATCACCTTGTGCGTCGAGATTTCCTCAATGCTCCCACTTTCACAGAGGTTCGCCTGTGCAGCATGGGCAAGGTACCTTTTCAACGTCACAACCACAAAGGACATCAGAATCAGGCTAAACACCAGTGTCGCTGATTTGGTGTTAAAACGATGCCACCCTGAATAGGATTTGATCTCTTTGAAAATCAGCTCTATCTGCCACCGTAGACGATAGGCCTGGAGCACATCACTCAAGGTGAACTCCACCGGTTCAGGTTGGTCACAACGAAAACCCACTTCTTTTTTTTTGTCATCCAGCGGACAACCAAGCGGAATGGCCAGGCTTTGAATCCGGCCATTCTACATCCAGGTCGAGGCACTGGTCTTTGGGGAAGCCAGACAGTACATCCTTCAGTTTTTTCCTTGTAGCGATTGAGATTCTTGCCATCCTCCCGTACCGCGCTGAGTATCGTCGGGTTGATACTCTGAGGTGCCTTGCAGATAAAAACCCTCCCTGTCATCAATAGCGGCAAAGAGTTCCGCTCAAAATAACCGGCATCCATTAGCATCAGGATATAGGCCATGGATGTTGGCAGTGGTGGCAGACAGTCTCTTTCTGAACGGGTATCTTCAGTCAGCTGCACCCGCACCAGGTTGTTGGTGAGAAGATCCATTGTCGTATGAAGCTCGACGGCAGCAGGACTGACCGTTGAGAACCTGCCGGGAAATGCTTCTTTCAGGGCATCATAGACAGCTTGTGACGAACCGTCCTGAATCAGAATGTGCTCAAACTCTGAAAATGGACTGTCTTCATCAAACGCCATGACTTTGCGGGAAAATATTTCCAGACACTGCACCCATAGCCACAGGATAAGAGTAGGCAGCGCGTCCTTTTTAGCTTGATTTGCCCAAGAACGATAAAAGACATTCAGCCCCGTCAACTCGTTAAATTTACGGTGTAGATCCGCCTGGGTATCGCAGTTTCCATCACCAGCGAGGGCATCGATCAGTGAGAGGATAAAATCCAAAGGGTGAAAGTCTCATATTGATGAGTACTAACGTTCAATATTACCCTTCCCTGATGAAAATGGAATCACATTATCACTGACCATATTTACCTTGGCCCGGTACGTTACCGACAGCAGCATCCAGCCACAGTCGAACCAACCACTTTGAATTAGTGACCTGAGTGTCAGAATGCCTTGCCCCCCGGGACACCGCCAACGCATTCCCGAACACTTCATTCGCTGTGTAACCAGCGTTTTACAGGACGCCTCAATGACCCCTGAGCCTATGGGCAGGTTGCGCGACAGGTGTTCTGCATAATTCATCCGTAACCGGTTTTTTCTGAAGTACTTTAACTCTGTCTTTAATTTCGATCGGCGGGGATGCTTGCTATGCTGGTAAGCCAGTGCCTTGATTATTTTTTCAACCCCACCCGGCTCCTCCTTCAGGATATGTCGGTAGGTGCTGAATTTCTCTTTGGACTTCGCGCTATTTTCACCGTAAGCCAGGTCAAATGCCTTCTTCAGGTGTTCTGCCGCATGGTAATAATCAACAATTTCTTCTCCCTCCGGTAGCTCTTTGGTGAAGTATGTCCAATTGTCCGGGCTCCATCTGCCACTTTGACCAGAGTCAGATTTGGCTTTTGCTGAAGCACCTTATCCAGAAGGTTTGAAAGGGATTTTTTCAATGTCGCTTTCTTGCTTTCAGGCATTCGTCCCATCCTGATCGTAGAGAGGCGATCTCCCTGGTCATCGTAAAACGACAGTGTTTCCACAACTGGCCTCCTGACAACCTGCTGGCCCTCGGGTACGTTTGCCATCAGCAACACTCTTTCACGTTTCTCCTGACGCTTGCCGTCTTTCATTGGCATCACACCGTCAAGGGAAGCAGCTACCGTCACCGCGTCAGGCGGTACTGTGAGATTCTCCGCGAGAAGGGTCTCGAAAGGGTCAAGGTGCTGCTCCCATTGTTCGTTGAGTTTTTGGGAAGACGTGCCAGAGAGCTGGTTGAGGGTGACATATTCCCCATTAGATCGAGTAAGCTTTTACGTCCGCGGGCGGCAACTGGGCAACCATCCATGCTGCTTGCTTCGCAGCCTTTGGTAACCAGTAGCCTTCTACAACGCCAGCCGCTTGAGCTCTAAAGGGACAATGCACTTATCCCCGGCATTGCGGTAGAGGCTGCGCAATACCCGGACAGGTCCTGCTGCTGACTGGTAGGTTTGATAGCTGCGTAATGCCTGGTGATACACGACCCCATTCACTTCGATAGAAGCTTTATTGATGTCTAATTTTTGCAGTTCTTCTGCCAGTATTTCTCGCTCCGCCTGAATAAAGAGGGAGTGAATCTCGTTTTCATGATCCTCAAAATGCTGGATTGGATTATTGGACTGACGAAGGAGGGTCAGTTTTTGCTGCAGTTGGTCAATAGCAGGACAGGAATCATTGGCGACTTTGGTTAGTGGCTGACATACTTCCATCGGAGCGGCCTCTCACAGTTGACTCTTTGTTTGCTGTTAGAATCATAGCTGTGTTTGGCTGCTCTCCATTCAGGTTGAAAAATTTGGTGTTACGTCTGTTTGCTGTAGCTCAAGGCCTGTGGGTGTGATCAATATGAGACTTTCACCCAATCCAAAGGACGGATATCTCGCTGTCGTATAGTAAAACCAAGCTGTTCCGCCATACTTAGGAGTTCTGACCGGTCGAAACAGGTCAACAGTTTTTTTCAACTAATCTACTATTTGCAGTACTCATCTTGTTCAGCCATTGATAATGGTTTCGAAGCTTTATTGTGGCTGTTCAAGGTGGGTTCTGCCGCCGGAAACGAACCTTTTTTGAGCTTAATGTCTACCCTAAGAACGGTTGCTTCAGATTCTTATTCCCGGGATGTACTCGCTGTTTATCTCACAATGAATAGTCCGTCAATTGATTCTGTACTGATGGTTGTTCGGGAATTAATCCAACGGCATGGTCGGTTTCCAGAATCTTTTTGTGTTGATGGTGGAGCAGAGTTTGAAAGCGTCGTATTTGAGCAGTTGTGTGCTTTTTTTTCAGTGACGATTCATAGCCGAAAAAGTAATCCTCGTGGTGGTTCAGCTGTTGAGAGTGTATTCAAGCAGCTCAATGAAGCAGTCATACACGGCTTGACCGGAAATACAAAGCTTATGAAAAATCCACGACAATTAACGTCAAAAGTCAATCCTTTTCAAAATGCACTTTGGGATTTTCAATCTTTGAAGCAGTTACTGGAGGATTATTTTTATGAGCATTACAACAAAACAGAACATCCTGCTCATATGTCGATACCGGATGATGTCCTTGCAGAAAGTTTGATTCTTCACGGTGATCGGGATAATCGGAAAATTGATATTAATGATGAGCATTTACAAATCATGATGCTTCCATACGATAAACATAAACGAACCCGTATTATTCAGCCGGTAAAAGGTGTTGAAAGAAAAGGAAAGTACTATGGGCATGATTTATTCAGTAGCCCTGAATGGTTGGGGCGTGAAGTTGAGATACGTATCGATCCTGAAGATGATTCTTATGTGTATTGCAACCTGAATGGCTGGAAGCGTTGTAAACGAGTGGCTGTTGAGGATCGCTATTATCCGGGGATTGATCGATCAGTAATTACTGAAGCCAGCAGCTTCACCCGGTCTTTTCATTCACAGAAGGCAAGGGCTGAACGCGCTGTACCTATCAACAGGAAAATTGCTGACAAAGAACGGGAGCTTAAAGAACAGCAGGAAGATGAAATGGCAAAGCCATCAAAATCCAAAACTGGCAAAAGGGTTCCTTCGCTGCGTATTGAGCCGGGTGTCAATGATATCGATGATTTTTAGTGGTTTTACCGTTCCTTGCAGGTGTGCTTTATCAGAGTTGGGCTTGGTAGTAGCTAAGATCAATCCAGTTTTTATCAAGAAACTATTTCACCTGAAATAGTCGGTAATTTCTCAAAAACTGCTGGCAGCACCACACGGAAGATGACGTGAAGCCTCCTCAATCAGGTTACTCAATCTCGGAAATAACCCATCGCCCATTAGTCGGCTTTTCAGATAATCCCAAAAAGAGAGACCATACAGGCGACACGTTTTTTTCAGGCTGGCAAAGGTGTCGCGACATTGCCGCCCCAAATCGCTTCGCGTCCCACTACTGATCTTTCGTCGTTTAACATATTCTCGTATCTGACTCTCGCTCAGGTTGTTGTGCAGCGGTAAGCTCGGGTCATCCAGAACCAGTAATAGCTCTTCCTTGATTACAGCCAACCCTGACAGAGCATCCTGAAGAAGCCCACTGCACGTTTGGGTTTGGATCAGCGCCTGGAACCCCTGTCGTACTTTTATTGCCTTTTTTTCAGTTGGCTCTGTCTTGAAGTCTTTAAGGTCATCGTAAATGGCCCAGAACCATGTCCGAAGCCATTTCTGAGCCATGGCCTGCTGATCATTGACCGGATGAACTTTTGCCAGCCCTCGCTCTGCATGTATCCAGCACTGGCTGTGTTTGAAAACGTCGAACTGCCTTGCCCCATCACTGAAGGTGGTAAGATGTCCTGCTCCATGCTGTATCAGGCTGCCATAAATCATGGCTTCACTGGCCTGCTGGCGCCGTCTACCAGTTAGTCTCAGGTCTTTCATACATTCTTCCCAGGCTTCATGGCTCAGGAAGGTGACGCCTCTGTATGGATTAAGAACGCGTAGCCACTTTTTGGGGTAATCCAGTTTTTCCAGATAGATCAAGGCATCGTCGGTGAACGTGTAAGTTGACCATGGGCGGTGCAGTAGGCTTACGAAATTTTCCCGGCTTTTGCTGTCTGTGCTCTCGAACCAGGCAAAGGACTCGTTATTGATGATGGTGCAGTAACCGTTCTTCCCCTTATGCCTTGTTCCCGTGTCGTCTGTCTGGATATAACTTGAACAGCGAATACCTGTAGTCAACAGCTCATCTTTCTCAGCATGGAACTGCTCGTGTCCTTTCGTCAGAAGCTGGCTGAGTTCCCCGCTGGAAATAGAGATTCCAATGTCCCATAGCCAGTCCAGCAGTTCTGGCTGGGTAACGGAGCAACCATGATACTGGTGCAGAACGTAGGCCTGCAGCATTGGCCCGTAATGATGTCCATGAAGGCTGGCTGGCGGTTTGGCCGTAATGGTTTGTCCATCGGGTGTCACCCATTGCTCTAAAAGATATTCAATACTGGATGTTTGTATTGTCAGTTCCTGAACATGAAAAGGGGTGGTTCCATTCCTGATTGATCCCTCCGGAACATCAGTGGCAGCAATGGGTATGGATTTTTCCGCCGATGGCTTTCGGGGCTGTTTACGCTGCTTTCTGGTTTTCTCGTTGGGCTTCTTAACCTTCTGCTTTGACGAGGTGTCTGGGCTGGCTCCATCGTTACCCTCAGGAGCGGATGGATCTCCATCAGGGCTGCCGGTGTCATCATCGGGAGGTTTGGTGTTTGGTTTGATGTCAGGCTTTGCGGGCAGTTTTTTTAGACGACGAATCTCTGCTTCAAGCAATTCTATCTGCTCTTTGAGCTGAATGATCTGCTCTTGCTGCTGAGTGATGAATCTCAGTAGATCTTCAGGTTGTAACTGCTGGTGTTCTAGAAAAGCGGGGCTTTTACAGGTTGGCGGATGAAAAGTGAGGGGTTGCAACAGAAATAGCCTTCAGAGGAAGATTGATTTGTAAGGATCAAAACTTCTGAAGGATCAGACATGTCTGCAACCCCATCACTTCGTCCTATGTTCGCATTTCCTGGCTGGGTAATCGAGCGAATTGATATTGACTGGAATATCAAACATGCCTTTGTCCATCTCCGTCGGGATGGCCGTATACAACACGTCAGATGTAGTAAGTGCGAAACACCTATGGGGCAGATGAAGACAAACGATCGAAGCGTTCAGGATCTGCCACTGGGGACTCTTCAGGTAAATCTTCTCTTCACTGCATTTCAAGGGCGTTGCTCTCGTTGCGGTAATATAGAAACAGTCACGCCTCCGGGGCTTGCACCTAAAGCTCAAGCAACAGAGCGACTTAAAAGGCATGTCAGCCATCTATGCCGCTATATGCCATGTGACAAGGTTCCTGAATTCATTGCTATCTCTGGCGGCACCGCTCGTCGCTGGGATAAAGAGATGCTCATGAAGATGCTGCCTGCACCCAAGCGGGATGGTATTCGCGCTCTTCTTATCGATGAAAAATCCATTGGTAAGGGGCATCATTTTTTAACCGTTGCTCTGAATGCTGATACCGGTGAAACGCTGTTCCTTGGTGAAGGAAAAAAGAAAGAAGTTCTGGATCGGTTCCTTTCCAGTCTGACAGAAGAACAAAAAGCAAGCATTGAATGCGTTGGTATTGACCGTGGTGGAAGCTATCAGGCTTCAGTGAGAGAGCATCTGCCAAACGCCGATATTGTATACGACAAGTTTCATATTATTGCCAATTACAACGATGTGATTGACCAAATCAGGCGCAGGGAGTGGCGACAGGCAGAAGAAGAGGACAAGCCGTTTATCAAAGGGCAACGCTTTAACCTGTTCAGAAATCCTGAGAATTTAACACCAAAAGGGCAAAGTAATCTGAAGGAGTTGTTAGCCATGAATGAGGATCTCAATCAGGCATATATCCTGAAAGATATGCTAAAACAGCTATGGACGTACAAATATAAAGCCTGTGCCAGAAAGTGCCTGGACAACTGGATAGCACTTGCCAAAGAAACAGGGATATCCGAGTTAAAGAAGTTCGCCAAGGGGTTAGACAGAGCTAGAGAAGGGTTACTGTCATACTGCCAGCATCGTATAACCAGCGCGAAAATCGAAGCCTTCAATGGGGTTATCAAACGGATCATCTATAAAGCATGCGGTTACAATGACCTTGATTACCTATATTTGAAAATTAGACAGGAGGCTCTGAAATGATCAGCCAACCTGTAAAAGCCCCAGAAAAGCCATGGTGAGAGGATAGACGACTGACCGAAATTATCCTGCTTCCAGCACTTTTTGAGAAATTACAATAGTCGCTTATTTCAAGTTAACAATTACAAGGATTAAGGAAGGTCTGAAATGGCAAAAACTTTACACCCTAACCGAAAATTCGGCGATGACATTCTTCAATTACCCATCCCAGACAGGGTTGAATTTTTTGCGGATAAGCAGATTAAACATCAGATCTTGAGTCAAGCCTACGATGAGCTTCTGATGAAGGCTAAAAAAATAGGGGGCGTTGAATTTATCGAGATGGTTGGGCCAACAGGTGCTGGAAAAAGCTGTGCTGCCAGAAAGTTTGTTGAGGATAAATTGGCAGAAAGCCAGGAGTCTATGAAAAATGATCCTCGTATGGTGCCAGTTATTAGTGTGCAATGTCCTGCATCGATTGGCGGTAAATTTGCCTGGGATCCGTTGTTAAAGAGTATTTTAAGGACTGGTGGTGATGCTTTGATTGATAGCGGGAGCTACGCTCTGGAATTTTCGGAGGGAGTCAGCCAGAAAGAAATTTCGAAGTTGTTGCTGAAAGATAACAAGGTCTCTGACTTGGTGGAAGTCATCCAAAACTTTCTATTTCAGCGGCAAGTGAGGTACCTGATTATTGATGAAGCTCAGCATATTATTGATGCCTGCAGAACACCCTTGGAAGCGCTTCAATGGGCTAAGTTACCGTTAATGGTTGGAAGCACCAATGTTCAGTAATTCTGCTGATCAACCGGCCAACAGTTAATTTTTTTGCTGCCGTCAGTTCTCGCCTCCAGGCCAGATAATGGGGAAGGTAACGAGTTGCAACCCCTTGGAATACGCCGCCAATCCAGCGTTTTAAATGACTGTGATAAGAATTTACAGTCTGGATGTGGTAGATGCCTTCAACAACATGTTGACCTGCTGATGTCACCAGCTCCTTGAAGACAAATCCAAGCTTGTCAGCAAGTTTTTCGTGAGCGAGGTGTGCATCCGCACAGACCGTGGCCTGTATCGATATGCGGCCATTTAAATGCCTGCACAATTCATTAGCACTTTCGTTTTCTAATACACCGTCAACGGTATTTCGATTACGGTCCCGAGCCACCATTACCGGGACTTTTCGGGCTTTGTTGGGATCATTACCCCGCTTTCGGGTTGGCCGTGGAAGGCCTTCTCTTTGCCCTTTGAAGGATTCACGGAAAAATGTTTCATCAAGCTCAGTAATGCCACAAAGCTCTTCTGCTTGATCATTATTAATCACTTCAAGAAAGCGGTGACGCCAGCGGAACGCAGTTTTCAAGTCAATGGCATTCTCAGCAGCAGCTGGTCGCAAGACCATAGAGTGAGTCATACCTGCGAGGTACTTGTTCCATTTTTCAGGGTGCCTGAGCCTTGCCAAAGGCGTTCCACTAAAGGCGTTAAACGTTGAGTCGCAAGTCTTGCAGTGGTAGCGCTGTCGGCCATTTCGTATGCCCCAGCGACCAACGCTATGGCTTTTGCATTTGGGGCACCTGGGGTTTTCGGCAAATTGGGCAAGTATGCTCTTTTCTACGTCAGGTGTTGCATTATCGTTATTGGGTATAGATTCACTGTAAACAGGTTCAGAGTCAGTGGTTTCTACTACCTCGGTAACCTCTATTTGAGTACTAAGGAGCGAGTTGTTAAGAATGTCTCGCTGTTCACTGGTTAATGTTGAAATGGAATCAATAAAATTCTGGAAGAGTTCAGATTGCATATCACTCCCCTACAACGTAGATTTTATGGGAGTTTAGCTGATTCAACCATTAACGGTAACTTAGCCGCTTCAATGTATGGAGCTGCTGAAGTCCCTGGCAAGTTTGAGTGGCTGTATTATTGTCTTGGTCGGAACTTACCGACTGTTGCGCTTTGGTGAAACCAGTGCGCAGCTCGGAAGGCGGTCGGAGATTATCGAGTTGGGGCCTTATCATAGAGGCTCTCAGAAAGACCTTGATCATTTTGCTTATGCCCTTGATGGATTGCTTGCGCGCTATCCCATACGCTTTTCTGATGCTTTGTTTGACAAAGTCAGTGAAATTCATTTGGGCTGCTGTGGCTGTATCGGCATTCTGAAGGACTGGTTGACCAAGACATTGTACAGAACGCTTGAATCTGGTGGGGATTATGTCAGCGTTAAAAGTCTGATGGATAATAGAATGGATCCCCGGGAATTGAACCGGGTTGCCGCAGAAATCAAGATGGGTAAAGATTATTTTTCCAGGGTTACGATGTTCGATGTCGAAGACATGCTGTTGGGTGGGGGAACACAAATTCATAAAAAATCGGGGTCAAGGGGTGTGCAGCGCAAACCCAGTCATGACCCAGTGGGGCCGCAACTATGATGGCAACCTTTCAACAATTACCACGCACTGTTCTGTTTGGTTTGGAGCCAGCTGATGCCGGTGATGGATACATGTTTGAGTCCGTGGGGAGTTATCTGGTTCGGCTGGCCTATGCTCATCGAAAAGCACCGCATCATTTTCTGAGACATTTTCTGAACCCTGTTCTCGGGCAGGGGCAGGTATCCAATGATCTGTTTATAAGTTATGGCTTTTCTGCAATGAACGGCTATCGGCCTAAGGCAGAAGTGTATGTGAGTGCTTTGGCAGTATTTACCGGGCAGCGGGGCGTAGAGTTATTATCCATGTCTCCCTGGAAAACATTGCTGGATTCTATGGGCAAAGGGCTCTTTCACTCTTCAAAAAAATGGTGCCCGGAGTGTCTGTATCAATGGCGTAGTGCGGGGGAGGTTTTGTATGAGCCGTTAATCTGGAGTTTGCAAAGTCTGGAAGCTTGCCCCATTCATCAATGTACTCTGAAAAGTAGCTGTTTAGATTGCGGTGCAAGACAGTATATGGTTCAGCGCGTTTTGCCCGTGGGGTATTGTCCTGAGTGCGGTTCATTTCTGGGTGAACCGAGTGGTGAGGATGACAGGCAGGCACTTTCACAAAAGGAGCTATATCTCTTGGACTTGGTGGCTAGTCGACACCTGGTAATAGAGGGTGTATCACTTCAACAGTTATTGAGAGATGGGATTCGGGTTGTGATGTCAAGGCTGGGTGTTACTTCGACAAAAAAGCTTGAGCAATTACTTTCTTTTTCGAAAGCAACAATCACTCAGTGGTTTTCTGATGGTAAGCGTGGAACCAGACCGACATTGAGTACCTTGCTGAATTTTTGTGTTGCTGTGCAGGTTAGTCCGGCAGACCTGCTGTTTCACCATAAGCGGATTGACCCGGATGCGAAAATTGCAGAACTTGATGGGCGACAATCATACGATAATGCTGACAAGCTCGATTGGGTTGAGTGTCAGTTAACGAAAATTGTAAATGATCACAGCGAGATTATTTCGGTGAATCAGGTGGCAGAACAGCTCAAAGTTGGGGTGAGTTACCTGCGTTATCACTTTCCGGAAAAAACTGCCGAACTGGTTGCGAAAAATAATGAGCTTCGGGCAAAGCAGCGGAAGGCTCGAAATAAAAGAAAAATTTCGTTGGTTGAGGAAGCCTGTCAGCATTTATTAGATGGCGGTGTTTTTCCTTCCCATAATTATGTGCGGGCAGCCTTGAAAAATGAGTTGAAAAATTTTGGCTTTGGGGAGTTTACTGAAATATGGCGAGAGGTAACTGAAAAGCTGTAAAAATATCAATTCAAAGATTTCCTTTCTGAAATTCCTTTCTGTTTCTCTGTAAGAAAAATCCTGGATATTAACGTGGCTATGGGGCTAAGTTACCGTTAATGGTTGAATCAGCTAAACTCCCATAAAATCTACGTTGTAGGGGAGTGATATGCAATCTGAACTCTTCCAGAATTTTATTGATTCCATTTCAACATTAACCAGTGAACAGCGAGACATTCTTAACAACTCGCTCCTTAGTACTCAAATAGAGGTTACCGAGGTAGTAGAAACCACTGACTCTGAACCTGTTTACAGTGAATCTATACCCAATAACGATAATGCAACACCTGACGTAGAAAAGAGCATACTTGCCCAATTTGCCGAAAACCCCAGGTGCCCCAAATGCAAAAGCCATAGCGTTGGTCGCTGGGGCATACGAAATGGCCGACAGCGCTACCACTGCAAGACTTGCGACTCAACGTTTAACGCCTTTAGTGGAACGCCTTTGGCAAGGCTCAGGCACCCTGAAAAATGGAACAAGTACCTCGCAGGTATGACTCACTCTATGGTCTTGCGACCAGCTGCTGCTGAGAATGCCATTGACTTGAAAACTGCGTTCCGCTGGCGTCACCGCTTTCTTGAAGTGATTAATAATGATCAAGCAGAAGAGCTTTGTGGCATTACTGAGCTTGATGAAACATTTTCCGTGAATCCTTCAAAGGGCAAAGAGAAGGCCTTCCACGGCCAACCCGAAAGCGGGGTAATGATCCCAACAAAGCCCGAAAAGTCCCGGTAATGGTGGCTCGGGACCGTAATCGAAATACCGTTGACGGTGTATTAGAAAACGAAAGTGCTAATGAATTGTGCAGGCATTTAAATGGCCGCATATCGATACAGGCCACGGTCTGTGCGGATGCACACCTCGCTCACGAAAAACTTGCTGACAAGCTTGGATTTGTCTTCAAGGAGCTGGTGACATCAGCAGGTCAACATGTTGTTGAAGGCATCTACCACATCCAGACTGTAAATTCTTATCACAGTCATTTAAAACGCTGGATTGGCGGCGTATTCCAAGGGGTTGCAACTCGTTACCTTCCCCATTATCTGGCCTGGAGGCGAGAACTGACGGCAGCAAAAAAATTAACTGTTGGCCGGTTGATCAGCAGAATTACTGAACATTGGTGCTTCCAACCATTAACGGTAACTTAGCCTGGCTATGGCTTGCACATATTGTGCGGTCATGGGCTATGTCGTTTGGTAAGTTTACAGAATTTTCGTATTTTTCAGGCAGTTATTGGGAAATTTATTTTGCCGAAACTTGTCCGGGAATTTTTCTGAGGAAGTGTCCGCTTTCCCAAGTATTATGAGGGAATTTGAGCAAGAAAATGTCCGCTTTTCTGGAAAGCGTATGTGCAGATAAAAGGATTTGTCGAAGAAGTTGTCCAAACGGACAATATCCTTGATCACGGACATTAAGGAATAAGGCTGTAAGCGTTGGTACCAGTGGTCGGACTCGAACCGACACGCCCGCAAAGGCAACGGATTTTGAATCCGTCATGTCTACCAATTCCATCACACTGGCATTTGAAGAGCCTGAGCTTATGTCATCGATTCGCTGAATTCAAAGCATTTCTCATCGAATAAAGCGTTGAGTTTTGCTATCGAAAGTGCGGCTGCTCAAGTGCAGCGAAGTATATCAAAGAGATCATTGAGATCAAGCAGTTATTGAATGGTAAGAACAAAAAAGTAAGGTAAGTCCGTAACGTTGCATGGAATCGCCCTCCTGACACTTTCCTTGTTTTGCAGTATCCTTCGATGCTTTTTATTAAGACTGGTTTTCTACGCTCTTCAACCGAGAGAAGCGTGGACTGCTGGAAATGAAGACAGTAACCACCGGATTGTCCATGCAAGTCAGTGATTTTGATTTTGATCTGCCCGATGAGCAGATTGCCCGGTTTCCTGCAGAAGATCGTACCGGGAGCCGCCTGCTGTGTCTTGATGGCAATAGCGGTGGGATTCAGCATCAACAGTTTTCGGATATTGAAGAACTTCTGCAGCCCGGCGACCTGCTGGTGTTGAACAATACCCGGGTGATTCCTGCCCGCATTTATGGGCAGAAAGAGACCGGTGGCAAAATTGAGGTGCTGATCGAGCGGGTGGTGGAGGATAACCTTGCGCTGGCCCAGGTGCGTGCCAGTAAATCGCCAAAGCCGGGTTCTGTGTTACTGCTGGCCGATGGTGCGGTGCGTGTGGTTGTTGAAGGGCGTCGGGATTTTCTGTTTATTCTCCGTTTTGAAACATCGGTTTTACCGTTGCTGCTTGAACACGGTCATATGCCGCTGCCGCCTTATATTGATCGTGAAGATGGCGACAGTGACCGTCTGCGCTATCAAACGGTGTTTGCGTCAAGGGATGGCGCGGTGGCGGCACCAACCGCAGGGCTTCATTTTGATGAAGCGTTGCTGGCGCGTCTTGAAGCCAATGGCGTTCAAAAAGTATTTGTGACGCTTCATGTGGGGTCCGGAACGTATCAGCCGGTTCGGGTTGAAAAGATTGAAGATCATGTGATGCACGCGGAGTATATCGAAGTTTCTGAAGCCGTCTGTCAGGCGCTGCGGGAAACCCGTGCCAGGGGTAACCGTGTTGTGGCGGTGGGTACCACGTCGGTGCGCAGCCTGGAGTCGGCTTCGGCATCCGGTGAGATTGCTCCGTTCCGGGGGGATTCCAGTATTTTTATTTATCCGGGTTATGAGTTTCGCAGTGTGGATTTGATGGTGACCAATTTTCACCTGCCGCAATCCACCTTATTAATGTTGGTCAGTGCATTTGCCGGACGAGAGCATGTGCTGGCTGCGTATAAAGAAGCCGTTGAGCAAAAGTACCGTTTCTTCAGTTATGGCGATGCCATGTTGCTGACCCGCAAGGCTGACTGAGAGTGGTGCGGCAAGAGATATAAAAGAAGGGAACCCAAAGACACAAAGTTTTTTTTGTTCACAGCACACAGGAAAGCACTTTCCTTGTGACTTGGTGTCTTTGTGGTTCACAGCTTGTGTTTTAAAAGAGCTATACACAATTCATGACAAGAGAATGTTTTATGCAGTTTGAGCAGCTGGCTACCGATGGCAAAGCCCGTCGGGGTCGGCTGACCTTTCCCCGTGGCACCGTTGAAACGCCATGTTTCATGCCGGTAGGGACCTATGGCACGGTCAAAGGCATGTTGCCACGGGATATCAAAGAGATTGGCGCGGAAATTATCCTGGGCAATACCTTTCATTTGATGCTTCGCCCGGGTACGGAGATTATTCAGAAGCACGGGGATCTGCACGACTTTAACCAGTGGCACGGTCCGATTCTGACGGATTCCGGCGGTTTTCAGGTATTCAGCCTGGGCAAGTTGCGCAAAATCACGGAAGAGGGCGTCTCTTTCCAATCGCCGGTGGATGGTTCTCGGGTGTTCCTGAACCCTGAGATTTCCATGCAGGTGCAGCGTGAACTGGGGTCGGACATCGTGATGATCTTTGATGAGTGCACGCCGGGTGACGCTAATGAAGAGCAGGCGCATACTTCCATGGAACTGTCTCTGCGTTGGGCTGCTCGCTCCAAAGCCGCTCACGGTGAAAGTCCTTCTGCCCTGTTTGGCATTATCCAGGGGGGAATGTTTGAAGCGCTGCGTGATGTGTCGCTTGCCGGTCTGACGGAGATTGGCTTTGATGGTTATGCCATTGGCGGTCTTTCAGTGGGTGAGAGCAAAGAGGATATGATGCGTATTCTCTCCCATATCACCCATAAGATTCCAGAGACTCACCCGCGCTACCTGATGGGGGTTGGCAAGCCGGAGGATATCGTAGAAGCGGTTCGTTGTGGCGTCGATATGTTTGACTGCGTTATGCCAACCCGTAATGCCCGCAATGGCCACCTGTTTGTGGACGAGGGGGTGATCAAGATCCGTAACTCCGTTCACAAGATGGATGAGCGTCCGCTTGAAGCCCATTGTGATTGCTATACTTGCCAGAATTTCAGTCGTTCATATCTGCATCATCTGGATAAGTGTGGTGAGATTCTGGGCTCCATGCTGAACACTATCCATAACCTGCGTTATTACCAGCGGGTAATGGCCGGCCTGAGAGGTGCTATCGAACAAGGTGAACTGGAAGCGTTTGTGGTTGAGTTTTATCGTAAACGTGGACAGGAAGTGCCTGACTGGGGTTAATTCTTTTGTAACTGTTCAGCACCCCCACATAAATCTGGAATTTTCTGATTTTGTAACTGTTCAGCACCCCCACATAAATCTGGAATTTTCTGATTTTTATACCATCCTCTTAAGCACCATTTTTCCACAATATTCGCCAGCATGATTCCAGAACTACCCGCAACTATGTCGGCTGAGATTCTCTTGAAAGAGAATGCAGAGCTGCGGATGAGAGTTGCCTGTCTGGAAGAGCGATGTCGAGAATTGGAAGAAAAGGTTGGCAAGAACAGTCAAAACAGCAGCAAGCCGCCATCGTCTGATGGTTATCAAAAACCTTGTAAAAACAGTAATTCTCCAGATCATTCTGACGACCTTTCCGCAGATAAAGGTACCGATCCATCGGATGAAAAACCCAATCCTAAAAGTCTGAGACAGTCTTCTGGTAATAAAGCCGGTGGAAAGAAAGGGCATCAGGGCACTTGTCTTAAACAGGTCGATATCCCTGACTATATTGAGTACCTTCCGGTTAAAGAATGCAATAAATGTCAGGCGTCTCTTCTTGATAGTGAGCCGGTCAAATATATTGAACGACAGGTGTTTGAACCAGGGAGACCGGGTGAATTTGAAGTAACGGCCCATAGAGCTGAAGTAAAAATCTGCACTTGTGGTTGTCGGAATCAGGCTGAATTCCCGGAAGGTGTTACCGCTGCCGCACAATATGGCTCAGCCACACAGGCTATGGCCGTCTATCTTAACCAATACCATTTCCTGCCTTTTAAGCGCGTGTCAGAGTATTTTAATACTCTCTATAAAATGAGTGTAAGTGCAGGCACTGTCGCCAATTTTGTGGCCAGAACCTATGAAAATCTGGCTTCTACTGAAGAGGTTATTCGTGACGCCTTGCGGGAATCGTCTGTTGCCGGAGCCGATGAAACGGGTATGCGGGCCGAGGGCTCTTTGCACTGGCTACACGTTATGCGGGATGAACAATGGACGCTCTACTACTTGTCTGAAAAGCGAGGTCGTGAGGCCATGGACACGATGGGCATACTGCTAACATTTGCAGGCGTTCTGGTTCATGATCATTGGAAATCCTATTTTGCATATGCGGCAACTCACGTACTTTGCAATGCCCATCACCTGAGGGAGCTTTTGGGTGTTGTTGATAGGGACAGCAATCAACTGGCGTTGCGATTGATGAAGCTACTGAGGCTTTCCTGGCATTACTGCAAGGGCTTTAAGACCATAGGTATGCTACAGATGCCAAGTGTTGTCTGTGAACGAATCGAGAAGATTTATGACCGGTTGCTTCAGCGGGCTCTAATGAAAGAAGTCGTCTATATGGAGAAGCAACGAGAGGAGCTTAAGCGCAAGAAAGTCAAGAATACTAAAGCTTACAATCTCTTCAAACGACTCACTGAGTTCAAGGCTGAGACACTGCGCTTCATGTCAGATTTTACCATTCCCTTCGATAACAATGGCAGTGAGCGGGATGTTCGAATGGCCAAGTTAAAGCAGAAAATCTCAGGCTGCTTCAGGAGTGCAGACGGTGGTTCTATGTTTGCACGGATTCGCAGCTATTTGTCGTCTGCCAGAAAACAGGGAATGGACATATATCAATCACTTCATAGAGCTGTTCGGAATTACTGTAATATGCCTTTGCTCAGTGCTGAATAGTTACATTCTTTTTAGGCTCTTTTCCAATTCCAGACTGCTATGTAACCAGCAAGTTGACTAAGGGCTGAAGAAGACTTTTGCCTCTTCGGCCAATATTATGCAAAAACTCAAAAAAGCCAAGGTAAAGGGGTAAAGCCTCTTGGGATATTCCCCTGTGAGGCCTTAGCCACGAGCGTAGAAGTGACCAAAACCCCTCCATAGTATTAACATGCACCTCGTAAATACCGTCTTTGTCATCATCACGAGCATACTCACCTTTGCCGTGACAGACCGTTTTATGTCTGAAGCCCCAGCTTTCAAGGTCATCATAGATGTTGTATTCATCGGTATAAATCTGGCTCTGTGGGGCTACGTGTTTCTTGATAAATGGTTCGATTGTCGCCTTCTTAACGTTCGACAGCATGTTGATAATGACCTGACCTCCCCTTTGAATCATTCCCAATACCGGCGGTTTGTCTTTTTCAAGAGTCCCACGGCCCGGAGCGCCTTTAAGCCTTCTTTTTCTCGGTGGACGATCCAGATTTTTTTAATGCTTCAGGGTGTCCCTTGTGACCAGCTACAATGTAGACCTCGTCGAATTCAACTTCGCCATCAAGAATCACTTCAGGCTTTCGGTCAACAACACCATTTCGTAAGACTGTGGTCATATGGTGTGCATCACTGACACACAGATCAAGTTCCTGAGCTATCTGGCTGTTGGAGACGTTCAGCCCCATTAAATAGAGACAGGCAATCCAGACTTTGAGTGGTCGGTGGTGTCCTGCGAAAACCGTATTTGTCAGGTCATCGAAGTAGCGCTTACAGGACTTACAGTAATAGTGCTGGCACTCTACCTGCACATTGTCGTGTCCATTCTTTTTGACATTCTCAGAATCACAGTGCGGACAGAGAACAGTGCCATCTGGCCAGCGGTTCTCACGGATCATCTCAAAGCAGGTGTCATTACTGATGAGATCTGAGATTCGGCCTATATTCATGGTCAATGCTGGCGATGGCTAATTATATCCACCAAGGATAGTTCAGCAGTTCGGAATTCGAAAAGAGCCTCTTTTTAATGCGTTGCCGGGTGATTGTCCGGTCAGGGTTGATATTTTCTGGACAGTCCCAATAAACACCCTGTTTATGTAAATCCGGGTATGCCCTTTTAATGCCAGATTCCACTAGTGCAGCCAAGCGTTGTTATACATACACAAGTACCTTGTTCCCACGGTCCTGATGGTGTCGCAAAACCCTCGTTCCCACGCTCCGCGTGGGAACGCATATGGATCTGGCAGCATGAGAAAGAGCCACTGCCTGGTAGGGTTTTCGGGGGCTTCATGCGAGTATGGTATTTGTGGCGGGATCGGTATGCATTCCCACGCGGAGCGTGGGAACGAGATGTTCGGAGTGTCCGGAGGGTTTTGCGACAATTTCTCTCCCTTGGGAATGCATGGGTACGAGGTGCCTTGCTGTGGGGTATTAGCGCTTTTCTGCACTAGTACATGGTTTCAATGAGTTTGACGTGTACAATCTTCGTTCACCCTGAGCGGAGTCGAAGGGTGCTTGGCACAATCTATCAGAGTCCGGAGTTTCCGCCCTTCGACAGGCTCAGGACGAACGGAGTGCGGAGGCACGTCAACCCGTCAAACTCATTGAAACTATGTACTAGTTGATGCTTGTGGTATTGGGGCTTTTGACCTCTTTCGTTGAGTGCGTTCGGTGACTTTCGATGGCTTTCGATGGCTTTCGATGAAAAGACGGGTTCCGGACTGGTTATTTTTCAGGTAAATTGCTGCGTCAACAGTAATAATGCGATTAGGAGTATTGGAATGATTCCTTTCATCAGTCAGGCTCAGGCTGCTGCAGAAGGTGGTGCGGCTGCTGCGACAGCTGGACCGGGTATGATTGGTCAGCTGGTGATGCTGGGTGGTTTTGTGCTGATTTTCTGGCTGCTGATCTGGCGTCCCCAGAGCAAGCGTGCCAAAGAGCACAAAAACCTGATTGCTGGTCTGGCCAAGGGTGATGAGGTGGTCACCACTGGCGGTATTCTTGGAAAAGTCAGTACGGTAACGGATGAGTTTGTCACCCTGCAGGTTGCCGACAATATGGAACTGAATTTCCAGAAAGGTTCTGTGGCCGCTACCCTGCCAAAAGGTACCATCAAGGCTATCAAGTAAGTTTTGAGAAAAGCAGCCTGTTCAGGCTGCTTTTTTACTCAATGGACTGTGCCATAGGCCCATAGCCCGCAAAGATTGTCCCGGCAAAGGCCGTATAACAATGCCGCTATGGCGCTTCACTATTAATTCAGGAACCGGTGAGCCATGCTCAATCGCTATCCATTGTGGAAGTACCTGCTGATTCTGGTCATCGTAGGTCTCGGGTTTATTTATGCCCTTCCCAATCTTTACCCCGCAGACCCGGCAGTACAGGTGACTGGCACCAGTTCGTCCAGAGTGATGGATGAGCAAGTTCAGCAGCGTGCTGAACAGGCCCTGGCAGCGGCCAATATTGATGTTAAGTCTGTTGAGCTTGACGACAAGGCATTACTGATTCGCCTTAACCGTGCTGATCAGCAGCAGCTGTCGAAATCGCTGATCAAAGAGGTGCTTGGGGATGACTATATCGTTGCCATTAACCTGGCCCAGACGACGCCGGACTGGCTGACTTCCATTGGGGCCTTCCCAATGAAGCTCGGGCTTGATCTTTCCGGTGGTGTGCACTTTCTGTTGGAGGTGGATACCGCTAAAGCCCTGCAGCTGAAAATGGATATTGCCAACTCAGAAATTCGAACTTCTCTCCGTAAAGAAAAGCTCCGCTATCGCACCATGCCAGAGCGTGCCGATGGTGCACGACAGATGGCATTTAATGATGCGTCATCCCGTGACCAGGCTGCCCGCCTGATCAGCAAGGATTTTCCGGATTTGACGGTGGAGAACGCTGACGTTAATGGTCGCCCGGTACTGTCTTATCGATACTCTGAGACGGCCATTAAAGAGATTGAAGATTATGCGGTGCGACAGAACCTGACAACGGTTCGTAATCGTGTCAATGAGCTGGGTGTGTCCGAACCGCTGGTTCAGCGTCAGGGGCGTAACGGGATCGTTGTTGAGTTGCCTGGTGTTCAGGATACGGCGGAAGCCAAACGTATTCTGGGGAAAACTGCCAACCTGCAGTTCCGCCTTGAAGCGCTGCCCAATGCGTCCAGGGCCAGCACTGAGTCATTCAGTTTCATGGACTCCCGTCGTCCTCCCGTGGATCTGGAACGGGATATCATCATTACCGGTGACCAGGTGTCCAGCGCTCAATCCAACTTTGATACCCAGACCGGCCAGCCACAGGTGAATATCAACCTGGACAGCCATGGCGGTACCGTAATGAACCGTGCTACCCGTAACAATGTAGGGCGGGCCATGGCGGTTATCTTTATTGAGCAGAAGCCGGTGACCAAAGTGGTTACCAGGACCGTAGATGGTCAGCAGGTGAAGGAAACGATTCAGAGCTTCCAGCAGGAAGAGAGCGTTATCAGCCTGGCAACCATTCAGAGCGCGTTGGGTAACCAGTTCCGTATCACCGGTTTGAACTCAACCGCAGAGGCTTCTGAACTGGCGCTGCTGTTGAGAGCGGGTTCGCTGGCTGCCCCGATGTATTTCGCTGAAGAGAGAACGGTGGGTCCCAGCCTGGGTGCCGAGAATATCCAGATGGGTATTCATTCTACGGTGATCGGTCTGATTCTGCTGCTGATCTTCATGGTTGTGGTTTACCGGGTGTTTGGTTTGCTGGCTAATATCGCCCTGGCCATGAACCTGGTGCTGCTGATGGCGGTGATGAGTCTGTTTAGTGCCACACTGACCATGCCGGGTATCGCCGGTATTGTATTGACGCTGGGTATGGCGGTGGATGCCAACGTGCTGATTTTCTCCCGTATTCGTGAGGAGGTTCGCAGTGGGCGGTCAATTCAGCGGGCGATCCATGAGGGTTTTGACCGGGCGTTTGTGTCCATCTTCGATGGTAATATCACCACCTTGCTGGTGGGTATTATCCTGTTTGCCGTGGGAACCGGGCCGATCAAAGGTTTTGCGGTCACCCTGTGCATCGGTATTCTGACGTCCATGTTCACAGCCATTGTTCTGACACGTGCCTTGGTTAACCTGACCCATGGCGGTCGTAACCTGAAGAAACTGTATATTTGAGGTGGCAGTGATGAATGATTTAAAAGTCATCAATTTCATGCGGCTGCGCTCCTTCGCTTCGGTGCTGTCGCTGTTGTTAATGCTGGGTTCTGTTGGGGCTCTTGCGGTTAAGGGGATTAACTGGGGACTTGATTTTACCGGTGGTACGCTGATTGAGCTGGTGTATGACCAGCCGGTGAAAACGTCGGACATCCGTGATCAGCTGGCTACTGCCGGTTATGACAACGTTGTCGTGCAGGAGTTTGGTTCGGCAGAGGATATCCTGGTCCGTATTCCCGGAGATGACCCGAAAATGGGGGCGGCGGTTGCCGCGCTTCTGGGGCAGAACTATGACGGTAATGTGGAAGCGGTGCGCGTCGAGTTTGTCGGGCCCCAGGTGGGTGAAAGGCTGAGGGAGCAGGGCGGTCTTGGCATGCTGTTCGCCATGTTGCTGATCACGCTCTACATCGCTTTTCGCTTCCAGTTCAAGTTCTCGGTAGGTGCCATTTTGTCGCTGGCCCATGATGTGATTTTCACTCTGGGGCTGTTTGCGCTTCTGGGGCTTCAGTTTGATCTGACGGTGATGGCGGCCTTGCTGGCGGTGATCGGTTACTCGCTGAACGATACCATCATCGTTTACGACCGTATCCGTGAGAACTTCCGCAAGCTGAGAAAGGGGGATGCCGAAGAGATTATCAATGTTTCACTGACTCAGACCCTGGGCCGGACATTGGCGACTTCCGGTACCACTTTGATGGTGTTGCTGGCCTTGTTTCTCTTTGGTGGTGATATGATTCACAACTTTGCCCTGGCATTGATTGTGGGTGTGGGGGTGGGTACTTATTCCTCCATCTATATCGCTTCCAATATCCTGATCTACCTGAGAATCAGCAGGGAAGATTTAATTGTTCCAGTGAAGGACAATGAAGACTTTGAACAGATGCCATAACGCGTTGAGTTTCAGGGGATAAAAACCGGCAATTTTTGCCGGTTTTTTTTGGTCTATAGTGAATATCTTTAAAAGCACGGAGCTCAATACAAAATAAAGAGGTAACTATGATAACCGGGAATGATGCTAATTCATCTCGCTACAGCGCACCCATTGATCATGATAATGTAAAAACAGGTTCGGGTACACAGAACATGGCGGGAAGTTCTTTTGAGCGTAGATCTGTCCGGACTCCATCTGACTCTGTCCGGCAATATATGCAAGATCGGGGAGCACTACTTGGTAAACCGCAGTCACACTTATCTGAATATAGCCCTGGCCTGAGAGGTGACCATTTCTGGAATCCTGGCAGTATCAGGCTATTGGATAAGTTGAAGATTGAACCGAATAGTGGCATTGAGGCAGAGACATCATCCAGAGAAACTAATGGCAATCAATTTACCATCGAAAAGTACAGGAATGAATGGCTGGCAGGGTCAGAACCTAACAGTGTGGTTGTTGCAGCCGGAACCTTATTTGATTGCCCATATGCTTGTTTGCATGGCAAGGAAGGTTTCACCCAAACAGTAAAGGTATTGAAACGGGATGATGTTGAATCTCAAACCGCCTATTTAACTCAGATAATGAGGCGTAATTGCAAACTCACTTCCGCTGAGTTGACGATTCATTTAACGCCGGGGATCGTCGCAGCAGAGCGCTGGGATTCAGTCGCTTTGCATATTCAGCGTTTTCAGCCGGCAAAAAATGATTCCCAAGCTTCCTGCGAGCCGGAGGTGTTGACCGAGTCATGGCATGCTATAGCAGATGCATTTCTGCGAATGTGTCGCCAGTCTGGTTGTCCACTGGAGGATCTCCGGTCCTATGTATTCAATACGGGTGACCATTGTTTTGTCGCCAGTGTAAAGCTTTCATCCACTGGCGATGCTCCGGAGTCCTCTGTTGGCTTGCTGGCCGGGGATGCACGGGTTACGAGAATTACCGTCAGTGCTGGGGTCAAGAAAAAGCTTAATATTACGGGTACTCCGGCTGCCATCGATGTGAAGAAGCTTGCCAAAAAGTTTGATTTCAATGGAGAAGCCTACGGTATCGGTGGCGCGAATGGGGCCATTCGACAGTTTGTGGATGCATTTATTAGTCCACGGTTAGTGCCGGGTAAACTGCAAAATACCATGAAGGGTCATCTTTCCAGAGGCGGTATTCTTTCGGGTCCGCCGGGTACCGGTAAGACGCTGTTTATCCGTGTTATTGAGTCCTTGCTCAAGGAAAATGGCTTTAGTGTATCGACCCAAATCATTTCAGGACCGGAAGTATTTAATAAATATGTCGGTGAGTCTGAGCAACGTGTCAGAGCGATTTTTTCGGATTCCGGCGCGGAAGATCAACAGGTTATTCGTCTGGTTTTGATTGATGAAATTGATTCGATGCTGCCGACCAGGGGTAGGGTAGGCGATAATGGCATCGGGGATAAGGTCGTCAATCAGTTTCTGACCTGTATGGATGGTGTTGATAAAAAAAACAACCTGATTGTTTTTGGCACAACCAATCGGCCAGACCTGGTTGACCCGGCAGTGATGCGTCCTGGCCGCATGGATATGCAAATGGTATTTAATTTGCCAGAGATCACCCAGCGACTGCAGATTTTAAAGATTCAGACCCGGGACCTGTCGGATAGCGGAATGTTGAATGCTGATGTCTCTCTTGACGAGCTGGCGAGCAATACCGCCGGCTTCAGTGGTGCGGAACTGGGTGCTCTGGTGGAGAAGGCCAGGCTATCGGCTCTTCGCAGGGGGCAGGGGCTGGCAGAGGGGAACACTTTTTTTTCCCCACAGGCGCTTAGTCACTTAGAGACATTGGATGTCAGCATGGTTGATTTCAACCGGGCTTTTACCCGAATTAAGCCGCAGTTCGGGAAAAGCAATTTCATGTCTTTGGCGGGTAAAACCTTTGACTATGTCGGGTATTCACCAGAAGTTGTCAGCCAACTCAGGAAGACACTGGCGGATTTTAAGCGGGATGATTCCCGCTCTTCCTTGCGCATTCTCATTAAAGGGCCTCAAGGCAGTGGTAAATCAACACTGGCTGCCCTGGCAAACCATGAGTTTGGTTCTATTTGCAGCTATGTGTCAGCCTCAGATGTGGTCAAATCCAGGGATAGCAACAAGACGTTGAATGATGTATTTGCTGAGCAGCGTAATCATCAGATCTGTCCGGACTCCAATCATGCCGTGATTATTGACGATTTTGATACCATGATTCGCTACTACGATGATGTTACCTATGATCGTGGGATGGTGGCGGTGTTGGATGCTCATACCAAGCAATCTTTGCAAGGGCAGGAAGAGGGAAAGTTGCTCACGATCGTGACAGCAACTGAGCATGAACAGGGAAGGGCTGATTTTCTCCCTCGTCTGTTTCCGGATAATTTAGTGTTCAAGACGATGGGTAGGGGGCGCATGTAAAATATAATTTTGTTGCATGGGGACAGGGGAGGCAGCTTTTTTTCTTCTGGTGTGCTCGCTATGAAAATCAGTCGTAAAGAAAAGTGAGGCGAAATAGCCTCACCCTACACAGAATCAGTAGCGGAACATACCATCGGTAACGAAGGGTCTGATGCGCTTCAGCACTTCTTTGAAGCAGCCGCTGTTGCCGGCAACGATCTGATTGTTTTTCATGTAGGTGTGGCCACCTTTGAAGTCGCCTACCAGTCCGCCTGCTTCCTGAATCATCAGAACGCCGGCTGCCATATCATAATCCTGCAGGCCGATTTCCCAGAACGCATCCAGGCGACCAGCAGCAACATAGGCCAGGTCCAGCGCAGCAGAGCCGGCACGGCGGATACCTGCGGTATCGCCCAGCAGGGTTCTCATCATGTTCAGGTAGCTGTCCAGATGGTTGATGCCCGGGTTCATGAATGGGATGCCGGTGCCGATCAGGGCGCCTTCCAGGTTTCTGCGATTGCCCACGCGAATGCGCTTGCTGTTCAGGCTGGCTCCGTGGCCACGGCTGGCGCAGTACTCTTCCTCTTTGAGCGGGTCGAGAATAACGGCGTGCTCAAGGCGTCCACGATATTGCACGGCAATGGAGACCGCAAAATGCGGGATGCCATTGATAAAGTTGGTGGTGCCGTCCAGGGGGTCAATGATCCAGAGGTAATCTTTTCCTTCACCCTTGCCTTCACGGTGTCCGCTTTCTTCACCGTAAAATCCATGGTCAGGGTAGGTTTTGCTCAGAGCGGTGATAATGGTCTTTTCGGCAGCCTTGTCTACCTCGGTTACAAAGTCGTTACGGCTTTTGAACTCGATATTAACATGATCAAGATCTTTGTAGGCGCGGGCTATGATTTCGCCAGCCTGGCGCGCTGCACGCAGCGCCATATTCACCATCGGTTGCATAGGCTTAGTTACATCTGAAATGTGAAAGATCGTATAGGAATGAGATGATACCGGATTCAATGATCCGTTGGTATCCTGGTATTGAAGAGTATGAGATGTCGTTCAACAAACGCTTCAATCATCCAGCTTGTAAAAATGCAGTTCAGGAACTGATAAAAACATTTTCACGAAAAAGTGGGGGCGGATTCTGACAGGATGTGCTTTAACTTGCAATGGAGCAGATGCTTCCGTCGGTCAGTAGTTTTACGGCAGGCTTGGCATTGGCCGTAATTTGAGTACACTGACGGGCTGAAACTACCTAAAGCCAGAGATTCCTGCGGTGCCTGATCTTTCATCCGAGCGTTGTTCTGAAAACATTTCCATAGTATTGGTCAATCCTTCCCATCCCGGTAACATCGGGGCTGCCGCCCGTGCCATGAAAACCATGGGGTTGAGCCAGTTGTGCCTGGTGGCGCCTGATGACTTTCCATCTGGTACCGCAACGGCGCTGGCCTCAGGGGCTGATGATATTTTGAGAAATGCCAGGGTTTGTGCAACGCTGGATGAGGCTCTGGCCGATTGTCAGTTTGTGGTTGGTACCAGTGCCAGGGTAAGAGGTGTTTCTCTCCCGCTGGTAGACCCTCGGGAATGTGCCCGGAATATTATTGGCGAAGCAATGACTCATAAAGTGGCACTGATTTTTGGTCGGGAAGATAAAGGCCTCACCAATGAACAGTTGCGACGCTGTCATCTGCAGGTTCATATCCCGACAAACGAAGCATTCAGCTCCCTAAACCTCGGGGCTGCAGTACAGGTGCTGTGTTACGAGTTGCGGATGATGCAGTTGATCAGTGCTGATGCGCTTGAGATGCCGCAGCCACGCAGTCACGAGTTGGCAAGCATGGAGGATATGGAGCGTTACTATGAACATCTGTATCAGGTGTTGATGGCGATTGGTTTTCTTGATCACAGCAGTCACGAGAAGATTATGGCCAAATTGCGACGACTTTATGGGCGGGTTCGTCCGGATCGTGTTGAGCTGAGTATACTTCGGGGGGTTCTGTCAGAAACTCAGCGATGTCTTGCCGCAAAAGAACAATGATGAAAGCTTCCGGATAGTATTGGTCAGAAGCTTTATTAAGGTTGCAGGAGCTGCTCTTCCGGCAATCAGGCAGGGATAATAACAGACAGGCACAGACCATGTTTGCGCGAATAAAAGAAGATATCAAAACGGTAATGGATCGTGATCCGGCTGCACGGAATACGTTTGAAGTGGTTACTAATTACCCCGGGCTGCACGCGCTATTGCTGCACAGGGTGTCGCACAGGCTCTGGAAATCAGGGTTTCTCTGGTTGGGGCGCATGTTGTCAACATTTAATCGCTGGTTAACCGGTATTGAGATACATCCGGGAGCTACCATCGGGCGACGCTTTTTTATCGATCATGGTATGGGGGTGGTTATTGGTGAAACGGCGGTAATACACGATGATGTCACGCTCTATCATGGTGTGACTCTGGGTGGTACTTCTCCCAATAAGGGTAAGGAGCATCCAGCTAACCAGGGTAAGCGGCACCCGACGTTGGCTAATGGCGTTGTGGTCGGTGCGGGTGCAAAAGTGCTTGGGCCATTTGTTGTCGGAGCAGGCGCCAGGATCGGGTCAAACGCGGTGGTTGTGCGTGAAGTACCCCCCGGAGCAACCGTTGTTGGTATTCCCGGCAGGGTTGTGAGAAAGCCAGAGGTTGCTGATAGCAATGGAGAACGTCCTCATGCCAATGCCGAAAAGATGGCCGAAAAAATGGGTTTTGATGCCTATGCCGTCACTTCTGAAATGCCTGACCCGACCGCCCATGCCATTTCGGCTATGCTGGATCATCTCCATGAAGTGGATTCCCGCTTTGATACCTTGTGCCAGGTGTTAAAAGACAATGGCCTCGAGTGTCAGGTGCGGCCCTTGCCCGAGTTAAAAAAGGAGGACTTTGCGCCTGTGAAAGAGGAGGTGACGCCATCGCTATGATTGCGTGAGTTTAATTTGATGGCCAGGACCGTATCGCCACGACTGGCATCAATGATCTCAAGGCTTGGGTGTGTAGTGCAGTCTAGCGTTGTTATACATACGCAAGCACCTCGTTCCCACGGTCCCCCGTGGGAATGCATAACGGGCCTCTGTGGAAATGTGGGTCTCCATTAAACTCTCATGATTCCGGGCATAAATAGATTGTTTTGCATCTGGCAGGCTCCGGTATGCATTCCCACGCAGAGCATGGGAACGAGGGGTCTGGCTGTATGGGTATTAGCGCTTTTCTGCACTAGGAGGCTGACCGAGAATAGCGCCCGTTGCGAGGACGGCAAAAAATTGAGGATAAAAAGTCGGAAATTTTTAGTGAATAGTGGTTCTATTTGCTAAAAATTTCCGACTTTTTAGACCAATTTGCTGACACCGCAGTAGGGTAGTCTATTCTCGGTCAGCCTCCTGGTAGCCAAAACTGCTTCGATGCGGGAACGCCTGTCTACCGGATTTTCAGTGGGTAACCGGCTAAAGAAACGGATGTCCCGGACTTCTTTGAACAGCAATATAATCTTTCCTGATTACCACTGATCGTACGTCATGAGTTAGCAGCTATAATAAACGTCGATAGTCATGTTTTTTGGAGGTAAAACTGATGTGTAAAAATACCATTCAGTTCCAAAAAGGCATTGGCATCAGGCAATTTCTGGCTAATTACGGCAGTGAAGATCAGTGTGATAGCGCGCTGTTCTCCTGGCGCTGGCCAGACGGCTTCGAATGCCCGAAGTGTGGCTCCCGCAGCTTCTGCAAGCTTCACCGAAAGGCTGAATTCCAGTGCAATTGCTGCCGTTGCCAAACCTCGCTTACCAGCAACACCATCTTTGATTCAACAAAGCTGCCTCTGGCTACCTGGTTTCTGGGTATCTATCTCGTCACCCAGAATAAAGCGGGGATTTCTGCCCTGACGCTTCATCGGCAACTTGGCATTTCCTACAATGCCGCATTGCGCATGAAGCACAAACTCATGCAGGTCATGATGGAAAGAGATAACAGCTGGCAGTTGAGTGGATTTGTTCAGATCGATGACGCCTATTGGGGCGGTGAACGCCATGGAGGCCGCCGGGGCAGAGGCTCAGAGAACAAAGCTCCCTTTGTTGCCGCAGTTCAGACAGATGCTGATAACCACCCTATCTACATGAAGTTCAATGCCGTTGATAACTTCCAGCGAAAAACCATTCGGGAGTGGGCAGAACATGCCCTGAAAAAGGGTGTCCGGGCCGTCAGCGATGGTTTGTCCTGTTTCCGGGGCATCGAAGATGCCGGATGCCAGCACACAGCCATCATTACCGGTGGAGGCCATGCTTCCATGGAGAATGAGTTGTTTACCTGGGTAAATACCATGCTGGGAAACGTGAAAACAGCGATTACCGGCACTTATCATAAGCTCGACCCCAAGCATCTTGGTCGTTATCTATCAGAGTTCAATTATCGGTTTAACCGGCGTTTTGATATGCCTTCAATGATCTCAAGGCTTGGGCGGGCAAGTCAATACAGCACCGATGCCGGATCGACTGCTCAAGCTACCAGACGTCCAGTGGCAACCGGGCTAGCCATTAAACGATAACTGAAAGACAGTTGCAGTGTGAACTTCATCATTTCGAATGATGATGTAGCTCTTTGCCTGTTCGGAGTGGTTAGAAGCCGAGTTTAGTTGATAATCTGGAGAACGAGCACTCATGATGCCCACTCCAGCGGCAATGCTGGATAGGTTCTATTATTTCTTTACTGGGTTATAGACATAAAGAATGAAAGATTATGCAGATATTCTTAAATAAACTTTCTCTATGTCATGACGTAGGAACAGTGGTAATCAGGTAATCTTTTCTACTGCCTTTTGCTGTTGAATCAAATCATTACTCTCCTCAAATCAACCTAAAAAAAGTTTCAAACCCCATAACATTTACCTTCAGTCAATCATTCACTCTCGTTTCACTGAACTAACGAATTAATCTGCTGTCGAACTTAACGGTTGAATCTGATTAATTTCGCTGTTTTCTGCTATGCCTTAAAGCACCGGAAGATTTGAGATACATCATTTTTAATAATTACCTCAAAAAAACACCATCTGCTATCAGGAGCTATCAGTGATGAACTCATCATTTCCCGGGTTGCACACCAATTCGCCTCGGAATCTGACCCATTTTCCTCTTGGCTTGACTACTGGTTTGCCCACTGGTCTGCCTACTAATGAGTTAAGTGGAATTTACGAGACGACCAGCTACAAATCTTTTCGATGTTCAATAGCCGATGTCGATAAGGTGAATCGCTTGTTTTGCAGCAAGAATTGTACGGGCCAAAAACGTATCATGGAGGGCAGACCGGAGAAGGTCAGTGTTTTCGAAGCCAATCGTGGAATTTTCTATTGTAATCTTGAGGCGGAAAACCACCCGTCCCTGCTGCACGATCTCGGAGGTGCTCAGGATGCATCTTGTAAATCCTGTGTCCCGGTCAGTAATCTTTATTCCGGCTATATCGAACATTTGGAGTTGACCAGGCTAGCACAAGGTTTGCGTGTTCATTGTGCGAAAAAGTCAGCAAGTGACGGAGATGCAGTGGGTTCAGGTCCAGAGTGCGGTGCTGTTGTTTTGCTAAGTGAATTGCCTGATCATTATCAGGCTGCCCACACTCGAATATTTCGCCCGGGCGTATTAGCTGCGCCTTATCGTGCTGACGATCTCCCAATGGTTGGCCAGCGCAGTCAGGCTTGGTCACTGTTTTCAGCGCCCGTTGCCCCTGAACAGACAGGGGCAGCGGCCATTGGGCCGGGAGGGCAAGATCGGTTTGCAGATGTAACAGCCATTAAAAACGGAATTAAAGGAATGGTATCTTCTATGGAGGCGTTCAAGACCCTGATTGGCGAATCTGTCCAAAGACAAGATGCTGAGATGAGTGCTTACAAGCATCAACAAACGAATGTGCAATCCAGCTTAAATCAACTGATTGGGGCGATGCCAGACTATGTGCGGCGCATAGAGGAACTTGAACATACTGTGAAACAGCTTTCTATCAAATCTGGCCAACCCAATCTTAAGATAAATGCTCTGGAGGAACAGCTCAGACTCAATGCCAACGGCACTTTTGTCTGGAAGCTGGAAGGTTTAGACAATGCTGTAAATGAGATTGTTGCTGGAGGTAAACCCAGATTCCTCTTAAGCGACTCTTTTCACACGGCACCCAAAAATGGGTATAAGTTACGCGCAAAACTATACCCATGCGGTGATGGGATAGGACTTGGCACTCACGTTAGCCTGTTTATTCAAGTTATGAAGGGTGAGGATGATGACCATGTGGCTTGGCCCATGCAGAAAAAAGTAATCTTCGAAGTACTTGACAGAGATTTTGTACCCTATGAAGGATGCTCAGATGTTTTTATAACGAATCCTGACAGTGAAAGCTTTCAAAAACCCGAAAGCGAGGAGAATATAGCCGCTGGCTGTCCAGTATTTTTACTGATGTCAAAGGTACATGATCTGCTGCATGAGGACAGGTGTCTTTATATCAGGGTAAAAGTAGAGGACAGTATTTAGTAGAGTGCAGGGACTGAAAACAGGGAAGTTATTTCAGGACAATTCCTCAGCAACTGGCACATCGTTTCATGACTTTGATGTATGTTGTCTGTTCATTTCAGCAGAGGGGCTGGTGTGAGTACAAGAGAACGGTAAACTGTATCCGGTATAAAACCAGCGATTTATCAGTTAAGGCCTTGCTTTCATCATAATCATGGATTGCCTGTCGATCCGGTGGCCTATTTTCTGCTTTTGAAAGTTAGTCCCTGTTTCTATAAAATGCCCAAAAATTATATGAAGTTACTTTTTGAATTCTTTTTATATATCCACTTCATTTGACAATTCATTCCTGTTTCATCTCTAATAGTTGACTATTTTGCTAAGGTATTTCATAATTTTGTGCAGATAGCTTGAGTCAGTGAAGATTTGACTGTGGAAGCATCACGGTCAGGAGTCATGGACTTAAAGCGAGTGGAAACTGATACAAGAGTAATAACTCTGTCAGAATAGCAAGAGAGATGCGGTATGAGATTGACGACCAAAGGACGCTATGCGGTAACTGCCATGCTGGATCTGGCACTACATGCTGATCAGGGGCCAGTTTCTCTCGCAGATATTTCGGATCGTCAGGAGATCTCTCTCTCTTACCTGGAACAATTGTTTTCCAAACTCCGCCGTGGTGACCTGGTTTGTAGTGTGCGGGGCCCCGGGGGGGGGTATCTGCTCAGTCGTGGCACTGAAGCTATTTATGTTGCTCAGGTGATCGATGCGGTTAATGAGTCCGTAGACGCAACAAAGTGCAAAGGGGCAGGAGGTTGCCAAAAAGGGGTAACCTGCCTGACTCACCACTTGTGGCAGGATCTGAGTGAGCAGATTCATTCGTTTCTTGGAGGGATCAGCCTCGCTGATCTTGTAGCGCGCAGGGAAGTGCAAAATGTTGCTATTCGTCAGGATCAGCAGCAAGACAACAAAATTGCCGCTGACTCCATCCTGTGAGGAATCTTTTTTAAAGTGTTTTAAAAAAGAGGCATGTGTAGTGGCATGATGATTTTAACCCTTTGCGAATCAAGGGTTTTGAGCGTACTGACCGCCTGGAGATGTACCAGATGAAATTACCTATTTATCTCGATTATTCTGCAACAACACCGGTTGACCCGAGAGTGGCTGAAAAAATGATTCAATGCCTCTCTCTGGAAGGTAATTTTGGTAATCCGGCTTCGCGTTCCCACGTTTTTGGCTGGCGCGCTGAAGAAGTTGTTGAAGACGCTCGTCGTCAGGTTGCTGACCTTATTCATGCCGACCCAAGAGAAATTGTCTGGACTTCGGGTGCGACAGAATCTGACAACCTGGCCATCAAGGGCGTAGCCCATTTTTACAGCAAAAAGGGCAAGCACATTATCACCTCCCGTATTGAGCATAAGGCTGTGCTGGATACTTGTCGCCAGTTGGAGCGGGAGGGGTTTGAAGTAACTTACCTGGATCCCGACAGCGAGGGTCTGATCACGCCTGAAATGGTTGAAAAAGCTCTGCGTGATGACACTATTCTGGTCAGCCTGATGCACGTCAATAATGAGATTGGTGTGATTAACGATATTGAGGCAATTGGTGATTTGACTCGCTCACGCAAGATTGTCTTTCATGTTGATGCAGCACAGAGTGCTGGAAAAATTCCACTGAATATGGACACCATGAAGGTCGATCTGTTGTCCATTTCTGCCCATAAACTCTACGGCCCGAAAGGGATTGGTGTCCTTTATGTTCGCCGCAAACCCCGTATTCGTCTGGAAGCACAGATGCATGGCGGTGGCCACGAGCGAGGGATGCGATCTGGTACCCTGGCTACTCATCAGATCGTTGGAATGGGCGAAGCCTGTCGCATTGCGGCTGCAGAAATGGATTCAGAAAGAGCACGCCTTGCGGCGTTGAAGGATAGAGTGCTTTCTCAGCTTTCCGACCTGGAAGAGGTGCATGTGAACGGTTCTCTTGAGCAGAGAGTTCCGGGAATCCTGAACATCAGCTTTGCTTTTGTTGAAGGGGAGTCCCTGATGATGTCCCTGAAAGATCTTGCCATTTCGTCTGGTTCGGCATGTACATCTGCCAGTCTTGAGCCCTCTTATGTGCTGAGGGCGCTGGGTTTAAGTGATGAGCTGGCTCATAGTTCCCTGAGAATCAGTCTGGGTCGATTTACCACAGAGTCTGAAGTGGATCACGCTGTTTCTGAGATACGCGAAGCGGTTGCGAAGCTTAGAGAGTTGTCTCCTCTATGGGATATGTACAAGGATGGCGTTGACCTCAGTCAGGTTGAATGGGTTGCACACTGATTTTTTATGAAGTTATGCCAACGGCACAATTTCAGAGGAGAGAAAAATGGCATACAGCGAAAAGGTTATCGATCACTACGAGAATCCGCGCAATGTAGGTAAGCTTGACCAGGATTCTCAAAGCGTAGGTACCGGTATGGTCGGTGCCCCGGCATGTGGCGACGTAATGCGTCTTCAGATTCAGGTGAACGATGAAGGCGTTATTGAAGATGCACGCTTCAAAACATATGGGTGTGGTTCTGCGATTGCTTCCAGCTCCCTGGCAACAGAGTGGATGAAGGGTAAGACACTGGATCAAGCGGCAACCATCAAGAACACGGATATTGCGGAAGAGCTTGCGCTGCCACCGGTAAAAATTCATTGCTCGGTGCTGGCCGAAGATGCTATTAAGGCGGCAATCGACGACTATCGAGCCAAGCAGAAACCGAATGATGCGGCTCCAGCTGCCTGACGCTGTTGCCAGTAATCATGTACTGAAGCTCTGTAGTCAGGTATTAGGTGGTTCAGGATGTAGCCGGTGGAATCGGTTGATTTCCCGGAAGTGGATGGAGTATTAAATGGCAATTACCGTAACTGAAGCGGCTGCCCGTCATATCAGGGGGCAGCTTACCCGAAGAGGTAAGGGTCTCGGCATAAGGCTGGGGGTACGTACTTCGGGATGTTCTGGTATGGCCTATGTCCTTGAGTTTGTGGATGTGGTTGATGAGAGTGATCAGGTTTTTGAAGATCATGAAATCAAAGTGTTTGTTGACCCAAAGAGTCTGATTTACCTGGATGGCACAGAACTGGACTTTGTAAAGGAAGGGCTCAATGAAGGCTTGCAGTTTAATAATCCGAATGCTGCCAGTGAATGTGGTTGCGGTGAAAGCTTTAATGTTGATGCTGGCTGAAAGTGTTTGTGAGGCTTTCCGGCTTCGTTAGTACTGTTAAAGAGGCTGGCTGATACTTTTGATTTGCCTTCCGGCCCGGCTGGTTCACACTGGTCGGGCTTCATTTGTTTATGGGGTATTTATTTTTTGCTGAATACTCCATGAATGTCATTTCTGACTTGGGATTTGATTGCGTTGTGGTTGATTTAACCAAAAACTATTTTGAGCTTTTTGCGTTGCCTGTTTCCTGTCAGGTCGATCAGCAGCGGCTGTCCAGTCAATACCGCGCCTTGCAGAGGGCAGTGCACCCTGATCGCTTTGCTGGTGGTGATGATCGTCAGCAGCGCCTCTCTATTCAGTACGCTTCCCATGTTAATGAGGCCTTTAATACGCTGAAACAGCCGTTGAGCAGGGCGATCTATTTGCTGAAGCTGGCTGGCCGCGAGGTTGATATGGAGCGCAACACCATTATGGATTCTGGCTTCCTGTTGCAGCAGATGGAATTGCGTGAGGCCGTTGCTGAGATCAGCTCAAGCTCAAGCCCTGAACAGGAAGTTGAACGACTGGCGGATCAGGTCAATGCTGATCTTCATCGATATCTCCAGCAATTCGAGGGTTTCTGGAAGTCCGGAGCGGAGCAGGATCTTGATCAGGCAGAAGCGCTTGTAAGAAAGATGCAGTTCATGGTAAAGCTGGCGGCTGAACTGGAACAGCTGGAATCCGGTTTGTTGGACGACTAATCAGGAAGAGAAGAGGCAGATATGGCGTTACTGCAGATTTCCGAGCCGGGACAGGCTCCGGAACCTCATCAATACAAGCGTGCTGTGGGCATTGACCTGGGCACCACTAATTCCCTGGTTGCTTCGGTTCGATCAGATGTTGCCGAAACCCTCCCTGATATCGATGGGAACCATACTTTGCCCTCTGTTGTTTACTATGGTGTGCAGGGGATTGATGTCGGTGCCACAGCAAAAGCCAGCGCTCTGGTTGACCCGGAAAACACCATTATATCGGTCAAGCGAATGATGGGGCGTGGGCTTGAGGATGTCGATGCGCTTGGCGGGGTATTGCCCTACCAGTTTGTTACCGGTGATTCAGGACAAAGTGAAGGCATGCCCCTCATTAAAACCCGTCGCGGTGAAGTCAGCCCCGTGGAAGTGTCTGCTGAGATTCTCCGTTCACTGGTTGGTCGTGCAAAAGAGACGTTAGGTGGTGACCTGGATGGTGCTGTGATTACCGTGCCAGCGTACTTTGATGATGCCCAGAGACAGGCTACAAAAGATGCTGCCAGGCTGGCAGAGTTGCGAGTTTATCGTCTACTGAATGAACCCACTGCTGCTGCTGTAGCTTATGGCCTGGATCAGGGTGGCGAAGGAATCATCGCAGTTTACGATCTTGGCGGCGGTACGTTTGATATCTCGATTTTGCGTCTGGAGAAAGGCGTTTTTGAGGTGATGGCCACCGGTGGTGATACCGCCCTGGGGGGGGATGATGTTGATCGAATCGTGGCTCGCTGGATACTTCGTGAGGCAGGGGTTGATGAGTCTGCGATCAATTCATTGCAGTTGCGTGAAGCCATGGTCGAAGCCTGTCGTGTTAAAGAAACACTGACCGAAAGTGATGACGCTGATGTCCGTTTCGGTGAATGGTGTGGCAACCTGTCCCGGGTGCAGTTTGATGAGTTGGTAGACTCGCTTGTTGATCAGACTATCCGTACATTCAAACGAACGCTCAGGGATGCAGGCCTGCGGGTGAACGAGATTGATGAAGTGGTGATGGTGGGTGGTTCTACCCGCGTACCCAGAGTTCGGCAGAGAGTTGAAGAATTTTCTGGCAAGAGACCACTGACCTCTATTGATCCTGATAAGGTGGTGGCCGTTGGTGCAGCCCTTCAGGCCAATGTTCTGGCTGGCAATAAATCCGCAGAAGATATGCTTCTGCTGGATGTGATTCCGCTCTCCCTGGGGTTGGAAACCATGGGTGGGCTAATGGAAAAGGTGATTCATCGCAATACGACTATTCCCGTTAGCCGGGCTCAGGAGTTTACCACTTACAAGGATGGCCAGACGGCCATGGTTATTCATGTTTTCCAGGGGGAGCGTGAACTGATTCGCGATAATCGCTCGCTTGCCCGGTTTGAGTTACGTGGGATTCCCGCCATGCCCGCAGGCGGTGCGAAAATCCGTGTGACCTTCCAGGTGGATGCCGATGGCTTGCTCAGCGTTGCTGCAGAAGAATTGTCAACCGGGGTCAAGAGCAGTATTCAGGTAAAGCCTTCTTATGGCCTCAGTGATTCTGATATCTCCCGAATGCTGCAAGATTCATTTGCCCATGCAGGTGATGATCGTGATGCAAGGGCGTTGCTCGAACAGCAGGTTGAGGCTGATCGTGTTATTGAGGCGCTTGTCATTGCCCTGGATAAGGATGGTCAAACACTGCTTGGCACAGATGAATATAGTTTATTGCTGGCAGATCTTGAGTCGCTGAAACAGTGCCGTGAAACCGGTGATGCCAAGTCTATTGCCAGTGAAATTGAACGTATTGGTCAGTCCAGTGAAGAATTTGCTGCCCGTCGAATGAACCAGGGAATTCGTCAGGCTCTTTCCGGACAAAAGTTAGATGATTTGGAGGAGTTCTGATAATGACTCGTATCGTTTTTCTACCCCACGATGAGCTATGCCCGGAAGGTGCCGTTATTGAGGCAGAGCCCGGAGTTACGGTCTGTGATGCGGCGTTGCAAAATGGTATTGAAATTGAGCATGCCTGTGAAAAATCCTGTGCCTGTACCACCTGTCATGTCATTGTCCGGGAGGGTTTTGACAGTATGGAGGAGCCGGATGAGCTCGAAGAAGATATGCTGGACAAAGCCTGGGGGCTTGAGCCTGAATCCCGACTGAGCTGTCAGGCGGTGGTGGGTGATGAGGAGTTGGTGGTAGAGATTCCCAGATACACCATTAACCAGGTTTCTGAGCGTCGTTGATTTCTGTTTCTGGTCGGTTTGGGGCATTTGCTGGTTTGTCCTGAACAGGGCAGCTAATGATCATGGAGTAGATAAATGAGTTTGAAGTGGGCAGATGTTTATGATATCGCCATTGAGCTTTATGAGGCTCATCCGGATGTGGATCCCAGGTATGTCAATTTTGTTGATCTGAGAAGCTGGATTCTGGCGCTGGACAGTTTTGGTGATGATCCTGAGCGCTGCGGTGAGAAGGTCCTTGAGGCCATTCAGATGGCATGGATAGAAGAGTCTGAAGACTGAGCATGGTGCCCTCCATGGGAGGATGTTGTCTTGCTAATAGTCTGACTTAATCAGGGCTGGTTCTTGTTGCCTTAAGGCATAAAGGACTGACACTATCGACGCTATTGTATACAATGATGCCAGAACTCCTGCTATGGATTGCCTGAGTCAAGACATGGAAAGCTGAGAGAGTCGTACGTTTCTAATAATTAATAACAATCCCGCAAGGGCACGAAAATGACAATCTGGAGATCGAAATGGCGGTAGAGCGCACTTTATCCATTATTAAACCTGATGCAGTAGCCAAGAATGTTATCGGTAAAATTCTTGTTCGTTTTGAGCAGGCCGGGTTAGATGTTGTAGCGACCAGGATGATCCATCTGTCTGATGAGCAGGCGGGTGGTTTCTATGCTGAACACAGAGATCGTCCATTTTATAAGGATCTGGTTGCCTTTATGACGTCAGGACCTGTCGTCGTATCAGTCCTTGAAGGTGAGAATGCAGTAGCCCTGAATCGAGAGTTGATGGGGGCTACTAACCCGAAAGAAGCTGAAGACGGTACGATTCGGGCTGATTTTGCAGAAACCATCGATGAAAATGCGGTTCATGGATCTGACTCGGCGGCATCTGCTGAGCGTGAAGTGGCCTACTTCTTCGAGGATTCGGAGATTTGCCCCAGAACACGTTAACTGAATCAGGCTGCCGAAAAATGGTTAGTTTACGGTGGCCTGACAGACAGGGTTCGGGGCGAGCGTAAGAATATAAGCCATCAGGGGGGAGGCTCTCTGATGGCTTTGAGGTATTAGTAAGATGTCAGAATTGATCGAGCCATCCATCGATCAGGCCAGAGAACTGGCAGGTGAGCTTTCCGGTCAGGAAGCAAAAGTCAATTTGCTGGGGCTTTCACGAAAAAAAATGGAAGCCTTCTTTCTCACTATTGGTGAGAAAAAGTTTCGTGCGGAACAGGTGTTGAAATGGATTCATCATCATCGGGTTGATAACTTTGATGATATGACCAACATCAGCAAGTCGCTTCGGGAGCGGCTGAAAGCCACAGCAGAAATTCTCGGCCCTGAAGTGGTCAGTAGTCTTTTTTCTGAGGATGGAACCTGTAAATGGGTTGTTCGGGTTGCCAGCGGTAGCTGTGTTGAAACGGTATTTATTCCGGATAATGGACGGGGAACCTTGTGTGTCTCCTCCCAGGCAGGCTGCTCCCTGGATTGCAGTTTCTGTTCAACCGGCAAGCAAGGCTTTAACTCTGACCTGACGGTGGCTGAAATCATCGGCCAGGTGTGGGTTGCAGCGCGTCATTTTGGCAATGTACCGGCAAAAATGGACCGATCCATCACCAATGTGGTTATGATGGGTATGGGCGAGCCATTGATGAACTTCGATAATGTCGTTGATGCCATGGACCTGATGATGGACGATCTTGGCTATGGGCTTTCAAAGCGGCGGGTAACGTTGAGCACATCCGGTGTCGTTCCTGCGTTGAGAAAGTTAAGTGAAGTGTCTAATGTCTCGCTGGCAGTATCACTGCATGCACCCAATAATGAGCTGAGAAACCAGTTGGTTCCGATCAACCGCAAGTATCCGCTGGATCAGTTGCTTGATGCCATACATCATTACATGAACCGTTTGACGGACAGCAAGCGGGTCGTTACGATCGAATATACATTGCTTGCTGGTGTTAATGATCAACCTGAACATGCGCAGCAACTGATTGCTTTGCTGAACGATGTACCCTGCAAGATAAACCTTATTCCTTTCAATCCATTTCCTCATTCAGGATATGAAAGACCCAGCAATAATGCAGTGAGACGTTTTCAGGAAAGTTTGCAGCTGGCTGGTTTTAACGTCACCGTCAGAAAGACCAGAGGTGACGATATAGACGCAGCCTGTGGTCAGTTAGTGGGCAGTGTGATGGATAAAACCCGGCGCAGTGAACGCTACATAGCAGCCAGACAGGTATAAAAAGCTGTCCGGGAGGATTCTGTCAACCAGCAAGGGCAGTTCTTTTATCGGGCTGGAATCTTGAGGATGCTATTCTCGAACACGGTTCTCAGGATATATTTAAAAATTGCAAATGTGGGGATGAGCATGGGAGTCAAGTTGAGGCCCATTGCATTACTGTTTTCTGTATCTCTGGCACTGACAGGCTGTGTCACCACTGACGGACGGCCAGTTGATGAGAGCAGGGCAGTGGTGGACTATATGAATCTTGCCATAGGCTATCTCAAGGGGGGCTATTCTGAAAGGGCAATAAAGCCGCTGGAGAGAGCGTTGGAGATAGAACCGGACTCAGCCCATGTCCATGGGACGCTGGGTATCGCTTATCAACGGCAGGGAGAGGATCAACTGGCAGAGAAAGCATTTGACAGGGCGCTGGTAATTGATCCTGGTGCCTCCGATATACGCAATAATTTTGGTGCTTTCCTTCTCTCCAGAAACCGGTTTCAGGACGCCTATCACCAGTTTGAACTGGCTTCGAAAGACGTTGCTTATTCCCAGCGCAGTCGAACCTTTGAAAACATGGGGGTTGTTGCTTTGCGTATGGAGCGCTCTTCATTGGCAATTGAGAACTTTACGCGCGCTCTTCGCCTGAACAGTAACTTACCCAAAGCCAATCTTGAGCTTGCTGCTATCTACAAAGATCAAGGCAATCTCTACAAGGGTTGGCAACATTACCAGGCCTTTGATGAGGCGACTGAGCAAAGTGCCCGCAGCTTACTGCTGGGCATTGAGCTGGCAACGGCAAACCAGGCTCAAGGTAAAGCGGCCAGTTATGCCTTAAGGCTGGAAAGACTTTATCCCGGCTCTGAGGAGCTGAAGCAATATCGGAGTCGATTGGATCATGAGTGATCAGGGTACTCAGCAGGAAGAAGTCATTCAGACGTTTGCCCCCGGGGCTGTGCTCGCTCAGGCTCGAAACAGTCAGGGGCTTTCCATCCCCGAAGTGGCGGAAAGCCTGAAGATTACGGAAAGTTATGTATGGGCCATTGAGGAGAGCACGTTTGATAACCTGCCACAGGCGGCATTTGTTCGCGGCTATATCCGTAACTATGCGAAACTGGTGGGCCTGAATGGAGAAGACCTGGTAAAGGATTTTGACCATTTTATTGGTATGGATGGGTTGGAGTCTCCGCGTTTGCAGGGTTCAAAGAAATTGAAGCCGCTGCGTGCTCACAGTGCACCCTCTCCGGTATATGCCCTTGCGTTATTATTGCTTGTTTCGTTGGGTGGAGGTGGTTATTACCTCTGGGATAACTGGCTGGATGTTGAACCGGTGGCAGAGTTGGCCATTAGCCAGGACGTGACTGAAGAAATATCCGAGCCCCTGGTTAATGCTGCGAGAGTAACTTCTACAACACCTGTTGTAGATATTGTTGAGTCGATGGAGGTGATGGAAGAGAGCGATATCTCAACTCATGATGCCACTATCGCCAACGATGAACTCAATCAGGATGAAGGTCCGCCAGGTCTGAAAGAGGGTGAAGCAGAGTTACCTCCCCTTGCTCTGGATGGCTCAGAGGTTGTTGATGTGACTTCAGGGGATGAGCCGGAGAAACCGGTTGCTGACCTTGCCCAGTCTCTTGTTATTGGTTTCTCTAAAGATTGCTGGGTTGAAATAAAGGATGCTACCGGTGAAGTGTTGATTTCAACCGTGCAAAAGGCAGGATCATCCATTAATGTTGATGTTTTCCCTCCAGTGAATCTTCGGTTCGGTAATACCCCCGGTGTGGACAGTATCCTGCTGGATGGCAAGCCTGTAGACAGACCCAGATCAAGTACCCGGGTCGCCAGCGTTTTGTTGACAGGCAATAGTCAGGGGTAAATAAATCACCTTGTCAACGCGCTCTGTTTGGTGAATAAGCACCCTGCTGTGACGGGCGCTCTTTTATCAGAGGGTTGTGGGATTGTCACGCAAAGGTGTTAACGGTTATAGTTGCCTACTTTTGATTGCGAACCGCCAAATCGCCTGTTGTTGACGAGTCGGGTGATGTTATGTGGTGTTTCCAGGTAGAGGACATTTGAACTTGGGCAAGCAGCTTCAAGCCATCCGCGGGATGAATGATATTCTTCCCGAACAGACCCCCGTCTGGCAGTACCTTGAACAACAGGTGCGCTCTGTCCTGAGCGCTTATGGCTATCAGGAAGTCCGGATTCCTATTGTTGAAAGCTCTGCCCTGTTCAGCCGGGGTATTGGCTCTGGTACGGATATTGTTGATAAAGAGATGTACACCTTTGAAGATCGCAATGGTGACAGGCTTTCCCTCCGCCCTGAGGCTACTGCAGGAGTTGTTCGCGCGGGTATTCAGCAGGGCCTGTTTTACAATCAGATTCAACGGTTGTGGACCTGTGGGCCAATGTTTCGTTATGAGCGTCCTCAAAAAGGCCGTTATCGTCAATTTCATCAGATCAGTGTTGAAGCCTATGGCATGAGCGGGCCGGATATCGACGCGGAAATGATCATGATGACCGCACGATTCTGGCAGAAGCTTGGTTTGTCAGAGCATGTCACGCTGGAGCTGAATACACTGGGTACTCTGGAGGCCCGTATCCGTTATCGTGACGCTCTGGTGGCTTATCTCAAGGATTATGAGGCAGAGCTGGATGATGACAGTCGTCGTCGCCTGTCCATCAATCCGCTGAGAATTCTGGACAGTAAGGATCGTAATACGCAGAAAATTGTTGCCGGTGCGCCAGAGCTCTTCGATTATCTGGATGAAGAGTCAAGAGTACACTTTACCCGGTTGAAGCAGATTCTTGATGAGGCGGGTGTTGCTTATCGCGTTAATCCAAGATTGGTGCGTGGCCTTGATTATTATGGAAGAACCGTTTTTGAATGGGTGACAGAAAGTCTGGGAGCCCAGGGTACCGTGTGTGCCGGAGGCCGTTATGATGCCCTGGTTGAGATGTTAGGTGGCAAGGCTACCCCCGCTGTAGGCTTTGCCATGGGTATTGAGCGCCTGGTATTGATGCTGGAAACCCTTCAGTTGCTGCCGGACAGTGTCTCTAATCGGATGGATGTGGCGGTAGTGGCTGTTGGTGAGGGTGTTGGCCACCGAGTGCTTCCTGTAGTGGAAAGGATTCGTGATGCGTTACCAGCGCTGAAGGTGCTGATGAATTGTGGCGGTGGTGGCTTTAAAGCACAGATGAAGCGTGCAGATCGCAGCGGTGCTGCCTATGCTCTCATTTTGGGTGAAGACGAGCTGGGTGCCGGAATGGTTACTGTCAAGTCCCTGAGGACTGATGAGGCCCAGCAGCAGTTGCCAATCGCTGATATAGCCGGACATTTGCAAAAAGTATTACAGAATACCGCTGTTTAGTCAGCTGCTTGTTGTGACAAGCGTGCTGTTAGCGGTTTCAGGAAAGAAGTCAGGAGTAAAGGGTGAGTTACCAATCTGATGAAGAGCAGGTTGAACTGCTTAAAAATCTATGGAAAGACTATGGCCAGCCTGTTGTGCTGGGTGTTGCCATAACACTGGCCGCTGTTTCCGGTTACCAGTACTGGCAGAAGACACAGCAGCAGGAAATCGCTGCAGCTTCGACGCTCTATCAGAATTTGCTGGATACCATCTCGAATGGATCGTCTCTGGAGCAACAGGCACAGTTTACAGTGCCTCTGACGGAAGAGCAGAAGGCGACAATAAGCCACGTCGTCTCTTCATTGCAAGCTGATCATACCAGCAGTCAGTATGCAGCGTTTGCAACGCTCTTTCTGGCTCAGCAACAGGTGCAGGATAACCAGCTGAGTGCTGCCCGGGCTTCTCTTGAGTGGGTGCTTGCCCAGAAGCCAGCGCCAGAAGTGCAAGCAATGGCCAGTGTCAGGCTGGCAAGGGTGCTGTTGAGTGAGTCTTCCGGGAATGGCCAACAGGCTCTTGATATCCTGACCAGACTGAATGCTGGCAAGTCTTATGAGGCAACGGTAGAGTCCGCAAAAGGTGATGCTTACCTCGCTCTTGGCGATCGCAAGCTGGCAGAGACTGCATACCGGAAAGCCGTTGATGCAGCACAAAATAATGGTCTGAACCGTCCGTTGCTGCAACTGAAGTTGGACGATCTTGCAGCAATGGCGCCTCAGATGGCATCTCAGGAGGGATAACACAATGGAGAGGTTATTCAGGGGCTTTTGGATTCTTCTGCTGATGCTGGGGCTTTCTGCATGCAGTCTTTTTTCATCGGAGGAAGAGGAAGTAAGAACTCCCAGACCTCTCCAGACGATTGCTGAAGAAAAGGTCAAGCTGGTTGAAGTATGGTCCAGGGGGGTTGGCAAAGGCGTTGGGAAGCGATTCGAAAGCCTGAAACCGGCAATGGATGGTGATAAGGTCTTTGTTTCCGGTGCAGAAGGCACTGTTTTCGCCCTTGAACGTGATACCGGAAAGGAAGTCTGGAAGAAAAAACTCAATACCCATGTGGGTGGTGGTGTCAGTGCTGCTGCCGGTATGGTGCTGCTGGGAACGCTGGATGGTGAAGTGATTGCCCTGAACCAGGAGAATGGTGATGAACTCTGGAGAGAGCGGGTAAGCAGCGAGATTCTCAGTGCACCGGTAACCGATGGTTTCTATGTCGCGGTGCAGAGCATCGATGACCGGCTGACCGTACTTGATGCGGAGACCGGGCAGTATCTCTGGCGGCAGGAAGCGCTTCAGCCAGCGCTGACGTTAAGAGGTTCTGCTTCGCCATTGATATTCAGTGAAGCGGTGTTTGCCGGGTTTGCCAGTGGTGAAGCAAAAGCTTTCCGTCTGAAGAATGGTGCGCCGCTCTGGAGTTCCCGGGTTGCTGCCCCGAAGGGCAGTACTGAACTCGAACGGATGGTTGATATCAAGGGTGCACCGCTGATTGTTGGCGAGACGATTTTCTTTGTCAGTTTCCAGGGTAACGTTGCCGGGCTGGATCTTTACAGTGGTCGGGTTCGTTGGGCAAAAGAGCTATCCAGTTATGAATCCATGACGGAAGGTTTTGGTTCTATCTATCTGACCAGCGAGGAGAGTTATGTCAGTTCCATTGACCAGAGAACCGGTGCCTCCAACTGGCGACAGGAAGATTTTGAGTTCCGTCAGCTGTCAGCGCCAGCGGCATTCAGCAGTTATGTTGTGGTGGGTGATGGTGAAGGTTACGTTCACCTGTTGTCACAGGTAGATGGCAGCCAGGCTGGCCGCTTCAAGGCGGACTCTTCGGCGATTAAAGCCCAGCCCCTGGTGGATGGTGAATTGATTCTGGTGTTGTCGGCGGATGGTGAGCTGGTTGCTTTGAAGGAAAAACCTTCCGAGTAGGCAGAAACAAGCTGTTGACCTTGAAGAATGTTGTCGGGCTGAACCTTTGAAAGGGTTCGGCCCGTTTTTAATTTCGGTCTCACGACCGATGCGCCGGGAACGTCCTGTTCTGGATGATTTTCCCGCTGCGTATTTTGTGATTTTGGTAAATCTTATGGTTCCTGTAATTGCCCTGGTGGGGCGGCCAAATGTTGGCAAGTCTACCCTTTTTAACCGTCTGACCCGTTCCCGGGATGCTTTGGTAGCCAATGTGGCCGGGTTAACCCGAGACCGGAAATACGGTGAGGGCAAGATTGGTTCGCACCCTTATATTGTCGTCGATACCGGCGGTATCTCGGGTGATGAAGCGGGGATTGACTCTGCCATGGCAGAACAGTCGCTGGCGGCCATCAGTGAGGCAGATGTTGTTCTGTTTCTGGTTGATGCCCGGGCTGGGTTGACCGCTGCTGATGAAATGATCGCTTTGCACCTTCGCAAGCAGGGCAAAAAGTATCACCTGGTACTTAATAAAGTGGACAGGGTTGATGCCGAGCAGGCGGAGACGGACTTTGCTTCCCTGGGTATTGGTGATGCCTATCATATTGCCGCCGTGCACGGGCGGGGCGTCAGCAACATGATCAATGATGTGCTGCTGGAGTGTGCTGACGGCGAGGCTGATGACTCCGACGAGCTGTCAACCAGGCCAAGAGGTATCAAGATTGGCATTGTGGGTCGTCCGAATGTCGGTAAATCTACCCTGGTTAATCGCCTGTTGGGTGAAGAACGTGTGGTTGTATACGATCAGGCGGGAACGACACGTGACAGCGTTTATATTCCTTATGAACGTTTTGGTCAGGAGTATACATTGATTGATACTGCCGGTGTTCGCAGGCGTGGCAGGGTATCTGAATCTATTGAAAAATTTTCGGTAATCAAGACGCTGCAGGCCATTGAAGATGCCAATGTAGTCGTTCTGGTTCTGGATGCTCGTGAAGGTATTGTAGAGCAGGATTTGCACCTGCTGGGCTTTGTGCTTGATGCTGGCCGTGCTGTGGTTATTGCACTGAATAAGTGGGATGGCATGCAAGAAGAGCATAAGACGCAAGTAAAGCAAGAGCTGAAGCGTCGACTCGGGTTTATCAACTATGCTCGGATTCATATGATTTCGGCAAAACACGGAACCGGTGTTGGTAATCTTTATGACTCCATTGAAGAGGCTTATGAAGCTGCTACCAGTAAGTTGTCGACCAATCGTCTGACGCGAATTCTGGAGGATGCGGTTAAGGAGCATCAACCACCTATGGTCAACAATCGTCGTATCAAGCTGCGTTACTGCCATGCTGGTGCCATGAATCCCCCAACGATTATCATTCATGGTAACCAGACTGAGCGGGTGCCTGCGGCATATCGACGTTATCTTGAAAATACCTTCCGTAAAGTGCTGAAGATTATGGGGACGCCTATTCGAATTGAGTTCCGTTCGGGTGATAACCCTTATGCTGAAACCAGGGAACTTGATCAGAAGCAGGCTCACCGCAAGCGTAGAGTTGAAAAATCTGCACAATTTGCCAGGGAAAAGCGTAAGACAAAACGTTCCTGATTGTTCAGATAGCGCTCAGAGGTAATTGATGAAAAACAATCTGTTCGAACACATACCTGCAGAACTGGCTGAAGAATTTTTTGAGACTCTGCAGGAATCAGGTGCTGTTAAGATAGAACGGATTGTCTCCCGTGGTCATGCGACGCCAGACGGGGAGTGGTATGACCAGCCCTGGGATGAGTGGGTGGTTCTTTTAAGTGGTTCTGCTGTGTTGGAGTTTGCAGGGGAAAGAACCCCTGTCACTCTCTGTGCCGGTGATTATCTTCTGTTGCCTTCCGGGTGTGTGCATCGGGTGGCCTGGACTGAGCCCGATGTGGATACCCTTTGGTTAGCCGTGCATTTTAACAGGTGATTTTTTCGACCTTGCAGACCGCCTTGCCTTCAGAGAAGCGTGTGGTTACCCGTTCTCCTTCCCGGAGCTGTCGGCTACTCCTGATAATCGATTCTCCCACCATCGTCAGGGTATAGCCTCTTGAAAGTGTTGCTAATGGACTCACGGCACTCAATTCTCCAGACACTTTCTCCAGTTTCAGTTGCCGTCTTTCCAGGCAGTTTAATACCAGTTGAATCAGCTTTTGGCCCATGTGTTCATTACGATTTTTCAGAAGTTCCAATTTGCGCTGGGGGTTTTGCTGATGTGTACGATCTCTGACCCGGCCCAGGCTCGATTGAGCGCGTTCCAGTTTCAGGGTAATGGCCTGCCTTAACCGGATTTCCAGGTCATCCAGCCGCTGGCTGTTGTCTCTCAGACGATCTCCCGGGTGTCTTAACCGTTTTTGCAGGTTATCAGTTTCTTTCTGGCACAACTGCAACTTATGGCGTGTCAGTGTGGTGAGCTTTCTGCTGAGCAGGTGCAGCTGGTTCAACATGGCTTGACGGTCCGGGCTGAGGATTTCAGCGGCAGCGGATGGCGTCGCCGCCCGGTGGTCTGCAACAAAGTCAGCAATGGTGAAGTCAATCTCATGACCTACGGCGCTGACAATGGGAATAGGGCAGTTTGCTATCGCCCTGGCGACCAACTCTTCATTAAATGGCCACAAGTCTTCCAGTGAACCACCTCCGCGACCAACGATCAATACATCAAACCGGTTGGCGTTTTTTGCCAGTTTTATTGCACTGACCAGTTCGTATTTTGCCTGTTCTCCCTGAACTGCGCTGGGAATGATCGTGACCGGTATGGCGGGAAAGCGTCTTTTCATTACGGTTAGAATGTCCCGGATGGCTGCTCCCGTGGGTGAAGTGATTACGCCAATATGCTTCGGATGAGACGGTAGGGGTTGTTTGCGAGCGATGTCGAACAGGCCTTCAGCGGCCAGTTTCGTCTTGAGGACTTCAAAGGCTTTCCGGAGGTCGCCGGTGCCGGCATTATCCATATGTTCGACAATCAGTTGATAATCGCCTCGCCCTTCATAAAGGCTTACCCGTCCCCTGACCATAAGCAGCATGCCTTCCGTCGGGACAAACTTAAGCGACTGGTTACGGTTGCGGAACATGGCGCAGCGGATCTGTGACTGTTTGTCCTTCAGGGTGAAATACCAGTGCCCGGAGCTGGGGCGGGCCAGTCCGGACAGTTCGCCCTCAACACGGACATTATTGAAATTCATCTCCAGCAATCGCCTGGCTTTACCATTTAACTCCGTAACAGAAAGCGCTTTTGCGGGTCCCTCAATGTTGTGAGCCGGTGTGTTGGTGGCGTTGTCGGTGAGGTTGTCGGTGAAGCTGTCAGTAAAATGGTGCATGGATCAAGCCCGGCAGGAGAAGATTGTCAGTATTTTAATATTCTGCCTGAATAAGTGGTTCAGCTGTAGTTGAAATATAAGGTATACTTGTTCGAATTTTTTACCCATAAACTCTTGGTAACAGGCAATGCTGAGAATTGCACAAGATGCACTCACTTTCGATGATGTCCTCCTCCTGCCCGGCTACTCCGAAGTCCTCCCCAAAGATGTCTCCCTGAAAACGAAGCTGACCCGCGGGATCGAGCTGAGTATTCCGCTGATTTCTGCAGCGATGGATACCGTTACCGAAGCCTCGCTGGCTATTGCCATGGCGCAGGAAGGCGGAATCGGGATTATTCACAAGAATATGACGCCCGGACAGCAGGCCGCTGAAGTCCGCAAGGTTAAGAAGCACGAAAGTGGTGTAGTTAAAGACCCCATTACCATTGATGCCGGTGCGACCGTCAGGGATCTGCTGGAGTTGACCTCCAGACATAACATTTCTGGTGTTCCCGTGCTTTCAGGCAGCGATCTGGTGGGTATTGTTACCAGTCGTGATGTCCGGTTTGTCTCCAATCTGGATAAAGCAGTTTCTGAGATCATGACCCAAAAAGATCGTCTGGTGACGGTTAAAGAAGGCACCGATCCGGAAACCGTTCGTAAACTGTTGCACAAGCATCGTATTGAAAAAGTGCTGGTGGTTGATGATCAGTTCAATCTTACCGGTATGATGACGGTAAAGGACATCAAAAAGGCCCAGCAGTACCCCAATGCGTCGAAAGACAGTCAGGGGCAGTTAAGGGTTGGCGCTGCAGTTGGTACCGGCGCTGAAACACCGGATCGTGTTGCTGCTCTGGTGGCTGCTGGTGTTGATGTCATTATCGTAGACACTGCTCATGGTCATTCCCGTGGCGTTATTGAGCGCGTGAAGTGGGTTAAGGAAAATTACCCTCAGGTTCAGGTAATTGGTGGCAATATTGCAACAGCAGAGGCGGGCAAGGCTCTGGTCGAAGCAGGTGCTGATGGTGTTAAGGTGGGAATTGGCCCGGGCTCTATCTGCACTACCCGTATTGTAACCGGTATTGGTGTGCCCCAGATCAGTGCCGTAGCCAATGTGGTTGAAGCGCTGAAAGATACCGGAGTTCCTGTTATTGCTGACGGCGGTATTCGTTTTTCAGGTGACTTGGCAAAAGCAATTGTTGCCGGAGCGAGTACGGTGATGCTGGGTAGTATGTTGGCAGGCACCGAAGAGGCTCCCGGAGAAGTGGAACTCTACCAGGGGCGAAGCTACAAAGCTTATCGTGGTATGGGCTCTCTGGGGGCCATGTCTCAGGCTTCCGGTTCCAGTGACCGTTATTTCCAGAATGCGGAAGAGGGTGCTGAAAAGTTGGTGCCAGAAGGTATTGAAGGTCGTGTGCCTTACAAGGGTCCTCTCCATGCCATTATCCATCAGATGGTGGGTGGTTTACGTGCAGCGATGGGTTATACCGGCTCTCCTGATATGGAAACCATGCGGACCCGGCCACAGTTTGTCCGTGTGACCAACGCCGGAATGGCCGAATCTCATGTTCATGATGTGACGATCACCAAAGAAGCACCTAACTACCGTGTTGGTTAAGACGGCTTCATCCCCTTGTTAATGTTGAAACTTGCTGCTGGGCGGAAGTGAGATACCTTCTGGTCGGCTGCTTACTTGCAGTAAGGGTAAGTCTTCCTGCCTTGCTGATTACCGGACTTAGAGATTAATCATGTCCCAGGATATCCATTCAGATCGAATTCTGATTCTTGATTTTGGTTCCCAGTACACTCAGCTTATCGCTCGTCGAATTCGTGAGATTGGCGTTTATTGTGAACTTCATCCATACGATATGGATGAGGCGATGATTCGGGAATTTAACCCGAAAGCGATCATTTTGTCTGGTGGCCCTGAGTCTGTTACTGGTGATAACTCCCCAAGGGCCGCCGAAGTGGTTTTTGAACTTGGCGTTCCTGTGTTGGGTATCTGTTACGGTATGCAAACCATGGCCGAGCAGATGGGTGGTAAGGTTAGCACCTCTGACTTGCGCGAGTTTGGTTATGCTCAGGTCCAACTGGAAGAACAAGTGCGCCTCTTTGATGGCATTGAAAACCATGTCTGTGAAGGTGGCCATCTTACCCTGGATGTCTGGATGAGCCATGGTGATAAAGTAACGGCAATACCTGATGGCTTTGTGGTTGCCGCTTCTACCGGCTCCTGCCCGATTGCTGCCATGGCTTGTGAAGAAAAGCGTTATTACGGTGTTCAGTTTCATCCTGAAGTGACCCATACCACCCAGGGATTACGAATTCTTGAGCGTTTTGTGGTTGACATTGCCGGGTGTCAGAAGCTGTGGACTCCGGGCAAAATCATTGATGATGCCATTGCCCGTGTCCGTGAGCAGGTGGGTGATCAAAAGGTGCTGCTGGGATTGTCCGGTGGTGTTGATTCCAGTGTAGTGGCCGCTCTGTTGCACAAAGCCATTGGTGATCAGCTGGTCTGTGTTTTTGTTGACAATGGTCTGCTTCGCCAGCATGAGGGCGATCAGGTTATGGCCATGTTTGCTCAAAACATGGGGGTTCGGGTCATTCGTGCGGATTCTGAAGAGCTGTTTCTGAGCCGTCTGAAAGGTGTTCAGGATCCTGAAGACAAACGCAAGATCATTGGTAATACCTTTATTGAGGTGTTTGATGAGCACGCTAGTGCTCTGGATAACATTGCATTTCTTGCCCAGGGAACCATCTATCCGGATGTGATTGAGTCTGCTGGTTCAGCAACGGGTAAGGCGCATGTCATCAAGTCCCACCATAATGTCGGTGGGTTGCCGGAAGACATGAAGATGGAGCTGGTCGAGCCTCTTCGTGAGTTGTTCAAGGATGAGGTCCGTACCATCGGTCTTGAGCTGGGGCTGCCATATGATATGGTTTACCGACATCCATTCCCGGGGCCTGGTCTTGGGGTTCGTATTCTGGGTGAGGTTAAGAAGGAATATGCGGATATTCTTCGCCAGGCCGATGCTATTTTTATCGAGGAACTGCGCAAGGCAGACTGGTATCAAAAAACCAGTCAGGCTTTTGCTGTATTCCTGCCGGTGAAGTCGGTTGGAGTGGTGGGCGATGGTCGTCGCTATGAGTATGTTATTGCCCTGAGGGTGGTGGAAACTGTCGACTTTATGACCGCCCGCTGGGCTCACTTGCCTTATGAACTACTGGAGAAAGTCTCCAATCGGATCATCAATGAAATTGAGCATGTTTCAAGGGTGACCTATGATGTATCCAGTAAACCGCCGGCCACGATTGAGTGGGAGTGATACTGTTATTACTAAATGTAATGCTTGATTCCTTTTCCTATATTTGCTTTGGGTATTTATATCGGGAGCAATGGTGCATAATGCACCCATTCAGGGGTGATGTAGCGAGCTGATTCATGCTGCATCCCTGCCTGTGATCCTCTTTCCCTAGTTAGAGGCGCGCTGTTTATCAGTAAATCGGAATAGGGTGACGTCCACAGTCCGATTGAAAGGAAATAGTGCCGAAGTGTTGCTGGTGGTCAACCAGCTTCACTGGTAGTGCATCGAAGAGGTGTACTACTGTCACAGTTTTTACTGTGGAGAGCTAACGGGTACCAGAGAGCACTGAGGTTTATTCTTTATATGTGCTTCCTCCATGTACGCCTGCCTCCTGATCCAATGACAAATGGTTTACACGTCCTGATAAACAATGAAACTACGGGCATGTGTGATCAAAAAACGAGATCAGTTTTATGGAATTAACCAGTTTCAGCGATTCGTCGCTATCTTTATTGGCTCCGGCTGTTGCGATCATTCTGGCGGTGGTAACCCGGAAAGTATTATGGTCTCTGGGAGCCGGAATCATCACCGGTGCTTTGCTGCTTACCGGCTTGAACCCGCTTATAACCATTCATCGCATTGTTAATGGGCTTGTTGGTGTATTTTGGGATGGAGGCCTCAATTTAAGCAATATCTATATTCTTTTGTTTTTGCTGGTTCTGGGTGTTATCACCAGCCTGATTAGTATTTCCGGTGGAGCCAGGGCCTTTGGTGAATGGGCGCGTCAACGTGTAAAGACCCGCCAGGGGGCGCAGGTGTTGACGGTTTTTCTTGGCGTTATTATTTTTATTGATGATTATTTTAATAGTCTTGCGGTGGGCAGTATCAGCAAGCCTCTCACTGACCGTCACAGGGTTTCACGAGCCAAACTGGCTTATTTAATTGACTCTACTGCTGCCCCGATCTGCGTTATTACACCCATTTCAAGCTGGGGTGCTTATATCATTGCCTTGGTCGGTACTATTATGGCGACCCACGGCGTTGGTGGTGAAAGCCCGGTCTTTTCATTTCTGGGCATGGTTCCTATGAACCTGTACGCAATTTTTGCACTGGCGCTCGTCTTCTTTACGGCGGCGATGGATCTCAATGTGGGGTCCATGGCAAAGCATGAGAATGCAGCGCTTTCAGGTAGTCTTTTTGATGCCAATAAGGGTAACCCGCCAGGGGCTCCAGTGCTGGAAGAAGATAAAAATGGCCGTGTGGCTGACCTGATTTCACCGATTCTGGTGTTGGTGCTGGCAACGCTGGCTGCCATGATCTGGACGGGGTATACCGCGCTTGCCGGTAATAATCAGGCATTTTCTATCCTTGGCGCCTTTGAGAATACGGATGTTACTTTATCGTTGATCAGTGGTGGGTTGATAGGACTCCTGTTTGCGATAGCCCGTCTGCTGAGTCGAAATATCTCTGGAAAAACCTGGAGGAAGGCACTGGTTGAGGGCAGTAAGTCCATGTTGCCAGCCATTTATATCCTTGTATTTGCCTGGGTTCTGACGGGAATAATCGGTCAGCTGGAGACCGGTAAGTACTTGGCCAGCCTGGTAAGTGGGAGCATTTCCCCCAGCTTCCTGCCCATGATTCTGTTTATTGTCTCTGGTGTGATGGCATTTGCTACCGGAACCAGTTGGGGGACTTTTGGTATCATGTTACCGATTGCCGGCGATATGGCAGCTGCAGCAGATATTGCCATGATGTTGCCTATGTTGGCCTCCGTTCTGGCTGGTGCTGTGTTTGGAGATCACTGTTCACCGATTTCTGATACAACGATCCTTTCGTCTACCGGGGCATCCTGTCACCATATGGATCACGTTAATACGCAGCTTCCATATGCACTCAGCATTGCGGCAATAGCCATGTTCGGTTATTTGGTAATGGGAATCAGCCACTCTATTTCAATGGGTTTTGTTGCATCACTCGTGGCGTTTACAGGCCTGATTATTCTGTTCAGGCGGGTCTCTTTAAAATCCCGCTCATTGTCACCAGCTTCCGGGCATCTGGCCAAGTAATATAGCTGCACTATTCTTAAGTAGTGACAGTGCTTAAGTGGTGACAGTGCTTAAGTAGTGACAGGGCTTAAGGAGAGGCAGGGAAGCCTCTTTACACTCATTTTAATCAAGGGCATGGATGCTATGAGCTTTGAAAAATTAATGAATTCGTACGCCGCTCGTCAACAGATGGGTGCACTGGAGTATGAAAATGATCGATATGCTCTGGTGGTTGATGATCGGTTAGAGGTGGCCTGTTTCCAGGCCCATGGTCGCTTTTATGTTTATAGCATCATCAGCAAGCTGCCTGAGGATAACGGTAAGCGTCAAGATCTTTTGATGGGGCTTTTGGAAAAAAATCTGGCTTTGGTTGCCGCTGAACGTGTTTCATTGTGTATCGACCCTGATGAAAATGCACTTGCTGTATACGTCTCAGCTCCAATCCGGAGTCTCAGTGTTGATGTTATTGAAGAGGCCATTGTTGCATTAGCCAATAATCATGCCCTTTTTGTAAAATGGGTTGGTCAAAGTGCTCCATCTCCCGGCTCTGCCATGATGTTCCTGCCCTAATAGAAGCTGCTGTCAGTTCGATACATAAGGTATGTCAATGATTAGAATTGTTCGATATGCCTTCAAAAAAGCAACAAGCCACTCGTTCTTCCGTATTTGGTTGCCTGGTTGCCAGTACTGAAGCTGCCTATTTCAACGGACTCCGGCGTGCGAATGACGGATTTCTGAAAGCAATCATCCGTTATAGCCGATTCAAAGAGATACATATATTTTCCCCACAGTCGCTATTGCCGGAGTTGAAATCAGGCTGGGAATCTTTTCTTAAGTATTACGGCAGCGATAAAGCCATCCATTTTTTACCAGCTCATGAATTAAATCAGTATTTCTCCACGGTCAGGTATGAGGTTTTTCATCAGGGAGACCCTTGGGTTGCCCGTATTGCAGCGCTTCGTGATGCTTACTGCCTGGAACCATTTCCTGTCACTGGTCGGGCGCATACATTGAGCACAGACTCAAATATGTCAAATACCCGAGATCTTTTGCTGTCACCGCTAAAACGTTGTGACGCAATCTTATGCAGCAGTGAGGCGCAGAAAAAAGTGATGATGCGTCTGTTGTCTGCTGCAAGCTCAAGTATTTCAGATCATATTGGTGTGGCTATACCTTATAAAGGGAGTGTATTGAAGCTGCCTTTGGGTATAGAACCTGATGAATGCCATTCAGTCAGTAAGGAGGAAGCCAGGAGCTTATTGGGTGTTGATCAGGAATCTTTTGTTATTTTAACCCTTGGCCGTATTTCTGCGGCAAAGAAAATGGACCTCCATCCAGTATTGTTGGTCATGAATGATCTGATGGAGGGCTATGGACACCGAAATATAAAGTGGATCATCGCTGGTGCAGGAGATGCGGGTAGCCCGGCTGTGCAGTCTCTGTTAAAGCAAGCCTATGATTTAAACCTTGAAGGCTGTATTCGCTTTGAGCTGGAAATTGAAGATGACATTAAGCATCAATGGTTGTCCGCCTGTGATATGGTTCTGACACTTTCGGATAATATTCAGGAAAGTTTTGGAATCGTACCAATCGAATCAATGGCTCATGGAAAGGCTGTTGTTTTATCAGACTGGAATGGTTATTCGGAGCTGGTTGAGGATGGGGTCAGTGGCTTTTTGGTTGAAACGGTATCGACAGATTTGGATGATCTTGTCCGGCCTCTTGGTTCATTATTGACAGACCATGCCCATTTTCTGCAAGCGCAGGGGACTGCGGTTAATTTGAGTCAATGTTCAGAAAAAATTCATCAGCTGATTCAGGAACCTGAGCTACTGTTGCGCATGGGAGAGCGGGGAAAGCAGAGAGTATTTGAGCATTATCGATGGGAAGCCATTGTAGATGAATATCATCAGTTGGTCAGCGGTCTGAATAAAGAGGCTGATCAGATTTCCCGATTAAAAAGAAGACCTGTCGGACTTCCTTATCATCGAATTTTTGAGCATTATCCTGCCAGTCAGTTAGAAGATGACCAGCTTCTTCAGACAACGGATCGAGGGGTAAGATTGTTGCTGAGATCCGAGCAGTTTGTTCACTATGCTGAAATGGATTTATTCTTAAAAACTGACTTGATTGACCAGATAGCCCGTCTTTGTTTATCCGGTTGCCTTTTGATGGACCTGAAGGAGAGGTTTCCTCAGGAACCGGCACTTCTATTGAATATTATGTGGATGTGTAAATATCAAGTGCTGACCCATACCGGTGAACCGTCATTGAAGTCGGCTAGCAATCAAAAAAGGTGGTGGCCTGAAGAGCAAAGACTGCCAGCTGAGGTGATGCAGTACCTTGATTGTGCGGAACCTCATCGTTTCAGACTTCTGGAGCCTTTGCTTTGCTGGCTGGATTTGCAGCTGGTTGGTCACCATAATCAGCTAGAAAATCCGGAGTATCGGGCGAGTCTGCTAAAACCATTTGCGTCAAAGCTGGATGAGCAGCTATTGCAGGCGATTGCCTGGGTCGGTGAGATGAATGATTCCATGCAATACACCGATGTGCTTGATTCTGTAACAGAACAGGGCGGGCTACTATTTCTAAGTGCTGAATTCCCTTTGTGGTATCGCTTGAATCGCTTATGGGTTATCCGTGCACTGAAAGATTTGAAAAAATTAATTGCTCGTTTTTACCGGGATATTAATGATATTAATCGATTGTTTTCTGATATTTGGCAGCAGCCGGCACAGAGAATTACATACCTTGATTATCCGTTAAGTACCTCTTCTTGCATGATTGCAATTTTAAATTTTGATAATGGGGAGCGATTGGTTTACAAAAACAGGGATTTAGCCATTGAGCACCGGATTATTGGGTATACAGCAGACAATAATAATATTGCTGGCAAGCTCAACCAATGGCTTGGTGAACAGCCAGGGTTGGCGACTATCAGGATATTTTGTGGATCTTTTGATGGTTCCTACGGCTTTTGTGAGTTTGTCGATAAAGATTGCCATGCAATATTGGATGAACAGCAAGTTAACAATTATTACCAGCGCTTGGGTGTTATTGCTGGAGTATCAATTCTGTTGGGATTGGGGGATGTTCACAACAGGAATGTAATAACCCGAAATGGCATACCATTTATTGTGGATGTCAAAGCTGCTTTCTGTCCAAGTGTCATAAAAGCGTTTGAGTCTGAAGTTAATGACCCACAGAGCGCATTCTGTGGCGCAGATAACAGTTTTATACAAACGTCTCTTCCGGATATTTTTGAGCTGTTTCATTTTAATCGTTATAAAGATTGCTCATTCCAGTTGGTTAATGGTGAGTTGATCGAGATACCGTCGTTAGAAGAAAATCTGGTGATCAATAATTGGATTCGGACCGCTGACAATGACTCTTTATCGAACATCAAACTCTCTCTTTGTGGTCAATATGCCAGCGCTTTTGAAAGAGGACTTGATGCTACGTTCAGGGTCGTCGTGAATCATCATGGTGAGTGGAGCAAGCTTTTGCAAGATTGTAAAGGAATGTCGGTTTGTCACTTGCAGCGCGTCGATCAGCAGTTATTTTGGCAGCAGAAAGTCAACTTATGGACATTTCAAGGCTTTCAGTCATTCTCAGGTAGCCGCCTCAAAGACTATTTTGGCAGAGTGATTACTCGAATATGTCAAGGGGGGGAAGAGATTCAACGTTGGGTTGAGCCGGAATGGTTTGAGCCTGTGGCAGAGCTATCAGGCGAGTTGGTGAAAAATTTGCTATCTGGCTCAATTACAGAGTGCAGGCGCGAAGTTGGAGACAAGAGGGGATTGAGTGGTTCTTGTCTCAGTCGAACTGGAAGAGTTATTTCTGATAATTATTTTTCAGTTGATACGTTAAGCAAGTCTGTTCGCCTGGTGCAGAATATGGCTGAAAACTCTCAGCAAATGGAGCGTTTTTTAACGTTTCTTACGGCGGTAGTAAAACAATGGCTGATTGAAAGGGCTGTGCCGGGGAAAAACTTCCCGGAAGCTTTAAGAGATAAGCTTCCGGAATAAGCTATTGGCCGTGGATGTTGGAAAGAAGTTCCCTGGCCATCTCAGCGGGCTCTGCTTCTGTTGAAGAGAGTAGAGGTTTCAGATAGTCTTCACTTTCTTTATTACGCCCTTCGAACATTAAAGCTAATCCCAGAAAAGCCTTGATCGTAGGGTCTTCAGGGTGTTTTGCCAGACCTTCCTTGTGCAACAGGTCAATAGCTTCCTGGTGACGCTTTCGATTCATGAACTCAAGGGCAAAGCCAATGGTGCTGAGTGGACTATCTGGTCTAGCAGTTTCAATGCCATTAAAAATCCCAAAAGCATGTTTTGGAAGTCCTGTTCCGCTGGCCATAAAGCCAATATCTGCCAGAGCTTTTAAAAGCTTGTCATCAATCATTGCTGACTATCTCCATTCATAGAATTGGTTTAGAGCTTCTGAATAATACTTTGTATCGTATCCTTGATTGATTTGACGATACTTGAACGAAGACCTTCAACAATCATGTATTTGTTGAACTCTACCTGAAACTCAACCATGTCCTTGGTGCTATTAGGATCCATATTAGCGACACGGGTTTTCAGTGCTGCATCAAGTGCTTCTGCCTGGCTTCCAAATGTTTCAGATACTTTGTCAAAGCTGAAACCTGAGCTTCCTGGCTGGTTGTAATTCGGGTTGTAGGTATCCTGGTATGCCATGGCTGAGTTCCCTCTCAGGCTTTTGATTGACCGTGATGCTGTTTCCAGCTCTTATCAACGACCTCCATAGCCGCAACTACAGCGGTTAGCAGACTGTCGATTTTTGAAAAATCTTCCGGAGCTGCACCTTTATCTTTTAATCCTTTCAGGCGAGTGGCTTCAGATAGCAAGTGATTAAGGATTTGATCGCGATAAGAGCCATCCTTATCTTGGATCAACTGTTCTTCAGTGGTTGATAGAAGAATATTTTCTTCATTTTTTGATTTGTCCGTCACGGTTCCCTCCAAGACGGTATTTGATTTTATCAGTTCCGTTAGTTAGTAAAAGATACTCAAGATTGATATCTTCAATTATATACCCGTTAGAAAGTTTTGCCCCTATCAGGTACTTGGAACCATCTATCAGTATCACGTAAGGCACCTTGCCCATACTGATACCACGTATATTCAATGATAAAGATGATTGACTTTCGGTTAGCGTACCTCCTGCGTACTTGGTGGCTAGTTCAATGGATGGTTTATTGCCGTATTTTTTCTGAAACTTTGATACTACCGTTTGAAGGTCATAAACTTGTCCTTCATCCAGTAGATGTCCTTTCAGAATCACCGTTTGATCCCGGACGACAACGTGAATTCTTGGTACCAGACCTTTTTCCCGAAGCATGGATTTGAGGGTGTTGACGCGATCAATCTGGTTTTCAACCTGATCCACAACCGAAATAAGTCCATAAATCTCCTGTTTGAGCATATTGATAATGCTATCAAGTTCATCAGAAGTTGAAACATATCCGGTTAACACCAGAGATCCGGGAGTATTATCCAGCTCGAGTTCGAGGTTATCATAGCCTTGGGTTCTTAAGAGCATTTCAGCATTATCACGCATTTCATTCATAACAATGACTTGCGAATTAAAAGGGATGCCCTGTTTTCTGAGAAATTTTTGAAGTTCCAGTTTATCTTGAAGCGTTTGTGTATAACCCGAAGCGAGTAATGATTTGTCGGGCAGTAGTTTGAACTTAACCTCTTTAAGTCCAAGCTGTTCTTTGGCTTTTGTTGAGACTTCGAGAGCTCCGGGGATGCGCGTTACTCCTTGTTCTTTGTTATCCGTATTGGAAATAATAAGACTGATGCTGACTATCAAGAGCACCAGTACGACTGGAATAGCTGCAAGCCATTTCTTATCAATACTTGTTATAAAGGATGTGTCATCTAAATCGTCTTCTTTATCCTCATCTTCTTTATCTGGTAGATCCTGGTCAAAGTCAGATGCAGATAGATCAGGCTCATCTGCTTGAGGAGATAGGTGCTGCTCCTCATTGACAGGCAGATTCTGTGGTGTTGGGGTATTGGCTACGTTCGGCAGTGCAAGAGACGGCCACTCTGCGTCAGCAGGACCAATAGCTATGAAAAGACCGTTTGAAGTAACAACATCAAAGTGGCGATACTGAATACTTGACCCAATCGGCTCACCATTCAGATATAATGGAATATCCGCTGTGCCTGACTGAATTCTGATCTGGCCATCATTAGAAATCTCAATAATGAACTCGATAGCATTCAGGTTGTCGTCTGTTAAAATCAGGTCACAACCATCATCTTTTCCTAAGGTGTACCTGCCCGGCTCAATGGGGATCTCGGCACCAATATGATTACCGGAGAGTATTTTCAGGTAATATTCAGTCATAAGCTACCTCCTGCCACGCTGCAGCAGAAAATGGTCTGACCGGGTTCATTAACGGTTTTATGGTCAACATCCTGTTGATTCTGTCCGTAGTTATTACTGGTGTCTTTACGGGCTCTGACTACCTGTGCAAATTGAGTCCTAAAAATAGATTAAGGTAAAAAAAACGTCATTGCCAGAGATACATGATATATATTCGGCAAATTCGCCACATACTAGATGCCAGTCGATAAAATGTTGGGTAAAATTGTCTGAAAGGCTGAATAGACCTTACAACAATAACCATAAATTAAGAGGCTCAGTGCTATGGATGCACCATTCTGGAATGGAAAAAGGCCTGCAGGGGTGGCTAATGCAGTTAACCCTGATGAGTATTCCAGTGCGTTATCTGTGATCAATGCTTTTTTAAATGAGAATAGTTCATGCGCCGCGTTTACGGGCATCGGCCATACACTGACCTATGCCGACATAGATCTTTATAGTCAGCAGTTTGCAGCATATATCCAAAGAGATACTGATTTGAAACCGGGCGATCGAATTGCCATTCAGATGCCCAATCTTCTACAGTACCCGATTGTCGTTTATGGAGCGTTGAGGGCAGGGTTAGTTATTGTGAATACCAACCCGCTTTATACTGCCCGGGAAATGTTGCACCAGTTTAAGGATTCAGGAGCAAAGGCGTTAGTGTTTCTTGAAAACTTTGGTCATCTCGTTGAAGAGGTGGTTGGCGAGACAGATATAAAGCACCTTTTTGTGACCCAGCTGGCTGATATGGTTCCAGCCCCCAAACGGCAGGTTGTTAATTTTCTGGTCAAATATGTCAAGAAGATGGTGCCCCGGTATTCCTTGCCCAGAGCGGTTCCACTGCTTGACACTTTCAGAACTGCAAAAGCTTCTGATTATCAGCCAGTTCCAGAGGGAAAGCTTTCTGATCCGGTTGTGCTTCAATATACAGGCGGTACTACCGGGGTTGCCAAAGGAGCCATTTTGACTAACAGGAATTTGATAGCAAATATGCTTCAGTCCAAAGAAATGCTATCTCAAGTAAATGAGATGGGGCAGAAAATCCTGAAAACGGGACAGGAAATTCTTATAGCGCCTTTGCCTCTTTATCATATATAGGACTTACGCATTGATGACACCGATAAATTTTGGTAGGAGGTGATCCTTCCCCTTTGCAAAACTCTCAATGAAAGCGCCTATTGTCTCTTTAAACAGCCCCCGTTGGTGCTGATAAATATTCGTAAACTCCTGCTCTATCTGCATTTTCTGGAGATAAACAAAAGCTAAAATTGCAGCAAATATATGGTTTCTGACGGGTCGTTCGCTGCGAACCTGAAAGTGCTCAATATGGCAAACCTGCTTGATCGCCCTGTGAAACTGTTCGATCTGCCAGTGCTGGTCATGGATCTGCTTGAAGTCATTGCGTTCAAAAGGGACTTCCTCTGGCAAGTAAACCACGTAGTGGCGACGCTGGTCTTTTAGCATCGTCCTGAACAACCGGATCTTACCGAAGTCTTTGAGCCATACATCCAGACCATTGTCGGGGATGTCGAGGTGTTGAACCTGCTGCCATTTACCTTTTTCCAGTGATACTGTCCTGTTTTTCTCAACGGCAAACATAAACCCAGTCTGATGGTTTTTAATCGTCTTCAGGTTAGTCGTGCAGCTGTACCAGGAGTCACCGGTAACGAACGCTGGCTTCAGCCCCCATACCAGCACTTCAATCAACATTTCACGGAAGTAGTCGTTTTTTGTCTTGTCTTCCGATTTGTCGTATATCCTGTAATTCACCGGCATATGGCGCCCGGATACGTCGGTGTAATAAAGGGTGATGAGGTTAACTCCCTTAACCACTCGGTGATGTTTACCCGACCAAAAGTGGCCAACCAGTGCCACGGAGTAGCTATAAGGTTTGTCGAGCACGCTGTCATCAACGCTCAGGGTGCCGCCAATAGGGTTTAAACTTTTGACTGCTTCATCGTACATATCTTTGGGCTGATAGTTTTCACGCTTAAGAAAGCGGTTTGCGCTATCGTGAGAAAAGTCGGTAACCTCGGCCAGTCTTGTGCATGTTGATGATTTTGGCTCACTAATCAAAAAGCCAATGTATTTTGCAAGAGTGCATCGTGCAGTGGTCGGTCGAGTGGTAGTTCTCACTTTCATCCCTGAAGACATCTGTTTTTTGGCATTATCAAATTTTAGAGCCTGTTGTCAATGCGTAAGTCCTAATATATATGCTTTCACAGTACATTTAATGTGTATGCCGTTTATGGGGAATCACAGTATTCTGATAGCTAACCCGAGAGACACAGGTACATTTATTAAGTTCATTAAACCATGGCGTTTTACGGGCTTTGTTGGTCTGAATACCTTGTTTGCCAGTTTGTTGAACCATCCAAAATTTAAAGAGTGTGATCTTTCAGGTTTAAAATTAACGTTATCCGGTGGGACTGCGCTGCAAGAAGCAACAGCCCAAAAGTGGCGTAAAGAGACCGGCTGTATTATTTCTGAAGCTTATGGGTTAACGGAGTGTTCTCCTGCCGTTTGTATGAATCCAGCTGGTGATTTGTCACAGCCTGGCACTGCGGGCCTGCCAATACCCTCTACTGAGCTGAAAACCATAGACGAGGGTGGTAACGAGACCGCATTAGGTGAGCCCGGTGAGCTTTGTGTCAGGGGGCCGCAGGTTATGTCCGGATACTGGCAGCGAGCTGAAGCTACTGCCGAAGTGCTTGGAAAGGATGGTTGGCTAAAGACCGGTGATGTCGCCGTGATCCAGGAAGATGGATTCGTCAGGATTGTTGATCGAATCAAGGACATGATTCTGGTTTCCGGTTTTAATGTATATCCGAATGAAATTGAGGATGTTGTTTCCGGTCATCCCAAGGTTGCAAATTGCGCAGCCATCGGTGTTCCCGATGAGAGTTCTGGGGAGAAAGTTAAATTATTCGTTATCAAGTCAGATGAAAGTCTTACATCCGATGAGTTACTAAGCTGGTGTCGTGATTATTTGACAGCATATAAAGTGCCAAAAGTGTGTGAATTCCGTAATGAATTGCCAATGACGCCTGTTGGCAAAATTTTGCGTAAAGACCTTCGGCAATCAGAGGTTGAGACGTAAATAATGATGTTTTGGCGGCATTCATCCAGGAGAGGGAAATATCAATCTGGTTGTTTTGAGCAGGATCAATCTTTTGGCTTAATATTGCTCAAGAAGGTTCAGATTGGCAGTCAGCTATGCTGACTGCTGATCATGGTTTGAGAAGTAGCGATGAAGAACTTCAGGATCGTCCTTCAAAGCATTAAATGCTTCTTTGGCATCGGTTGGTGTGATGCTGGTTCGATCCAGTTTCATGCGACTTATGGAGGCATCAAACCAGAACCAATGCTTGTCTTCAGTAAGGCATAACGCTCTTACTGAGTAGCTGGTTGATGGAATGAAGGGCAGGGGCATTCCGCTGGTTAGTTGCTTTCTGACGATGGTGGAATCCTGGCAAGAGTAGGTGGTGTTGTGGTAAATCCGCTCAAAACGATTGAATTCGTAACCAAACATCTTGTTTGCCATTACGTCCTGCTTTTGACTCAGGTAATACAGTGCAAAAATGCTGGCCACAATTAGAATAAAGCTTTCCATTTTTCATACCTCGTGGGTTATTGCACCGGGTTTTCTCGAAGCTTCGGAAAACCCTTATATGTATTTTATACGCATTTGTACAACTATGTTCAAATAACATCGCTGATGCGATTGGGGTATTTACTGTAAAGGGTTACAAGGCCCAGTCTGCAATCATCTGCTTGGCTATCGGCCGGAAAGCATCTTTTCCATAGAGTGCATCAACTAATTTAAATGAAAATCCCATGGCATTGCCCGGGCCCTGGGCTGTTATAACCCTTTTTTTTTCATCAACTACAGTGGTGTTTTCCGGGTGTGCCAGAGCGCCCTCCATCTGATCCATAAAGCTGGGATGGCATGTTGCGTGGACGTTATCCAGTAAACCATGATGAGCAAGAACTACCGCAGGGGAGGCGCAAATGGCAGCATACCATTTCCCCGCTTTTTGCTGATCATGCAATAGCGTTGTTAGCGTTTTGTTGTTCTTAAGGCTGTCGGCTCCGGGCATGCCGCCGGGAAGGGCGATCAGATGAAACTGTTTGCCTGTGCAGGCTTCTACGTGCACATCGGCAGTGATCTGTGTTTTCTGTGAGGCGGTGATGGTCTGTTTTCCATCAGGGTGACAGCTGGCAATAGTGACTTGTGCACCTGCTCTTCTGAGTGTATCTATGATCGTCACAACTTCAATGTCTTCGGAGCCATCGGCAATTGGGATGAGAACCTGTCTTGGCATGGTAGACCCTCATTAGAAGGTGGGATTATCAGGTTAATGTGAAGTGTCTGCAGCTAAAGGTCATAAATGATCTTTGGCGGGTATTTATAACTGAGAGATAAAGCTTCTGCATATTGGCTTTCTGCGTAAAGTCACACTACATAATGAGAAAAAGTGAATAACAGGATTATTTATCGTCGTTTTCAGTTCGCATTAAGATGTTTGAGCAGGCACTTATAACGATAGATCTTTAATCTAGCAGATAGTTAAGGTTGGTGAGAGAAATTTGATAATGGGTTAAAGTGGATTCTTATGCGAGTTGCTCAGCAACCGAGCAGCCAATGGAATAGCCATTGTGATAGTCAGAAACAAGATGATTTCTGTGTCTTGTTCCTTTGGAGGTATTCAGTGGTTTCAATGGAGATTATCAAGAAAAGCGTCCAGAATGCCAGCAGTGAAAATTCCACGCATACGACTACCTTCAACAACAAGCGCTCTTTTGATTGTTGTAGAAAGTGTGACAGGTTGCATGGCGGGAATTTATGAAGCTGGTAAGAATGATATAAAGTGGTTGCGGGAGCCGGATTCGAACCAACGACCTTCGGGTTATGAGCCCGACGAGCTACCAGACTGCTCCATCCCGCGACAAAACTGTTCAGCTGATCATTTCGAGGTAAAGAAACATCAACTGCTTTAAAAGTGGTTGCGGGAGCCGGATTCGAACCAACGACCTTCGGGTTATGAGCCCGACGAGCTACCAGACTGCTCCATCCCGCGACAAAACTGTTCAGCTGATCCTTTCGAGATAAAAAAAATCAACTGCTTTAAAAGTGGTTGCGGGAGCCGGATTCGAACCAACGACCTTCGGGTTATGAGCCCGACGAGCTACCAGACTGCTCCATCCCGCGACAAAACTGTTCAGCTGATCCTTTCAAGGTAAAGAAACATCAACTGCTTAAAAGTTGGTTGCGGGAGCTGGATTCGAACCAACGACCTTCGGGTTATGAGCCCGACGAGCTACCAGACTGCTCCATCCCGCGTCGAAAGAGAAGCGAATTATAGGGACGCTGGTTATAATGTCAAGGATTACCTTCGTGAACAGGTGGAAGGTAAAACGCGTGCAGTATTGGTAAGGAAGGAATACTGCACGACAATTGACATTTACTAAACCCCGACCAGTTAGAGAACCGCATCTTTCCGGTTCTCACAGGTTTCAGTTCGACATATCCTAACTGACAGATAAAAATCTATCGGTAAAATGACGTATTTTTTATCGGTACCATTTTTTGCTGAAAGTCCACTACGCGGAGTGGAACCAAACTCCGGAATGCCTTCTGGCACAATCTATTCAGGCTTCCCATACCAGAACCCGGGAACGTTTCGCTGCGTTGTACCAGGTGGTCACAGGTTGCTCCCCCGTGGCAGTTGCCAGGGGATTGGGGCGTCGTCATGATACGGTGACCGGATGGATTAACAAATACAACCGCAATGGTCCAGACTCTATAGTGTATCGCCGTACAGGTGGCCGCCCCCCTTTTGTCGAGTGATTAGCGGAGCAGTTGCAGGGGTTATAGACCGGGCTCTTGAACAGGCCGCTTCACAGGAACGCCCTCACAACTTTGTCAGGTGGACCCTGAAAACACTCGCAGACTGGTGTTACAAAACATTCGCTACCCGTTTCAGTCGTGAGACTCTTCGACTTGCCTTGAAGCATCAGGGTTACTCATGGAAAAAAGCCAAAAAACTACTGAACAAGGCCGATTCGGCCCGACGAGCCTCATTTCTTGAGCAGCTAAAGCCTCTGCTGGAGAAGGCAACTCGGCAGGAACGTCTTCTGGTGTATATTGATGAAGCTCATATCCATCAGGATACTGATGTCAGCTATGGCTGGTCACGCAAGGGTAAGCGCTTTTGGGTAAGTTCCGACTCACCAGGACTGTCTGCCAAGATCAGCTTTTATGGGGTTTACTACTTTAATGATGGACAGGTCAGGATCTGGCCTTACCCAAGTGGCCGAAAAGAGCATGCTGTGAATGTGCTTGAGCGTATTCGTCAGGAAAAGCCGGTGGGGGCGATTGATCTAATCTGGGATGGTGCCTCCTGGCATACAGCCAAATTAGTACAGGAAGCGGGTAAACGACTGGACATCAATATTATCCAAATGCCTTCCTACAGCCCGGACTTTATGCCGGTAGAGGCTCTTTGGCGCTGGTTGCGTGAAGACGTAACCTATCATCACTGCTATGCGACAGCAGAAGACCTTTTGCATGCAATTAATGAATTTACTGCTCGAATCAATCAGTGCCCGATGACCATTGCAGACCGATTGTGGGTAAAAGATTCCCTTATTGATGAAGAAGAAATTTTAAGAGTCAGAAAACAACCGAAGCTCGAATAAAGCTCCGGTTTTCAAAATGATTGGGGTTTAGCTGGCTACCGCCTTATTGGCAATCAACTGATTCACCACTTCAGGGTCTGCCAGTGTCGAAGTATCACCAAGATTTTCGTACTCGTCAGCGGCTATTTTACGGAGAATTCGCCTCATGATTTTTCCTGACCGGGTTTTAGGTAACCCCGGAGCCCACTGAATAATATCCGGGGTAGCAATTGGCCCAATTTCTTTTCTCACCCAATCCTTCAGCTTCTTTTTCAGCTCTTCACTGGTCTCTATTCCACTGTTAAGTGTGACATAAACATAGATTCCCTGGCCTTTCATATCGTGCGGGAAACCAACAACTGCGGCTTCTGCTACCTGCTGATGGGCTACCATTGCTGATTCTATTTCTGCGGTGCCCATACGATGGCCCGAAACATTGATGACATCATCCACGCGACCGGTGATCCAGTAATAGCCATCGTCATCCCTTCGAGCACCATCACCTGTTGTATACATGCCTTTAAAAGATGAGAAGTAGGTCTGTACAAACCGTTCATGATCCCCGTAAACGGTTCTGGCTTGTCCGGGCCAGCTATCCAGGATGACAAGATTGCCTTCTCCAGAGCCATGGATAAGGCGCCCCATGTTATCCACCAGGGCAGGCTGTATACCAAAGAAAGGCCGCGTTGCTGAACCCGGTTTAAGATCTGTGGCTCCTGGAAGTGGAGTCAGCATTGCAGCACCGGTTTCGGTCTGCCACCAGGTGTCGACTATAGGGCAGCGCTCATCTCCAATCGTTGAGTAGTACCAGTTCCAGGCTTCAGGGTTTATCGGTTCACCTACAGAGCCCAATAGCCGCAATGAATTACGATGAGTATCTTTGACTGCAGCATCGCCTTCTGCCATTAAAGCGCGAATAGCCGTTGGTGCAATGTAAAGAATATTCACGCCGTGTTTATCGATGATTTTGCTGATGCGATTGGTTTCTGGATAGTTAGGCAAGCCCTCATGCATCACAATCGTTGCACCATTCAATAATGGGCCATAGGTAACGTATGAGTGCCCGGTGATCCAGCCAACGTCTGCATTACACCAGAATACTTCGCCGGGTTTATAGTCAAATACATATTGATGGGTCATGGAAGCGTATACCAAATAGCCGCCCGTGGTATGCATGACGCCTTTTGGTTTTCCGGTGGAGCCTGATGTATAGAGGATAAAAAGTGGATCCTCGGCATTCATCTCCCTGGCTTCGCAGTGTGGTGAAGTGAGTGCGGTTAACTCCTGCCACCAGACATCACGGTGACGGTGCCAGGCAATATCAGCCCCAGTGTGCTTGAGTACAATGACTTTCTCAATGGTATGTGTGTCGGGGTGTGTCAGTGCTTCATCGACATTGTTTTTGAGAGGCACTGTTCGCCCGCCTCGAACCCCTTCATCGGCAGTAACGACAATCTTTGCTCTGGAGTCAATGATTCTTCCTGCCAGTGCTTCCGGTGAGAATCCACCAAACACCACAGAGTGAATTGCCCCTATACGGCTACAGGCCAGCATGGCAACGGTAGCTTCGATGACCATGGGCATATAAATCGCTACGACATCACCTTTGCGAACCCCCTGACTCTTCAAAGCGTTGGCAAAGCGGCACACAAGATCATGCAGTTCCCGATAGGTCACCTTTCTTGCTTCACCTTCATCATCCGGTTCCCACACAATGGCCAACTGATCACCTCTTTCTTTCAGGTGCCGGTCAAGGCAGTTATGGGAAGCATTGGTAGTACCATCATAAAACCAGTTGATACTTACGAAGTGGTCATCAAAAGAGACTTTTCTCACTTTGGAGAAAGGCTGGAACCAGTCGATTCGTTGACCGTGTTCGCGCCAGAAGCCCTCAGGGTTTATGATCGATTGCTGGTACATTTCCAGATACTGGTCGTTATTAACCAGAGTGTTCTCAAGAACAGCAGGCTTTACTGGATAAACGGAGGAGTCAGACATATCACTTCCCTTGGTTTTGTTATTATTATTTAGTTCAAAATGACTCAGGGCGGTTCTTTTTATACTGTTCAGGTTGAGTAATTACTCGATAAAACGACGATGGACATATTTATTGAAGTGTTCCCAGTGTAGGATTTATGGGGATTTCTGGTATTAGACTTTGGTATTAACCTGGGTGAGAAAAATGCCTTTAATTTGGCTTTGTTTAATCGATAACCCCTGTGTCAGCAGCGTTGCTGACTCCATTTCATAGTTCAGTACCCCCATGGATTGCCACTCTTTCATAGAACCCTGTAGCTCTTTTCTTGCTCGCCGGATAAACGTGTCATAGCGTTCCTCTTGGCCGGGGTAGAAGGTGTCGCTGGAGGCAGTCATGCCAGTCCGATAGGTGAGGCCGCTTTGCTCTGCGGCTTCCACCAGGGCTTTTGTATACTGGAAGTCAGCAATGGCAGGATAATTCAGCGGTGCAAAGTGGCCACTGGCACCGTCCAGCCGAACGGAGCTGGTAGTGATCATGTTATGAAGTTGAAAAATACAAGGCAGAGACCGTTTAGTCCGGGTTTTCCTGATCTTGTGTGTTCTGGCCGGGTATCTCAATTTCCAGTGCTTTAATGGCGATTACTGCCTGAGTCCTGCTTCTGACTCCCAGCTTTTTGAAAATGGCCGTCACATGCGCCTTGATCGTGGCTTCAGATACATTCAGGTCGTAAGCAATCTGTTTATTCAGCATGCCTTCACTGATCATTCCCAGAACCCTGAATTGCTGAGGTGTCAGGGTTGCCAGTCTGGCTTCCATATCACTGCTTTCCTGAGATTCGACAGGTTGGAAGTTTTCCGGCCACCAGTTTTCTCCATTCAGAACATTTATAATGGCTGTTTTGAGGTCATCCAGTGACGTAGACTTTGGAATAAAACCATTGGCTCCATGTTTTTTGGTTTTCTGTATGATCTGCAAGTCATCAGATGCTGAAACAACGACAACAGGTACATCCGGATACTGCCCTCTGAGAAATATCAACCCGGAAAGTCCATGTGCACCGGGCATATGCAGATCCAGTAAGATCAGATCCGGTGAGGAATTGTTTTCCAGAAGTGTCTGCAGTTCAGCAATTGAGCCAGCCTCGCAGATCATCGGATCGTTAAGCGCGAGACTAACAGAGGACTTGAGTGCAGTCCGGAATAAGGGGTGGTCGTCAGCAATTATTATTGTGTAGTCCATTTTCTGAGCTTGCCATTATCTGTTTGATTGGTCAATTAAATAAACCCGGTGGCTCGCCAGAGATCCCGTGTTTATTTCAGGTGTTTATGAAAGTATAAGCAAATCAATTTTATATAATGGAACTATTCTCTGGTGGGGCAGTCATAAACAATAGTTTCCATTGAAATAAGGGCTCTGAATGACTGGTGCAGTCAATTTTTCTTCACTTCCGGTTGCGGTTGACCAAGGTAAATACACTAGAGAGTATCTTGATGATGTAGAGTCAAAGGCTCTTAAACTGGCTGAATTAAGGGAAGACCGGGAAAAGAGGCCGGGATGGAATACGCTCAAGACAGTTGCTATCAATTCTCTTGTTGCAGTTGCTCAGACCGGACAACTTATCGGTAGCATCTTTGGCCATGTTGTTTTTGCGCTTCCATCTGCTCTGTTGGGTGGTGTTTTCGGCTTTTGTATTTATGCGCCCTTCATGAAGGCAGTTGACTGTCTTTCGGGAGGGGAAAATACCAAGTCATTTTTTGAATATACTATTACCCCAGCGAACAAGCTGAGTAATCTTATTTATAACCGGGTTACAGACCTTGTGTGTCGATATGTTGTCGGTTGTGGGGTCATGGTTGCGGTTGTGGAACCTTTTCACGTCATTTTGGGCGGACTGGCTGTAGGAACTTTGCTTTCACCATTTATTTATAATGATTTTAAATGTAATAGCTCCAGAAATGTTGAGTTTTTTATAGATGGACCGGCAAACTTTTCAGTCAAGCTAAGTGCACAGCACTATTTTTGGCAAACATTTGATGATTGGGCTGAGGGCATAAAAAGACCTCCTGTAACCCTGTACGATCGAATTGCTGCTCAAGTACACGGCAGTAACATTTCTGTTAAAGATTCATCTGGGTGATACCGGGCTGAAACATTCCGGATGTTTGCCATAAATATCTGAGTAAAAGGCTTGTATTTCTGAAAGGTCTTTTTCGATATTATCCCCGGGCTCGATAACCGGTCCAAATCCTCCCGTTCTGCATCTGAAATCCAGAAAGGCAAGCACAATAGGAATACCAGCATTTTTTGCCATATGGTAGAAGCCAGTGTGCCACCGGTTTCCACGTGCTCGAGTACCTTCAGGGCATATGACCAGGCCCATTTTTTTGTGTTGCTTGAAGGTGCACACCGCCTGTTCCACCAAACTTTCTCTTCTGCACCTGTCATTCCGATCCAGTGGAATCCCACCCATCCAGCGCATAACCCAGTTGAACGGCCCCCAAAACAGGGTGTGTTTGCCCACCCAATAACACTGTATACCGGTAGCAAGGCCAATCGCCATGCCATAGACAAAGTCCCAGTTACTGGTATGGGGAGCACCAACAAGCACATACTTGGCCAAGCGTGGGGCTCTACCCTGAATCCTCCAGCCCATAACCTTGAGAAACAGTTTTGCCAGCAGAGAAAAAGCCTGACTGATAATAGGCGTGTTGAAAATTGTGATTTGCATGAACCAGTTATTCCCGAGCTACAGGAAACGGTGTTGAAAGCTATCGAGATGGTGGCGATCGCTTTGAGCACAGCTTCAAACAGATAGTTAATAGTGGCAGCAGTATCTAAAAGAAAATTTGGCTGCTGCAACAAGATATTTTTCTGGGCACTAAAGACCTGGTAATGAAGTACTTGCCAAAATCGGTCTGTATGTATATACAGTTTTTATCCCGGAGCTATTTGGAACATGATGGACAGTAATGCCAGCCTTCAGCAAAAAGTGATTCAGAGAAAAATCATACATATTGATTTTGACGCCTTCTTTGCCAGTATTGAAATACGTGATAATCCGAAGTTGTCAGGAAGGCCTGTTGCTGTCGGGGGGGCTGCTGATCGTAGAGGGGTGATTGCTACCTGCAGCTATGAAGCGCGTCGGTTTGGCGTGCACTCAGCCATGTCCTCAGCGCAGGCGATGAGGCTCTGTCCGGAACTGAAAATCATACCTCCGCGTTTTTCCGTTTATCGTGAAGCTTCTTCTGAAGCTCATGCTATATTCCGGCAATATACTGATTTAATTGAACCTTTGTCCCTGGATGAGGCTTATCTGGACGTTACCGGGACTGATCTTTGTCGAGGCAGTGCCACCCTGATTGCTGAGGAAATCCGGCAGAAAATTTTTCAACAATTGCATGTCACTGTATCTGCCGGCGTTGCTACTAATAAGTTTCTGGCCAAGATTGCCAGTGACTGGAATAAACCCAATGGCCTTTTTGTGATCACTCCGGAACAGGTGGATGATTTTGTTTTCGATCTGCCCGTGAAAAAAATTCATGGGGTAGGTCGGGTTACCGCTGAGAAACTGCACAGAAAAGGCATCAAAACCTGTGGGCAGTTACGCCAGTATTCCATTCTTGAGTTAAGTCGCTGGTTTGGGAGTTTTGGTGAACGATTGTGGGAGCTTTCCCGAGGGCAGGATGATCGTGAAGTGCAAACTAGTCGACGCAGGAAATCACTTTCTGTTGAACGTACTTATGATCAAGATCTGGTGGGGCTCGAAGATATTACCGCACAGATTATTCCTTTGCTGGCAGAGCTTCAGGATCGTTACCAACGGATTGAAAAGGAATACGAAGTGCATAAGCATTTTGTCAAGGTGAAGTTTGCGGATTTTACCCAAACCACACTTGAGGAAAGCCTGCCAACAACCGGTGAAAATGTTAAGGAACATTTTACTCAGCTGCTGGTTAGAGCCTGGGAACGGGGGAGACGTCCGGTCAGGCTTCTCGGCTTAGGGGTCAGGCTACTGGATCTCCGTGAAGAAAGAGCGCTTGAACAGCTTGAGCTTTTTGAAAAGAAAATCATGGGGCTGGTGTAGCCTCCGGTTGATTGACTCCCAGTTTTTCCATCAAGTTACTGACCAGACAATAAGCGACGAACCAATAGAAGCCAGAGTGGAGTGTTGCATCAAATTGCACAATTTGTGACGAGTCGATATTTTCAGTAGTCGTGGCATTTGCCGCCAGAAAGGCGATGAATACACCAATGGCAAAAACATCAGCCATTGACCATTTACTTAAGATGCTGTTCAGTCTAAGCAGGTTATGATTCCTCTTTACAAAATTAGCCAGCAACAAGCACCCCAGCTTAGTGAAAGGTATAATCAGACTGAAAGTGACAATCAGAAATGCCACAAAGTAATAGTCACTTTTCCATAGATCCTCAGCAGTACCAAGAATGGAACGCTTCTTTTCATAAACAGTGGATTTACCTTTAACCTCCAGACTATCCAGGAATTGGGCTGCCAGGTTAGCCATGGCAGGATGAAGGTTCTGCTGCTTAATGATATGTTTTCCCTCATCAAGCATTGCCTGACGATCAAGATTTGCCTTTATGGTCATCATCGGTTGCGTCACTCCCGAAATCAGCAGGAAAAGGGAGATAATCATCATTAATGGCAGTAATATTGTTTGTCTGATCACCTTTAGCCTCAATACCATCGTTGGGGGCCATTTACTCGGACATGTACTTTGAATACAAAGTTCCGGGAGCAGTCAAAAGTGGCACACGATTTCTTAAACTGGTTCAAAATGTTCAACCATTAGCTGCAGATTGTTCTGACCACGAAATTCATTGATATCGAGTTTATAGACCGCCTTGATCTGACGAATATTGGGATTAGGCCACACCCGGTTATCAATATTAAAGGAAATAGCATCCAGCCAGACCTCACTGCCGGGTATTCTGAGTACCATCTTGAGGTGCTTCCCTCCCACCAGCTTCTGCTGTAAAAGTTGGAATTGGCCATCAAAGCAGGGCTCAGGAAAACTTTGTCCCCATGGCCCTCCCTCACGAAGGGTATATGCAGTTGCCATGGTTACCTGACCAGGCATCAGTTCACCATCAGTATGCACTTCTGCCTGAAGGTCATCAGCGGTCAATACTTTTCTGACTTCAAGGTCAAAAGCATCTTTAAATGCGCTGAATTTCGATTTTTGTATGGATAACCCCGCTGCCATGGCGTGTCCACCAAATTTAATAATAAGCCCCGGGTTCTCTCTGGCGATGTTGTCCAGTGCATCACGCATGTGCAGTCCCTGAATCGACCTGGCAGAACCTTTGAGTTCAGGCTCTCCCCCAAGGTTATCAGCTTCAGCAAAAGCGATAACCGGACGATTAAGCTTCTCTTTTACCCGTGAAGCCAGAATGCCAACCACGCCCTGGTGCCAACTTGCCTGAAATAGACTGACGCCCCATGGCAGCTCTGTTTGCTGATCAAACCGGATTTTCTCCAGCTCTGCCATCGCCTGACTTTGCATACTGCCCTCAATGGCTTTCCGGTCGCGGTTCAGCCCGTCCAGTTCAAAGGCCAGCTCGCGAGCGCGATGGATATCTTCGCAAAGGAGTAGTTCGATACCGATAGACATATCATCAAGGCGTCCGGCCGCATTGAGTCTCGGGCCCAGGGCAAAGCCGAGGTCTGACGCTACCAGTTTTCCAGCATTTCTGCCGGAAATATCGATCAGTGCGGTAATGCCCGGTCGGCAACGGCCGGAGCGGATGCGGGCAAGCCCCTGGGATACCAGTATGCGGTTATTGCTGTCCAGCTTGACCACATCAGCCACAGTGCCGAGCGCCACAAGGTCGAGAAGTTCGGCCAGGTTAGGCTCTTTTCTTTCTTGAAAATAACCCCGCGACCGCAACAGGGTTCTCAAGGCACACATCAGATAGAAAATAACGCCAACTCCGGCGGTATTTTTGCCGGGAAAATGGCAGTCTGGTTGATTAGGGTTAACAATCGCATCGGCTTCAGGCAGTTCGCGACCCGCCAGGTGATGATCGGTAACCACAACTTTCATGCCTCTTTTCTTTGCTGCCAGTACCCCGGCGAGGCTGGAGATACCATTATCAACGGTGATTAAAACATCGGGTTGAAAGGGAAGAGCGGCTGCAACAATTTCTGGGGTCAAACCATAGCCATACTCAAAACGATTGGGTACCAGAAACTCAGCATGACCCCCCATGCTTCTCAGGGCCAGAACACCGAGCGCACTGCTGGTGGCACCATCACAGTCGAAGTCTCCAACGATTAATAGGCGTCGCTGGTTGATAATGGCCTCTGCCAGAATGTCAGCGGCTTTATCGATATCCTTCAGTTGCCGGTAGTCGCTTAACTGTTGAAGCTGGCGAGGAAGATCATCCTGAGTTTTTACGCCCCGGGCACTGTAAATTCTGGCCAGCAGGGGATCCATCTCTGGAGTGAAGCAACAGCTTGAAAGGTCATATGTACGGCGAATGATATTTATTGGCATGAGCGGGAATTAATTGAGTGACAACCTGCCAAGATTATCACAGTTGCTAGTGATGTCATTGTTCTCACTGCTTTCCTGCTCAAATCGGGATATTGGTCAGTCGTTAAGTAGCTAATCATTTGCTAAGAAAAATGAATGTGGAAATAGTCAGCAAAGTTGACTGTTTTGTCAGTGGATAGCATTTCCAGCTTATTTATCATAGCTAGCAGTTATGTTACGAAGGATAGATTCCAGGAGGATATTATGCTGGCTATTGGCTGCAGTGCTGGAAAGTCTTGCCAACGTTTTGGAGGAGAGCTATTAAGGCGATCTGGTCGGTTTTTGCAACGGAATGTAAAGAGTTCATCCAGGCATCATGATACATTTTTTTCTCAGGGAGCAATTGGAGGCAGCTCCGTTGAAGCACCCGTATGGCGACTGCGATTAGATTATAAAACAAGGCTCTTTTCGAATTCCGAACTGCTGAACTATCCTTGGTGGATATAATTAGCCATCGCCAGCATTGACCATGAATATAGGCCGAATCTCAGATCTCATCAGTAATGACACCTGCTTTGAGATGATCCGTGAGAACCGCTGGCCAGATGGCACTGTTCTCTGTCCGCACTGTGATTCTGAGAATGTCAAAAAGAATGGACACGACAATGTGCAGGTAGAGTGCCAGCACTATTACTGTAAGTCCTGTAAGCGCTACTTCGATGACCTGACAAATACGGTTTTCGCAGGACACCACCGACCACTCAAAGTCTGGATTGCCTGTCTCTATTTAATGGGGCTGAACGTCTCCAACAGCCAGATAGCTCAGGAACTTGATCTGTGTGTCAGTGATGCACACCATATGACCACAGTCTTACGAAATGGTGTTGTTGACCGAAAGCCTGAAGTGATTCTTGATGGCGAAGTTGAATTCGACGAGGTCTACATTGTAGCTGGTCACAAGGGACACCCTGAAGCATTAAAAAAATCTGGATCGTCCACCGAGAAAAAGAAGGCTTAAAGGCGCTCCGGGCCGTGGGACTCTTGAAAAAGACAAACCGCCGGTATTGGGAATGATTCAAAGGGGAGGTCAGGTCATTATCAACATGCTGTCGAACGTTAAGAAGGCGACAATCGAACCATTTATCAAGAAACACGTAGCCCCACAGAGCCAGATTTATACCGATGAATACAACATCTATGATGACCTTGAAAGCTGGGGCTTCAGACATAAAACGGTCTGTCACGGCAAAGGTGAGTATGCTCGTGATGATGACAAAGACGGTATTTACGAGGTGCATGTTAATACTATGGAGGGGTTTTGGTCACTTCTACGCTCGTGGCTAAGGCCTCACAGGGGAATATCCCAAGAGGCTTTACCCCTTTACCTTGGCTTTTTTGAGTTTTTGCATAATATTGGCCGAAGAGGCAAAAGTCTTCTTCAGCCCTTAGTCAACTTGCTGGTTACATAGCAGTCTGGAATTGGAAAAGAGCCTAAAACAATTACTGGTGTGACGACTGCCTGTTTGTATCTCTATCATCTGTATCAATCAAACTGCCAGGATGATTTGAGGCAGAGTCAATTTCCGTACAGTGAAAGGTTAAGGATGATTGATAGCCGAATGCTAAAGAAGTATAACGGTGAATCTGGGGGGCGCTCTCAAGGTGGGTATTTGACCGATGGAAGTAGAATATTCCACGATAAGCGTGTCTTTTCCGTGCATGCTGCAATCAATGAGATGCTGGCTGGTAATTTGATTCACACTGCGTGTCCAGAGATGTTTCCGGAGGTCCTGGTCGTACAGACGATACAGAAAGATGGATTGGCTACGTTTAAACTACTGTCAGAAGTGAAGTCTTTTGCAGTGAAAGACGCCAAATATGAAGTAATCGCGCCGAACTTGGAGGAAATTATGTGTGATTCAATGGTTCCTGAAAAAATCGGTGAGAATCTGGGCGTAGCAATTGCTGCGCATGCAATTACTGGTAACAGTGATGCTAAATTGGCAAATATTATTTACTCAAGTTCATGTTCTCGACTTTAGAGTTTTAAGAGCACAATAGTTCCGGCGCATAATCTGCTAAAAGCAACCATCCCCAATGACGAAATTCGAGATGGTTGCCATGCTCACTTCAGATCATCAAGTAATCCTCAGGGAGCTCGCTTCATATACAACCTTTCTTGCTGGAGCGCTATCATCAACTGCAGTACCAACGTTCTGCGAACTGCTGTTCGGTTGCATGCTTTCAGCCGACGGCTTTGTTACACAGGCGTTGTTAACAATTGATTTTCATTGTGTGTGGAGCAGCTACCACCACTGGCTATCTCAGGGCAAGTGGCAATGGAAGAACTTGGCACGCCACTTGATCCGTCTGGTCTGCTCCAAAGCTCCTGAGAATCAACCTGTGGTCCTGGGGCTTGATGACTGGGTAATCGAACGGTTTTCCGACAAAGCCCCTGCTTGTCGTACACATCATCAACACAGCAAGAAACGCAATCGGCCGACGTACATCTGGGGGCAGTGTTGGGTTTCCCTGGCCATCATATTTGAGCGGGCTGCAGATGAAGTATTTACCGCCATACCGGTGATCTCATTTCCGACACCAGCTTCAGGTAACACCAGCAAACTGAAAATTGCCGTGGCCATGCTCAGGGTGGTACGCAATGAAGTGAAGGATCGAGTGCTACGCCTGCTAACCGATTGCTGGTATATGAACTGGACACTGATAAAGCCAGCTCTGGAAATGAACATAGAAGTTGTTGGTCAGATACCTTCAAATCGGGCCCTCTATGCTTTGCCGCCAGCACCCACCGTAAAGAAGCGAGGGCGCCCAAAAAAGTACGGCATCAAGATGACGACAGAACAGGTTAAGAAACTGCCGGAAGAAAAAGCAACAGTATGGATGTACGGCAAATTTCGCAAAATACGTTATCGTACCCTGATCTGTCGCGCCAGATTCCTTAAAGGTCGTGAAGTACGCGTCGTCTGGAGTCGCTTTGAAAATGACAAAGGTCTGACCGAAAGCAGAATATTCATCTCGACCAATCCGGAACTTGAGGGACTGGAGGTGCTTCGTGCCTATTCCCGGAGATGGCCGGTAGAGCCAATGTTTCACCAACTCAAACATGCTTTTGGCTGTTGCCATTTATGGCAGCAGAAATTGCGAACACTGCTTCGATGGATGCATTTGAAAATGGCAGGCTATGCATTATTGCAGTTATTAACCGTTTGTAAAAATCAGGCATGTCTGAATATTTCTCGGATACCCTGGAGAAGCCCGGATACAACCACTGCAGGCATGATGAAAATTGCTCTTTCAGGAATTATTCCGAGGTTCTCTATTCGCAAGGGCTGGAACAGATATAAGCAAAAATATGAGTTCAATTTTCGCGATCTGATCGACCAGTTAATACCGGATAATTCAGAAGCAGCATAACTAAAGGCTTTTAGGCAAAAAACGGAAGTAATAACGAACTTGGAAAAACAGTTCACTGATTTCGGCTTGCTTCACTATAAAAAGCTGACCGAATTATCGTTTTATACAGACTCTAAAGTCGAGTTCATGTTATCCGGTAGATTTTGAAGGTGCAGGGAATCTGGGCCTGGCAACCTTCTCCCGGGACGAGGGAGCATCTCTCAAAATGGTTGAAAGTCTTGCGGAATATCAACCGGTCAAAGACCGATTGTCGAATCTGCTCAGTGAGGATGCCCAGGTGGATAGCTTTGATCCGCACCACCCTCTGATAGGTAGTGATGAAGTCTTGGCAAAATTCAGAGATTTGCTGGTCGCATCAGTCAAACAGGATTTGGAAAGCGGTCGAGTGAGTAAGTTTTACCATAACTTGGCAAATTTGACCGATCAGCACTTGGAAGCCGTTGTTGACAGTGTGCCTTTTTTACTGAGATCTCAGGCATCAAAGGAGAGTGCCAGGTCTTTTCTGGAGAAAATACGTGAAAAAGCGAAACAGGCATGTAAAGACTGATATATTACGTGCTGCCTGAAAGGCAGCACGTAATGGGTGGTAATACTTTTCTGTCTTAGCTTGATAAGCTGGTATTTTTAATGTGGGCCACAACAGAGAGCAGGTCGTTTTCAAGAATTTCGTAACGCTCTTCCCGTTCAAACAAATCAACTATATGAGCTGGCAGTGCTGGTGCATCCAGGCCGGCTTTGACGATCGCGTCAGGGAATTTCACCGGGTGGGCGGTTGCCAGCGTGACGGCTGGAGTCTGTGTTGCTAGCAGGACTTCTTCAGTTGCCCGGATGCCGGTTGCTGTGTGGGGATCAGCAAGATAACCGGTTTTATTGTAAAGAGTACGGATTGTGTCACAGACCTGCTGATCATCAGAACGGCTGCTATCAAACACCTCTCTAATGGCCTGCCACGGGCTATCACCAACGCGAATATTTCCTGTTTTCTGGAAACCAGACATCAAATCCGCCATGGCGTCGCCCCGGCGGTTATGCATATCAAACAGCAAGCGTTCAAAGTTACTGGAAACCATGATGTCCATACTGGGCGACAGTGTCTGGTGCAGCGCTTGCTTGCGGTAGTCATTGTTCTGGAAGAAACGGTGGAGAATGTCATTGTTGTTGGTGGCAACAATCAGTTTCTCTATCGGCAGACCCATTCCCCGGGCAATATAGCCTGCGAAGATATCGCCAAAGTTACCGGTAGGCACTGAAAAGCTGACAGGCTGATCCGGGGCGCCGAGCGCCAGAGCTGCATGAAAATAATAGACGATCTGAGCCATGATTCGGGCCCAGTTGATGGAGTTGACGGCCACTAGGCGGGTGTTTTCAGGCAGGAACGACTGATCGGCGAAACACCGTTTCACCATATCCTGACAGTCATCAAAGTTGCCCTGTATCGCGATGTTGTGAACATTGTTGTCCAGAACCGTCGTCATCTGGCGACGCTGAACTTCGGATACTCGCTGATAAGGGTGAAGAATAAATATGTCCAGACGATCGCTATGACGGCAGCCTTCTATGGCAGCGGAACCCGTATCACCAGAAGTTGCACCCAATACGATCGCTTTTTCATTGCGCTCAGTCAGCGAGTGATCCAGCAGTCGACCAAGGAGTTGCAGTGCAAAGTCCTTGAAGGCCAGTGTTGGGCCGTGAAATAGCTCCATAACCCACTGGGAGGCACTGAGTTGGTGAAGTGGTGCGATAGCCTGGTGGCTGAACCCGGCATAACTGTCATCAATCATCTGCCTGAGCTTGTCGTCTTCAATGGTTCCGCCGACAAAGGGTTGAATGATTTCAAAGGCGAGCTGATGGTAAGGGAGTCCCTTCAGCGAGCGTATTTTCTCAGCGCTGAACTGTGGCAGGGTTTCTGGCACGTAAAGCCCGCCATCATCCGCCAGTCCGGCCAGCAGGACATCCTGAAAATCTTTGCTGTGTCCCTGTCCTCGGGTACTGATGTATTTCACTGGGAATTCCGAATATCTGTTTATTACTGTGTCCGATAATCCTGACTGCACCACTTACCAGCAACGGGGTAAGCGGGCAGGTAATTAGTTTCAGGTCGTAGCTTCAGGTCATCGTTTCTACCCGAATCCGGGTGATGGGGGATTTGATATCCTCCAGTGCTTCGAGTTCAGCTATGGCCTTGTCCATGGTGTCTTCAAGAATACGTTGGGTAAGGATAACAATATCCGCACAGCCATCATCCTCGCGAGTGACTTTCTGGGTAATGGCATCAATATTAATGCCATGGCTGCTCAGCACCTGGGTAACGGCATTCATTACTCCCGGGTGATCATCAGCATGGATGCGGAGATAGAAACTGCATACGGTCTCGGTAATTGGCAGTACAGAAAGAGTGTCGCTCAGACGGTCCGCCGGGAAGCCCAGTGCATTAACGGCAGTTTCCGGAGTGTCAATGGTTCTGGCAATATCGATGATATCCGCAATGACAGACGATGCCGTAGGTTCAGCTCCAGCCCCGGGACCGCTGTACATGCTCTGACCTGCCGCGTCACCCTGAACCACAACAGAGTTCATCACACCATTGATGTTCGCCAGTGGGCGATCGGAAGGAATCAGTGTCGGGTGTACCCGCAGTTCAATGCCATTGGCTGCTTTGCGCGCAACACCCAGGTGTTTGATTCTAAAACCAAGAGCAGCAGCATACTGGATGTCGCTTGGGGTAATCTTGCTGATGCCTTCGGTATAGGCTTTGTTGAACTGCAGGGGAATACCAAAGGCGATTGACGCCATGATGGTCAGTTTGTGGCAGGCATCAATACCTTCGACATCAAACGTTGGATCTGCTTCAGCATAGCCCAGCGCCTGTGCTTCTTTCAGAACATCGTCAAAAGGACGATTATGGTCGCCCATTTCGGTCAGGATGTAGTTACCGGTGCCATTAATAATACCCGCCAGCCAGCTGATGCTATTCGCTGACAAGCCTTCTCTCAGGCACTTGATGATGGGAATGCCGCCGGCAACGGCCGCTTCATAAGCGACAATAACATTTTTCTCGCGGGCAGCCTCGAAGATTTCGTTACCATGTTCGGCAATCAGAGCCTTGTTAGCAGTGACTACATGTTTTCCCTGTTCGATTGCCGTCAGAATCAGCGCTTTGGCAACCTCATAGCCACCAATGGTTTCTACCAGAATATCAATGTCAGGATTGTGAGCGACTGCAAAAATATCCCGGGTAACGCGGATGCTTCCAGTGTCGCAGTCAGGGTTATCCCGGCGTGCGCCAACCTGCTCAATAATCACAGGACGACCTACCCGTGCAGTAATGCTGCTGGCGTTACGTTGAAGGACATTGACCGTGCCGCCACCCACAGTGCCAAGTCCACAGATACCTATTTTGACCGGTTTCAATCTGTTACCCCGTAATTTTTTCCCAATGCATTGTTATCATCATTTCCGGCATGACCGTCGGGAACGGATTATAGCCTTAAACAGGGTATTCATGCGATAGAGGGGAGAGGGAGCCATTGGAAAAGGAGTGAGGGGATGAGGGTTGTTTGGCAATCCTCATCAGTAGCGAATGTTTTATCAGATAGAGACTTCACCGGCCAGGCTGACACTGAGCATGGCTTTGACTTCTTCAGTGCTGAAACCCTGAGAGTAAAGGTGATGCAGTTTGCAGAACATGGCTTCCGTAGTGGTGTCCAGACCACCGACTATTCCGGCTTTGGCAAGTGCTGTACCTGCTGCATAGCTACCCTGGTGAACCGTACCCCGGTGGCATTGGCTCAGGTTGACAATCAATTTGCCTGAGGTTGTTGCTCTGGCCAAGGTGTCCAGCAGAGCATGATCAGCATCAGGACCATTTCCTGTACCGTACGTACGCAGGATAAAGGCATCCATGGGTTGATTCAGTGCAGACTCCATCCACCGGGCATTAATACCGGGAAACAGCTGCAGAATGCCAACATGAGTTTCAGCGCTGCACTCAAGCTGAAACTTTTCTGAACCGTTTGGCTGCCACAGGAGCGTTTCATTGAGCTCTACATGGATATCTGCCCGACCAAGCCATGGATAGTTGGGGCTGTCAAACGCATCAAGCAGGTAGGCATTCAACTTGCAGGAACGATTGCCTCTCAACAGACGGCCATTGAAATACAGGCAGACCTCGTTGATTCGGTCATCAGCAGCCATGGTAAGGGCGCCAACCAGGTTATCCAGACCATCAGTACGTGCTTCACAGAGAGGAATTTGCGAGCCGGTAAAGATCACGGGCTTATGCAGGTTTTGCAGCATAAATGAGATCATGCTGCATGAATAAGCCATCGTGTCGGTACCATGCAAGACGACGAAACCGTCAAACTCCTCATATCGACTGGCGATATCAGAAGCGATCTGTTTCCAGTTATCCGGACGGATATTACTGGAGTCAATCAGTTGAGGGTACTGATAGAGTTCGAATTCTGGCAGGCAGGCCATGACATCTGCAGAAAGCTTCTCTTCCAGTAGCTCCATCAGGTTATCACCGGGCGCGTAGCCGGAGTCTGAAGGGCGCATGCCAATGGTTCCACCGGTGTAAGCAACGTAGATTTTCTTGCTCATGACTCTTTCCAGTGCTCTTTATTTCAAAAAGCAGTCAGTCTCCTGATGTAAATGGCGATTGTCATTGGATAACGGACTGTGATCAAGTCTATTGTGAAGTTTCAGGGTAAGAGGGCTGTCATTTTTGGAAGATACAGAAAAAAAGTCTATGTTTCACCACAGTTAATCTGATAACGATGGAAGAGGAGATTCGTGAATATTATTGAGTATCTGGTCAAAGTTAAATTGCCGGCCATGCTGCTAATAGTGCTGTTTATCCCCGTTCTTACAGACTCCTGGGTGAGCTATGATGTTAAGTCTTTTTTCTTCTCCCTAAGTCTCACCATTAAGACACTGCTGGTTTTTGTCCTGCCGTTTATTGTTTTCAGTTTCGTGGTTACCTGCCTGGCCAGAATGGGGAAGAATGCTTTGTTATTCACTCTTCTGCTAATCGGGATGGTTTTTGCCTCCAACATTGCAGCCATTTTCACCGGGTATACCATAGGCAGTATCATGGTGCCGCTCATATCGATGCCTGTCATCCCTGACGCACTAGATGGCAGTGGTCTGGCAATCATGTGGGTGTTTGAACGCCCCCCTCTGCTCACCAATATGAATGCCTTAATTGTCGGGTTTATTGCAGGAATGCTGGTGAATCTGCTGGATAGTCAACCGCTAAGGGAGCTTTGCTTTAGGGCAAGTGATTTTTCAGGGTGGTTCCTGAAACATATTTTTATCCCCATACTGCCTTTTTTTATTCTTGGATTTGCGTTCAAACTTCATGCTGATGGTATTTTGCGTCAGGCTATCTCTGCTTTTGGCCCGATTATGTTGCTGGTTATTGTTTCGCAGTTGGCTTATCTCTTTATCTACTTTTTTGTGGCGGCAAAACTTTCATTACGGGATTTTTTAACCTACGTGGGTAACGTGTTTCCTGCATGGTTAACGGGTTTGAGCACCGTTTCCAGTGCTGCCAGCATGCCGGTTTTAATCGACAGTACCGAAAAAAATATTGGTAACCCCATCATGGCGAGAACCATCGTCCCTGCGACAATCAATATTCACACCATTGGCAGTGCGATTGGTTTGACTATCCTGGCATTGGTAACGCTGAATACCTTCAATCTGCCGATGCCTGATCTGCAAAGCTTTGCCATTTTTGGCTTTTACTATGCACTGGCCAAGTTTTCGGTGGCGGCTGTGCCGGGAGGTGTCATCCTTGTGGTGGGCCCTATATTGCAGAGTCTGATGGGTTTCTCCGACGAGATGTTGGGGTTGATTACTGCTGTTTATATGATTTTTGACCCCTTTGGTACCGCTATGAATGTCAGCGGTAACGGTGCTTTTGCAATTTTATTCTCAAGGCTATGTCAGTGCTTTGGCATTAACGGTGGTGATGACGACAATAATGAGGATAATAACCATGAACCTGAAAGTAGCGTGGCTTGACTGGGTGGCTTGTTTGAGTGGCTTGTCTGGTCTGTAGCCATAGAGATAACAAAGTCCGCAAAGAAAAATTGTGTCATTCCTGGTGAACTTTGTGATCTCTGCGGTTATCTCTGGTTTTTTATTGAACCAGCCGCTGATAAAGACCTGATTGTCTTTTGGTTGGTGACTTTGCCGCTTTGATCAAAATGTCCATTTCAGCGAAAAGCGTAAGTTTGGATTTGGCTCGGGTAATGCCCGTATAGACAAGCTCACGGGTGATAATGGGACTGTCTTTATCCGGTAACACCATGACAACATTGGCAAACTCAGATCCCTGACTTTTGTGAATGGTCATGGCAAAAACGGTTTCATGCTCAGGAAGTCGGCTGGGCAGAAACTGCCTGACCTGTTGATAGGGCAACTGAAAAGCGATCCTGAGTTGACCATCAGATCCTCTGATGGTAATTCCAATGTCGCCATTGTAAAGACCAAGCCCGTGATCATTGCGGGTGATCAGGACGGGCCGCCCTTCATACCATTGTCCAGACACTTCAATGAGGCCTTTTTGCTGCAGGGCGTTCTCTATTGCTTCGTTCAGACCCGAAAGACCATATGGACCTTCCCGCAGTGCACATAACACCTGAAAACGGCTAAAGGCATCGAGAATATGCTGAGGTTCTCTTTTCTGTTGAATGAGTTCCAGGTAGTGACGATAGGACTCAACAGATTGTTGTATCAATTGCTGATAATCAGGGTTTGTGGCGATGGAAAAGCGCGCTATATCATCAAAGCCTGAGGTAAATACTGACTTCAAAGCGTGATGATCATTGTTGTTTACCGCTTTGGCCAGATTGCCTATACCCGAATGAGCATCAAAGCGGTAGCTTTTGCGCAACAGGCAAAGGCTGTCGGAAACGGCGTGGTTTGTTTTAGCCTGTGTCGGCTCCCTTTTAGCAAGATCATGTCCGGTTAACCTTTCCAGCAGATTGCGTTGTTCATTTGAGTAACCAAAGCTGGCGGCTGCACAGATATCACCAAGGACACTGCCAGCTTCCACTGACGATAGTTGATCACGGTCACCTAACAGAATTAACCGGGCATGATCTGGCAGTGCTTCCAGTAAGTGGCTCATCAGTGGCAGGTCGATCATGGAAGCTTCATCCACAACCAGAATATCAAGGTGTAACCGATTGTTTTTATTGTGGATAAAGCCGGTTTTTCCGGGGATTACGCCCAGTAAACGGTGCAGTGTTCCGGCCTGGGTAGGGATCATCTCCCTTACTGTTTCACTGCAGTTTATCTTTGCCAGTGCTCCACCAATGGACTCGGTTAAGCGAGCTGCAGCCTTGCCGGTGGGAGCAACCAGCTTAATATCCGGAGGTGAATGGCGCTTCAGGCCCAGCTCGGTGAGAAGCGCCAGAAGTCGGGTAACGGTGGTGGTTTTTCCGGTTCCCGGGCCGCCACTGATAACTGAAAATGAGCGGGTGGCCGCCAATGCCGCGGCAATTTTTTGCCAGTTCAGGCACGCAGACTCCGGAATGAGTGAATTCAGAGTATCTGGATCAGCTCCCTGGTTAACCGAATCCAGAATGGCGTCCCAATCAAGCCCGTCAATGGACTCAATATCCAGCCACTTAATGAGTTCGGCTTTCTGAGCGGCTTCGGACTTCCCTTTACACCGTTGAGCTATGTCGGGGTAATCCCGCTTAAAAAGTCTTTGCAACATTGAGCGGGCTTCATCTGCATCCAGCGCTTCTGTGCTTCTACTCTTGAGAAATCGGGCAATATTGCATTCGTATTCCCAGTATCGATAGAGATAGAGGCACTCACTATCGAGCACCAGGGGGGTTGGCTCATTGCCTTCTCCCACAACCTGAGTGTTTTTCAGGTTCGTCATCCACTGCTCTTTAGGAATGGCAATGGTATCCATCAGTTGAGCACTTTCTGTCTCATCCAGACCAAAAATGCTGAAGTCCGATGCCAGGGTCATGCATACATTGCCCTGTCCCAATTCAAAGCTGACATTAGCGGCAGCCAGAGTCAGCAATGGATCGGGGTTCATGGCGTGAATCAGTTTGGCGAATTGATAATCCAGGGCTCGAATAATGCCCTGTTGTTCCAGTAACTGCAGCTGAGTTAGCATTTCATCAGCTCCTCTTTTTCATTAGCTATCTCATTATCTTTGCCACTTTTTGTTTCGCTAATAACGTCCTCACCCCTGAATAGCTGATCCAGGCCATTGATGAGTTCAAAAGAGGGCCTATGGCTAAATACGCCGTGTTGCTCAGGATCATCCATCTGTACCCCACGCAGAAACAGGTAAATGACACCACCGACGTGCTGGTCATAATCATAATCCGGTACACGTTGCCTGAGCAGACGGTGCAGCGCCAGAGAGTACAGCTGGTATTGGAGGTCGTATCGATGCTCTATCATGACTTTTTCCATGGTCTCCCTGGAATAATCAATGATGTTATTGCCCAGCCAGTTTGACTTGTAATCGAGCACATACCAGCGCCCCTGATATTCAAAGGTCAGGTCAATAAAACCTTTTAGCATGCCTTTCATTCGATGGAATTGCAGTTCTCCGGCCCTGGCACTGAGAGGGTCGTGTTGAGCAATCAGTTGATTAAGGCTCTGCGGGTTAAGCTGTTCGATAGGCAGGTAAAATTCCATTTCAACCCGTCGAGCGGAATCTGGCAGATTGATAAGACGAAGGTTGTCTCCATCCAGTGGCGCATTGAGGCAAGTTAGCAGCATACCTTTGGTGGCTGGCAGCCACTCTTCGCCATAACCGGCCCGGGCGTGGCTATCAACCAGAAAATTGTTTAGATAGGCGTCACCTTCTGCAGAACGTAATGCGTTCATATCCAGTTCTTCAAACAGGCTGTGCATGAACGTTCCCGGTTGAGCCCCTTTGGGAAAATTGAACAGGCTTAAAGGGTCTGCTTCAGCCTGCTGGTTATCCCGGGCATTATGTTGTTCATTGATGGCATCCGTATCAAAGCCTGGCGCTTCATTACCGGCATCTGCCGATGATCCGGAACGATGTGATGAAAACCGTGAAAGCGCTGAGTAGCTGGTGGTCCACCAGTTTCTCTCAATGTTTCCTGTGAAATTACGGGCGCTTAACGATGGTTCTTGTGAGTCCACTGGAATATACGGTGGCAAGGTGTCTGCTGGTGGTGCAGAAATCACGATCTGTTGATGATCACAGCGCCCGGCCATTTGCTCCAGCAAAACGCTGAGATCCTGACTGACAATGTCCGAGCCTTGATTAAGCAAATAACCAATCGCAGTCTGATGCAGGTCCGTTTTACCCTCTTTACTGGCTCTTCCTGATTTGTAGGGGGCCATGCCCAGGTAGCAGCAGTAGACCGAGCGGGTCAGGGCAACGTAGAGCAGGCGCAGGTCTTCCGCAAGTCGCTCCTTTTCGGAAAGGGCTGAAGCTTCTGCGGAGGGTGTTAATGCCAGCCAGGTTTCACTGGTTTTCGGATCATGGTAAAGGGGGGAATCCGCTTTACGCAGGTGGCATGGAAAAGGGATAAAGACCACTTTATATTCCAGGCCTTTGGACTTATGGATGGTGATGATCTTGACCAGATTCCGCTCGCTCTCCAGATGCAACTGCTGATCATTGGCGTTGTGATTCGGTCTGATGATCTGCTCGGAAAACCAGCGGGTCAGGGCGGGTGCTCCCTGCTGTTCAAGGCTGGCAGCCGCCAGTAGCTCGCCCAGGTGCAGCAGGTCGGTCAGACGGCGCTCGCCATCCTGGAATGAGAGCAGTTGCTCGGCAATTTTCCGGTGGAAGATCAGTTGCCGCAACATCGGCAGGATACCTTTGCTCCGCCAGAGTTCGCCATAGTGCGTGAACTCTTCTACTGCGCTTTCCCAGGCTTGCTCATCAACATTCAGTGCGTCCAGAGCCAGAGCGTCAAGATGGAAAAGCGAGGTTGCCAGCGCCGCTTTCAATACTCGCTCGCTGGTGGGGTGCAGGCATGCCTGAAGTATTTTCTCCAGGTCAGACGCTTCCCGTGAAGTAAATACCGAGTCCTGGTTGCTCAGGTAAATACTGGCGATATTCTGTGCGGCCAGGGCTTTACGAATCTTCTGACCATGTCGACCACTGCGGACCAGTACGGCAATATCTCCGGGTTGTAACGGTGTTTGCCGTTCTTTATTGTGAATTTGGCAGTTCCCACGGTCGGCAGCTGAAAGCAGGCGATTGATCTCGGTCGCAGTTGCCTGGCTCATGGTATCCAGATAACTTTCGGCATTGATGGTTGGTCCATCATTTGGCTTCTGCAGCCACAGGGTCATTGCGGGTAGGGCTGCTCCCTCATGATAAAGGCGTTTCTGTGAGGCACCTGGTGATGGATGAACGGGCTCAAAAGGTATGCTGTCGTTGTAGATAAAGGGCGTGGCCGAATGCTGGAATACCGTATTAACCGCAGACACCATGGCATCGCTGGAGCGCCAGTTGGTATCCAGCGTGTAATGGCTGTGTACCTGTTGCCTGGCCTGCATATAGGTGAAAATATCGGCGCCACGGAAGGCGTAGATGGCCTGCTTGGGATCGCCGATCATAAACAGGCCAACGCCGGGGTCACCGCCTTCCATGTAGATCTTGTTGAAAATGCGATACTGCAGAGGGTCGGTATCCTGAAATTCATCAATCATCGCAATGCGATACTGACCGCGAATCGCCTGGGCCAGCAGTTCACCGGCATTATCTTCAGCAAACAGGGCGTTGGCCAGATTGGTCAGCAGATCATCAAAGGAAAGCTGATAACGGCTGGTTTTCAATTGTGTCAGCTGGGATTTGATATGATGCAATGCATCCCGGGTGATCAGGCCCTGAAGCGCCTCCTTCAGGGATAGCGGTAAATTCAGGAACTCATCAATTTTCCGGAAAATGGGGTGTTTCGGTAATTTTCCGGTCTTTAACAGACTTTTTTGCAATATTTCCGTGCCGTAGATCTCCCAGCTGTCTTTATCCAGATTGGGAATCAGATCATCAGAGGCAAGAAACCGGGTCATATCGCCCAGTCGCTTCAGAGGTTTGCGGTCTTTGCGCAGGCCACAGCTCCTTAACAGGTCTGTGATCCTGTCCTGATCGTTTTGCCAGAGTAATTTTAATTCTCTGGCCGGGGCCAGATAGATCGTTCTGAAGTCATCCATGGATTCCGGAACCTGGTCTCCGGCCAGTTTCAGGTCTGACAGAGGCAGCCAGCTGCGCAAATGACCCAGAAGGTCGTTGGGCGTTTTCCAGAGGTTGCGCAGCAGCTTCACCAGTGGTTTTTCCAGGGGATAGAAATTCCGGCGCCAGTAGTCCGCTGCACTCAGCTGCAACATGGGCTCTGTATCCGTAATCAGCTCACTGGAGAACAGAGTGCCACTTTCAAAAGCGTGCTGTTTCAGCATGCGCTGGCAGAAGCCGTGGATGGTGAAAATTGCCGCTTCATCCATCTGCTGCTCTGCGGCCAGCAGTAGCGCCTGGCACTGTGCTGGCTGTTTCATGTCCCGAATCAGTCGCTGAATAAATGGATCACTGGATTGGCCTTCAATAAAGGCATCCCGGGTCTGGTGAATTCTGGCCCGGATACGGTCCCTTAACTCGCCGGTGGCTGCTTCGGTAAAGGTAACGACCAGTATCTGGTCAACGGTTAACGGGGTTTCATGTTGTGTCTTATTGCTGCCATGCCCCAGCAGTATTCGAAGATAGAGATTCGCGATGGTATAGGTTTTGCCTGTGCCGGCACTGGCCTCTATCAGGCGAACGCCATGCAGGGGCAAGGCGTGTGGGTCCAAGGTTTCCGGAATCAGACGCGTCTGGTCAGTCTGGTCAGTGGCTATTGTCCGGCTCATGGCTGTACCCCCTGCAAACAGTCAAACGCAGGGGCCAGAATTGCTCTGGTAAGGCCGGTCATTTCAGTGAATATGGATGCCAGCTCAGGGTAGACCCGCAGTATATAGTCATCACTGCACTCTCCCCGCAAATGGAAGTCATCGCCGGCAAAGGCTTTTTTTGCGGCTTGTTCTGCTTTGTCCGGGTTGTCGTCCGGAGCGGCTTTTAGCCAACTGTAGCCAGTCTCCGGAAACCAGGGAAGCGGCAGGTTCTGACCCATATGGAAGTAATGAATCAGTGTGGTCAGGTGCTGTTCTGCTTCCTGTTTCGGGATGACCGGTAATAGGCGCTCTTGCTCCGGGTCATGAATACGGGTCACAGTTGGATTACCGGTCATGCATTGACACAGGTGCTCAATCCAGCTCCTGATCAGATCTTTGCCTTTAAAACCGGCAGGGCGGTAGCGTAGCATGCCGGGTGCCGTAAAGCCTTTGAGCCAGCCGGTCAGATGAACCGGGTTGTGGCAAAATTCCGGGGAGGTGATATGCAGGTTGACTTCCCGGTCTTCCGCAATACTCTCCAGTTGAACGCTTAATCTGTCAGCCATTGGGGTAAGGTCTTTTATCTGCTCATCCAGCAGGATCTGCCCAAAAGCGGAGTGCGGCAGATCACCGGTGGATTGAAGCCTCCTGATCAGGCGTTCCGGTGCTTCTTTGTTAATCAGGCTGTCAAGTATTCCGACTTTCAGTTGGTAGTTCTTCAGTGGCTCCATGGCGAACGTTTCAGTCTCCTCCAGGGCCTGGTCCTGAACTGAGAAATAGACTTTCAGGCGGCGGTTAAAAAAATAGCGGCATGGGTTGTTGTAAAATCTCAGTAGTTCGGCAAGCTCTACTTCACTGAAGTTAACTTCCTCTTCATTTGGCAAGCGAGCTTGAATAAATTGAGCCGGCCTTTCTTCGTTGCGACGGGCTGCAGGTAACCACTCATGGATGTAGCTGTAAAAATTGTCCCCTGCCCGGGCTGATTCAGGCTGATTCAGGAAATTTCTGTGGCTGAACGGCTGCAGAGGGTGTTCGATAACCAACTGGTTTGATTTAAGGCCAAAACCCTGCTCGCAGTAGTTGAGCAGCTCGGTAACCAGCACGGATGGTATTCTTTCACTGTTATCCTGTATCCGTCGTCCCACATAGCTGATGTACAGCGCATCCTGGGCAGAGAGCAGCGCTTCCAGGAAAAGATAACGGTCGTCTACCCGACGGGAGCGGTCACCGCGCCTGCCATGCCGGGCGATCAGGTCAAATCCGGCCGGGGCAATACTGCGGGGATAAGCACCGTCATTCATACCCAGCAGGCAGACAACTTTGAAGGGGATGGAGCGCATGGGCATCAATGTGCAAAAATTAACCTGGCCTGCCAGGAATCGCTGACTGCTGCGCTCCTGAGTCAGCCGCTCTGTCAGATAACTGATAAATACACTTCGTGATAGTGGTTGGTTATACCCCGCTTCCTGCAGCTGTTCATAAAGATGGGATAGTGTTTCATTGACCAGTCTGAGTGCTGATTCGTCATCTTCCGACCGGGTAAGGAAAAAGCGATCAAGCAGTTGATGAGTGAACCGGATCCATTGCTCAATGGATCGCGTGTTGTCCAATTCATTGAGCAATTGCTCAGCGTTGTCAATAAACCTGGCCAGATAGCCCGCCAGTATGGCATTCATTCCCTGAACCGCATCCAACGGCAAAATGTCGCCATAGACTCCTGTATTTTCAGGCATGGCATAGCCCAGCAGCATCCTTTTGATCCCGAATAACCACGAGTTGGCCTGCAACTCCGGCAGGTCAAACCGGGTTTGGTGGGCCGGGGTTAAACCCCAGCGTATACCAGACTCATGGGTCCATTGTCTCAGAATGTCCAGCTCACCTGTGGCCAGATTGAAACGTTGTTGGATGGCGGGTACTTCCAACAGCTCCATAAGCTCCGGGGCAGAGCAGCGACTTTTATCCAGCTCCAGAAGTTTGAGGAATGCCGAAAGAACAGGGTGCTCACTTTTTGCGCTGACATCTGAAATAGCATAGGGAATACGGCGGTGATCATCGATGCCGCCAAATACGGCTTGAATCCAGGGGGCATAGCTGTCGATATCCGGCAGCATAATGACAATATCTTTGGGCGTCAGCTCCGGGTTCCTTGCAAACAGATCAAGAAGGTGGTCATAAAGTACTTCCACCTCTCTGAGTGGACTATGGCAGCTATGAAACTGCAAAGAGTCATCGGTTTTTCGCCGGGTCTGTTGTTCCTGCGCTGTTCGATCATGCAGTTCAAAAATGTCCTTTTGCAGATTTCCCAGCAGGGTGTCCTTGTGGTCACTGACAAATACGTCAATATCAAAAGCATTCAGTCCATGCAGTTGGTGAAAGTAGTCACGACCAAGTTTACCCATTGAGCCCAGGATTGGATTGCCAATCGAGTCCAGGTTGTCCAGGGATAGACCGTCCTTGCTGAACCAGCTTTTCTCGCTTCTTTGGTGCTTGTTGCTCTGTTTTTTTCGGTCCAGCAGTTTGCGGGCTGCCAGCTTGCGCAGATATTTTGGGTCCCGTTCATCTCCCCAATAGTGCTGACAGGGGTTAGCGACCATTAAGTGGATATCGCACTGGCTGGACATGGCCTCAATGGATTCGACAAAGTGTGGTGGAAGAGCCGAAATACCAAAAACAAACAATCTTTCCGGCAGCTGCGAACTTCTGTTCGTATTGGCCATTGCCTGAAGGAAGCGATGGTGCATATTGGCCCTATGCCACGGAGATTGACCCAGTTCAGCGGTTCTTGTGACCAGGGCTCGCCACAATTTTGGCTGCCAGGGTTGGTCAGAGGTAATTAAGGAGGTGTCATTCTCCTGTTCCCAGTCGAGAATCCAGTCAGGGCGATAGACAAGGTACTGGTCAAAAATATCTGCTATTTTACCTGACAGTTGAAATTTTCGAATGTCGTCGTCATCGCTGGCAAGATATTGGGATAATGATAAGAAGTCCGGGTCGTGTTTCAGAGAGTCGAGGAGATCCATCAGCTTCCAGGTCATGGACTCTTTATTAAAGGCAGATCGGCGGGGAACGTCTGGCAGGATACGGGTATACATTTGCCAGAGGAAACTGGCAGGCAAAGGAAAATTGATACCCGCTGCTATACCCAGTCCTTTCGCCAGTTCCAGCCTGAGCCATTGGGCCATGCCCGGGCTCTGCACCAGAATTTGTTCATCTTCCAGGGGGGGTGCCGGAGGGGATTGGCAAAAAAGCTCGACCAGAAGGTCTTTGAGAACATCCAGATGATTTGAATGGTATATGGTCAGCACAGGGAAACGACGTCATTATCCGATAGATAGGGTTACTGTCGGCGTTATCCACCATGCTGTCAACTGAATTGGATGAATGTCAGGCCTGACCCCGACGGGCAATATTGTTTAACAGCCCGGTTTTATTTTTTGAGTTGGACTGCTGACTTTTCCTGGATTTGCCGCTGTAAGCTTTATTAATCTCCTGTTCGGCTTTTTGTAATAGCGCGAGGTCAGGGTTGGTCTTTTGCAGGAAACGTTGTCCGCAGCCATCATTGAGGTGTAATTTTTTCTTCAGCATTTTCATTGAGTCCATCAATGATTTAGCTTGGGCAATGACTTTTTTGCTGGCGTTAAGCTGTCTATTGGATAATTGTTCGGCTTCCATATCGTTTACCTGATAGTTATTCACTAGGTTATTTTAGCAAATAACTGAATTTATCTTCTCTTTGATAGGTGATTGCCCTGATTCAGGGTAAGATAAGTCGGCTTTCCGGTTCCCTGACTTATCCCGAATGACTATGCACTTAGCACCGAGCCGTTATTTTCGAACGATTTTATGGACTTTGATATTCCTCCTGCCCTTTTTTCTGATGCCATCTATCAGCGCCAGTGTTTATGCAGAAGGCTTGAACCAACCCGTCAACGTCGCTTATTTCTCAGATGATCCTCCCTGGATGTTTACCGATAGCGAAGGTCAGGCCGATGGTCTGGTTCACGATCTATGGGAACTATGGGCAGAAAAAAACAATATTGATATACAGTTTATAGCATCTTCCCCGGGACAAATTGAAGCTCAATTGAGACGTTCAGAAGTGGATGTCCTGGCTTACGTTCCTCCCAATATTCAAAATGAGCTGAGTGAAAAGGGGGTAGGGAGTGCACTGGTTTATCAGTTTGTTCCTGTACTTTTTGTGGGAAAAAGTCATCAGGTTGATAGCTTCAAGGAGGCACTGGCAAACCTTCGGATAGGCTATGTCACAGGGTATAATTGCCAGCCACATCTGAAAAAATTTAATGCTGATGCCATTGTTGTTCCATACGATTCTTATTCATCGATGGTCAATGCAGCAACTAACCGTGAAGTTGATGCAATATTGGGTAGTCGTGCAAGTCTGAACTATTTTGTCTCCAGACTGGGCGCTGCCGATGAGTATCAGATTGTTCAGACTCCTCTGCAACCGGTTGAGATCAGAGCAGCTCTCGCTCCTGATCGACCTGATCTTGTCCGTATGGTTGAAAAGGGTATGACTCAGGTATCTGATCAGGATAAGGCCAGCCTGATTGAAGACTGGTTCAGGTTTACACCGTGTAACCCTGAAAGCCTGGTGGTTGCCCTTGATGCCGCCTTGGCCCCATTGTCTTTTATTAATGCACTGGGTAAGCCCTCAGGCCTCTTTGTTGATATCTGGAACTTATGGTCAGAAAAAACAGGAACGCCGGTTAAGTTCCGAGTGGGCCCAATTGGTGAAAGTATCGAAGCGTTGAAAGAGGGTAAGGTTGATGTTATTGCCGCAGTCTCTCCGACGATCGAACGAAGCCAGTGGATGGCGCTGTCAAACCCCTATTATGGATTGAATACTCGAATCTATTTTCGCTCCGCCAGTAAACTGGATGATTCCCTGGCTGAGCTGAATGGTAAAAAACTGGGTGTTATCAGCGCTTCAAGTCAGGAGGAGTTTGTTCGCCGCTGGTTACCAGATGCCTACCCAATTGGACATGACAGTGTGTCTGAGATGATTGAGAGCCTTTTCTCGGGAGAGATAGACGCATTTCTTGGCGCGCCTGTGATTGTTCAGTCAGCACTCAATCGTCATGGTCTGGTTGGCGAGGTGAGCACCAGCGAGTACTTTGATCTGAATCAGGTGGTGGGTGCTGGCCTTTTGCTGAACAGGTCTGCGAACTTATTGCCTGAGTTGAATAATGGCTTTCAGGCAATTACTCCGGATGAGTATCGTACCATTGAAAATCGATGGATTATCAGTAATAAAGATCGCTATTTTCGTCTCAGTGGTTCAATGGTTGAATTGAATGATTCCGAGCGCCGCTGGTTAGGTGAAAACCCGGTAATCAGTGTGCTGGTTGATAATAATAAACCTCCATTTTCTTATATTGACAGAAGAGGACAATGGCAGGGGATAGCCATAGATTATCTTAAATTGTTGGAGGATAGGCTGGGTATAACCTTTCAGCTTCATCAGGATCCCGTATGGACAAAGGCGTTGAGTCGGGCATATCGGCACGATGTCGATACAGTAGCGATGTTACAGAAAACGGTAGAGCGTAGCCGGTATCTGAATTTTACCAAACCATTGGTAAGTGTACCCGCAGTCATCCTTGCCCGTGTCTCTGACAAGAGTATCCGCTCTCCAGCCCATTTAAATGGGAAAAGGGTTGGTTTCGCCCCAGGCTATGTCACTTATGAAACCTTCCAGCAGAAATGTCCGGGAGTCAATTTTGTCAATATTCCGGATATCGCCACGGGTTTGAATCAGGTTGCCAGTGGCGTTCTTGATGCCATGGTCGTTAATCTGGCTTCTGCAAGCCATGAAATTGAGCGAATGAAAATAACTAATTTGCAGGTCGTTGCTGAAGCTGGATTCAACTACGACTTTAGAATGGCATCGAGAAACAACGCTCCTGAACTGGCCTCTATTCTGGAAAAAGCGGTTGATACCATTACACCAGAAGACCGGGAATTAGTTGAAAGCAGTTGGCTGTCAATTCATGGAGGCATGTGGCGGCCCAATAAAGAGTTGTTCATTGGTCTGGTATTGATTCTGGTGACATTGATTCTCATCGTATACTGGAATCGTCGCTTGACCATAGAGATTGCCGATCGTGAAAAGGCAGAAGAAGGGCTTCGGGTTCGTTCAGAGCTTGATCGCCTTTTGAGTGATATTTCCAGGCATTTCATGGATCAGCCGGTTCATCAAGCCATCGACTATTTTCTGAGTCAACTTGGGAACTATCTCAATGCTGAAGCTGTTTGTATCTTCTCCTGGGCGCCTAAAGCTCGAATTGAACATTATTGGACATGCTGTCCTGACCCTGATCCGGTGGCTTTTGAGCCATTGTTTGACCATGACTTCACTGATGTATATGGAGCAGTGAAAAAGGATCAGGTCAATATACTGGTTCGTGATGAAATATTGCAAAAGGGTGATCTGGCAGGGACTGCCATTCTTGATGGTTTGGGGGTTTCTATTGCGGTTTATGCCCCTATGATGCTCTTTGGCCGTGTGGTTGGTGGCATTGGGTTGATTAATACTCCTGAAAAATATCAGGTCTATATCAATGAAATGGATTTGCTGCATCGAATGGGTGAGCTGGTCGCGGTCGCCCGTGACCGGCAAAATGCCGAAGATGCCTTAAGAGTCAGTGAGGAGCGTTATCAGCTGGCAATGGATGCGGCTTCCGATGGTCTTTGGGACTTGGATGTCATCAGGGATAATCTGTATTTCAGCCCCCGATATCAAACCATGCTTGGTTACCAGCCCGGAGAGCTGCTGGGAAATATCCGGGTCTGGCGACGGCTGCTTCATCCGGAGGACAAAATTCCAACGATTCATTTTTTTGAGCACCAGCTGGAGACGTCTGATAACTCGTTCCAGTTTGTTTACCGTATCCGCAAAAAAGATGGCAGCTATTGTACGGTTCGCAGTAAAGGGAAGGTGGTTTTCAGGGATGAGCAGGGTAAGCCGATGCGTGTGATTGGCATCATTGTGGATATTACCCAGCAGATTGAAAGAGAACGAGAGCTTTCAATGGCACGCTTCTCTCTGGATAACGCGGGGGATCATATCCACTGGTTTCGCAGGGACGGTTATCACAAATATGTCAATGAGTCTGCCTGTAAAGCGCTGGGGTTCACTCAGGAAGAGTTAATGACACTATCGATTATGGATATTAACCCCGCGGTTACCCGGAGTTCCTGGAAGAAACTCTGGGAGCAACTGGTACTCAGAAAAGGTATGACTTATGAAACGCTGAGAAAAACGTCTGATGGCAGCATTTTTCCGGTAGAAGTGACCGCGAATTATATGGAATATGAAGGAGAAGGTTATCTTTTTGCTTCTGGTCGAAATATTACCGATCGAAAACAGACAGAAGAAGCATTGCACAAGGCGAAAGAAGTTGCTGACCAGGCAAATCAGGCCAAAAGCAATTTTCTGGCCAATATGAGCCATGAGATCCGCACGCCGATGAATGCGATTATTGGCTTGAGCCATCTGGTTCAGGAAACGAAGCTTTCTTATCAGCAGAGGGATTACATCAATAAAATTCAGGTATCCGCCCATGATCTTCTGGGAATCATTAACGATATTCTTGATTTCTCAAGGATTGAGGCAGGCAAACTTAATATGGAAAATATTGAGTTTGATCTTGGTGGTGTCTTTGACAACGTCTATAACCTCAGCAGTATCAAGGCCAGGGAAAAAGGCCTCACACTGACTTATGATATTCAGTCTGATGTTCCCAGGCACCTGAGAGGTGATCCACTCCGGCTTGGTCAGATACTGGTCAATCTGACCCATAACGCACTCAAGTTCACCAGTGAAGGTGAAGTGAATGTATCCGTTCAGTTGATTTCCAGTCGGCAGGACGTTGTCAGACTGCAGTTTTCGGTAATGGATACGGGGATTGGTATCAGCAAACAGCAGCAGAGCAAGTTGTTTCAGTCATTTTCTCAGGTGGATGGTTCAACAACCCGTAAATTTGGCGGTACCGGGCTTGGGTTGGCTATCTGTAAAAACCTGGTTTACATGATGAATGGAGATATCTCTATTGATTCTGAGCCCGGCAAGGGAAGTACTTTTCGCTTTACCGCTGAGCTGGGTGTTGCCCATCAGACTCAGGCACTGGAACAGTCGCTTGCAGGGGTTCGTCTGCTTGTAGTGGATGATAACCCTGAAGCAAGAGCGCTGCTGATCAGCCATTTGACAACATCTGGATGTGAGACCTGGGAGAGTGGCCATGGTGACGAAGCGCTTGAGTTACTGAAAGTGAAGAATGCCAATGTTCATGGGGCCATTTCTCTGGTGCTGCTTGATTGGAAAATGCCTGATATCGACGGTATTGAACTGGCAAAAAGTATTCATAAACTCAATCTTGCTGTTCAGCCCAGGTTGATTATGGTGTCGGCCTATGGGCGTGAGGAGGTTATGGCAAGGGCCTCAGGTGAAGTCGATGCTTTTCTGATCAAACCGGTCAATCGCTCCGTTTTGATAGAGACCATTCGACGCCTGTTGAAGTGCCAGAGTAATCCGAAGACTGAAGTCATCGAAGAGACCCGATTTTGCGAGATTATTCCTAAAGGGCGCATATTGCTGGCTGAGGATAATGAGATCAACCGTCAGGTTGCCCGT